>CAZAQS010000030.1:0-28914 GCA_964486825.1 uncultured Anaerolineaceae bacterium | reverse complement strand
ATGGAACCCGCTCTGGTACAGGGTCTGGGGGGGATATATCCACAGCGCCTACGTGCAAAGGGTACGCATCCGGCAAAACAGGCCCTTATCCAGCCTGCCCGAGTCAGGCAGGCAACTTTGCGAAGTGACCGTCCCGTTTACCCAGATCTATTACCATACCCAAGCCAACGGCTGGGAGCTTAAGAACCGCCTCTATTACGAGACCACGCATTGGGCGGTTGGAATCGACGAGGGGCCTGACGGGCACGCCTGGTACCGGATCTTCGATGAGGGGATGCGCCTTGAATACCATGTTCCCGCCGCCCACCTGCGCCCGGTTTCAGACGAAGAATTAACGCCTATTTCCCCTGAAGTACCGGCGCACAAAAAACGGATCGAGGTCTCCCTGGCGACGCAAACCCTGACTGCCTTCGAGGAGGATTCCCCCGTTTTCGAGACTCGCATATCCTCGGGAAGGCCGCACCGTTATGAGCCTCCCCAGGGGACTTTAACCCCTAAAGGCAGCTCAAACATTTATTCAAAAATGCCCTCCAAGCATATGGGAGGCCTCTTATTGACGGGTGCGCCAGATGTGTACACCTTACCGGGTGTGCCCTGGACGATTTTCTTCGGTGATATGGGCATTGGAGTAGCTTTCCACGGCACTTACTGGCACAATAACTTCGGGGTCCCAATGAGCGCAGGTTGCGTCAATATGCGGCCCCAGGAGGCTAAATGGCTCTTTCGTTGGACCACCCCAGAATGGCCTCCCCAAGAGGATGGGCGTAAGTTCTGGGAGCGGACGGGATTTGGAACCTCGGTTGAAGTGTTTTGACCTTTCGGTGATCAAAAAAAGAGCCCCAATCGGGGCTCTTTTTCGTTAAACTCCTTCTTGAATATCCCGCTCAGAGCGGCGGATGAATTCCTCTACAGGGATTGCTCCCGGATTTTCACCAGAGCGCAAGCGCAAAGCCACCGTTCTAGCTTCCATCTCCTTATCACCAACCACCAGCATATAAGGGATCTTCTGGTTCTGTGCATCACGGATTTTAGCATTCATCCGCTCGCTGCGGTCATCCATCTGGACACGCAATCCGGCCTGCTTTAGTTTCTCTGCAACATCCTTCACATAGCTCAGGTGTCTGTCAGCGATCGGGATCAACACGGCCTGTATGGGTGCGAGCCAGGTGGGGAATGCACCCGCGAAATGCTCGATGACCACGCCCAGGAAACGCTCTGTTGTCCCCGTGACCGCCCGGTGCAGGACAACCGGGACATGCTCCTGCCCGTCTTCGCCGATATAGGTCAGTCCTAAACGGGCCGGCTGGATAAAATCCACCTGTATGGTGGATAGCTGCCACTCCCTCCCAAGCACATCTTTAGCCATAAAGTCAGCTTTAGGGCCATAGAAGGCTGCCTCTCCAATCGCCTCGAAGTAATCCACATTATTCCTGTCCATGGCTGAGCGCAGGGCAGCCTCAGCTTTGATCCATTTTTCATCATCCTGGACGTACTTTCCTCCTTCACCTCGCAGGGAAAGGCGCACCTTGTAATCAGTAAATTGGTAGCGGCTCAAGACTTCCTGGATCAATTGTAAGGCCAAAGAGAACTCGCTTTCGATCTGCTCTTCCGTACAGAAGATATGGCAATCGTCCTGAGTAAGGGCGCGTACGCGCGTCAGCCCGGTCAGTTCGCCTGTCTTTTCGTACCTGTATAAAGTGGCGAACTCCGCAAAGCGTAAGGGAAGCTCCCGGTAAGAGTGACGTCCCATTTCTTTGAAGAGAGTCATATGGCTGGGGCAGTTCATCGGCTTCAAGCGGAAAGTGATATTTCCGTCCACCATCGGTGGGAACATGGACTCTTT
Source organism: uncultured Anaerolineaceae bacterium (assembly GCA_964486825.1). GTDB lineage: Bacteria > Chloroflexota > Anaerolineae > Anaerolineales > UBA4823 > CAZAQS01. The sequence goes on along the minus strand of CAZAQS010000030.1, from coordinate 27,071 downwards.
GTAATTTTCGTAGTGGCCTGAACGACGGTACAGGTCTTCCTTGACAAGATGCCCCGTCCAGACATGCTCATAACCGAAACGAGTTTGTACATCACGCACATAAGACTCCATCAAGTAGCGCAGCATCTCACCTTTTGGAGTGAATAAAGGCAGGCCTGGCCCGACATCTTCCGAGAAATGGAACAGGCCAAGCTCTTTACCCAGTTTCCGGTGATCTCGCTTTTTAGCTTCTTCAAGCTTCCACAGGTATTCTTCCAGCTCTTGGGCTGTCCGCCAGGCAGTCCCATAAACACGCTGAAGCATAGGACGGTTCTCATCCCCTCGCCAGTATGCCCCGGCAACATTCATGAGCTTAATGGCGGAAGGGTTGATCTTTCCGGTATGTTCAACATGCGGCCCACGGCAAAGATCAACAAAATCATCGTGAACATACACCGAAATTTCCGGCTTCTCATCCAGGTGATTGCCATATTCATCAAATCCACCCTGCTCAAGGCCCTGGATCAACTCGAGCTTGTAAGGCTGGTCTTTAAATATCTCGCGTGCTTCTCCTGCTGAGATTACCCGCTTTTCGAATCCATGCCTGCCAGCAATTATCTGACGCATGCGCTTCTCAATGAGGTTCAGGTCATCGGGGGTTAGAGAGCGCGGCAGCTCAAAATCATAATAGAAGCCATTCTCAATGGGCGGCCCGATCGTATATTTAGCATCAGGAATCATATCCACGATTGCCTGCGCCATTACATGAGCGGCAGAGTGGCGGATACGGTAAAGTTCACTCTCCTCGTAACGTTCTACTTGTTTCTCTTCCATCTTTTACTCCTTCTCCCATTCAGCCCGAGGATTTGGTTGCCGAAATCCAGGCTGCCTGATTTGGATAAACTATTCCAGAAAACATAAAATCTCTCGCCCATACTGGGGCGAGAGATATCCTCACGCGGTTCCACCCAGATTCTAGCTTAGCTCTCCAGCATTGGAATGCTAAGCCTCCTCTTTAGACCGGTAACGGGGTCAGCCGTTTGCCTTACTGAGGAAAAACCTTTTCAGGGTCACGCTCACGGGTGGTTTTCACCGGGTAGACGCCGAAAGGGACTTCCAATCTATGATCCCTTATCCCTGCCTGGTCTGTACCCCGGTTACTCGTCCCGGTCATAGCAGTTATCATTATGCTCGGCTTTTGCCTGTTGTGTGGGCGGTATAGGACTCGAACCTACGACCTTTGCGATGTCAACGCAACGCTCTAACCAACTGAGCTAACCGCCCGCATGCCCATGCATTATACACATTCAAAGGCAAAATTGCAAGGCAAGGGCATGCTTTTGAAACAGGTCAAGTATAATACTCGGGGAAACTTAAGGGAGAAAAGGGCCAGTAGAAAAAATCAGATGAAAGTGCATCGCAGGCAGAACCCCTTGACAGGAGAGTGGGTGCTTGTATCCCCTCACCGCACCCAACGCCCGTGGCTGGGACAGATCGAAAAAGCGGCTCCAGATAACCTGCCCGCTTATGACCCCAATTGTTACCTATGCCCTGGAAACAAACGTGCTGAAGGGAAAAACAACCCGGAGTATCATTCCACCTTTGTCTTCGATAACGACTTCCCGGCCCTGTTGCTTCCAGAAGCAGGCGAACAGGTTAATCCCTCCGGCCTATCCGGAAAAGACTTCTTTCAAGTCCAACCTGAATATGGGATCACCCGGGTAATGTGCTTTTCCCCCAGGCATGATTTAAGCCTTCCGGAGCTACCTCCATCTCAGGTAGAAGCAGTCGTGCAAGGTTGGATCGATCAGACTGAAGAACTAGGACAAGTTGAAACAATTTCCTATGTGCAGATTTTCGAAAACAAGGGCGCCATGATGGGCGCTTCAAACCCGCATCCCCATAATCAAATTTGGGCTTCCAGCCATATTCCCAATGAGCCAGCCAAGGAAATGGCTGCCATGCAAGCCTACTGGGACAATCATGATGCTTGCCTGATTTGCAGTTATTTAAGATCTGAAGATAGTATAGGGGATAGAATCGTTACATCGAATGAGCATTTTGTAGCTCTGGTACCTTTTTGGGCGGTTTGGCCTTTTGAACTGCTATTGATCTCGCAACGCCATATGAGCTCTCTTGCCGATTTAAAGCCGGCGGAAAAATCCTCTTTAGCGGATATCTTGAAAAAAGTGACCGCCCGTTACGACAACCTCTTTGAAACCTCTTTCCCATACTCTATGGGTTTCCACCAGGCTCCCACCGATGGGCTCCCACATGAAGCCTGGCATCTACATGCTCATTATTATCCTCCTCTGCTTCGCTCAGCAACGGTGAGGAAGTTCATGGTCGGTTATGAGATGCTGGCCATGCCACAACGCGACTTGACCCCCGAAAGCGCAGCGGAGCGGTTACGATCCATGAGTGAAATTCATTATCGAGGGCGGTAGAAATTGCTTGAGAATTTTCGATTAGATGGACAATAAATATCCCACATATCCCACATTTATCCCACACTTACCCACCGTTTCGATTGTATATTGGGGACAATAATTATGCCTGTACCTGTAGAAGTCTTAATCACCCTGCCTTTTTCTGAAGACCTGGTCAACCAGCTCCGGGGAGTATCGCCCCGGCTCAAGTTCACGATCTCAAAAGCCCGGAAACCCGAAGAAGTTCCGGATGAGCTGTGGTCGCGGGTTGAAGTGCTGTACACAAACAATGTGATCCCCACCCAGGAACAGGCTCCGAATTTACGCTGGATCCAGTTCCACTGGGCTGGGATCGATCATATCCTGGATGCTCCGATACTCCAAAAGACTGGCGTAGTGGCAACAACGCTGAGCGGAGCAGCTGCTTCTAAACTGGCCGAATATGCACTGATGATGATGCTTGCCCTGGGCCACCGCTTGCCTGAGCTTATGGCAAACCAAAAGAAGGCAGAATGGCCACGCGATCGCTGGGAGCGTTTCACCCCCCAGGAATTAAGCGAAAGCACGGTAGGGATCGTTGGTTATGGAAGCATTGGACGCCAGATTGCGCGCCTGCTGCATACATTTGGAGCTACCGTATTAGCTACCAAACGTAACACGATGGATCCGGAAGATAAAGGCTATATACCCGAAGGACAGGGGGACCCCGCCGGTGACATGGTACACCGCCTGTACCCACCTCAGGCGATACAATCCATGCTCAAGGAGTGCGATTTTGTCGTGATCACCGTGCCCCTCACTCCGGAAACCCGCAAGATGATTGGACCGGAAGAGCTGGCTGTACTGAAGCCCAATACTTTTTTGATCGATATCTCACGCGGAGGAATCGTCGATCAGTCAGCCCTGTACTCTGTTTTGAAAGACAAGAAAATCGCCGGAGCAGCCTTGGATGTATTCCAAGAGGAGCCACTTCCATCGGATCACCCGTTCTGGAAACTATCCAATACCATTATTACTCCCCATATCTCAGGAAATACACCTTACTACGACCAACGCGCCCTGGAAATGTTTACCGAAAACCTTCAACGGTACCTGGAAGGTTTATCCCTTTACAACGAGATGAACCCCCAAAGAGGTTATTGACATTCCCAACGCTAGCTCCCGGTTTAGGAGATAAATTGATATTGAACGAAGAAGGATGAATCGGCAGAGAAGCTGATTACATGATAGAATATTAGTTAATGGGGGAGGATTATCGGGTTTTCTTAATACCAAATGCCAAGCAGGAGAGATTTCATGGCATATGTTGCACCAAGCGACCTCGGCAGGCTGCAAGCTGTGGAAATGCATTCACCTGCAGCCTCTGCTAAAAATATTACGAAAAAATTTGGGGACCAGGTAGCCGTTCAGAATATTACTTTTGATGTCCCCCGGGGCTCGATCTTCGGTTTTATCGGCCCGAGCGGATCTGGAAAGACAACCACCATCCGCTTGCTCACCGGCATCTATAAGCCAACCTCCGGGGAGGTTATCGTGCTCGGTAAACGACCAGAGCAGTTCACTCAGGGTTTACGTGCCCGGATCGGCTATATGCCTCAACTCTTTGTGCTTTATCCCAACCTGACTGTCTGGGAAAATTTAAACTTCGCGGCCTCCATCTATGGTATGAGCCCTGTGCGGAGGAAACGCCTGGAAGAAGTTCTTGATTTCGTAGAATTGAGCGATCATAAGAGAAAACTGGCTCGCGATACCTCTGGTGGCATGCAACGCAGGCTATCCCTGGCAGCCACGTTACTCCATAAACCGGAATTAATTTTCCTCGATGAGCCAACAGCAGGGGTTGATCCAGTTTTGCGAAGAAAATTCTGGGACCATTTTAAAGAACTGCAGAAGACTGGTAGTACATTATTAGTGACCACCCAGTACGTTAATGAAGCCACATATTGCGATTATATAGCGGTAATCGTAGAGGGTAAACTGCTCACAGTGGATACACCTGAGGGATTGCGTCAACGCGCCTACGGGGGCGATGTAGTCGATATCATCACTTTGCAGCCACTACGAAACCAGGATGAACAATACATCAATGGAATGCCTTTTGTAAAGGGAAAGATCGACCGCACTGGCCCTAATCATTATCGTCTGGTCGTTGATGAGGCCAGCACGGCCATCCCCGACTTATTGGAGTGGAGTAATTCTCAAGAGATTTCCGTCGAATCGATCGAGGAATATGTACCGCCATTTGATGATATTTTCGTTGAGTTAGTAGAAGAAAGACAAGGTGAGGAAAGTGTTTAACAGGTTTTTCCGTGCCCTGATCCGGCTGTCAGCGTTCTTGCGTAAAGAAATTTTTGAGATCATGCGCCAACCTCGCCTGGTCTTCACGCTTGTTTTAGGCCCCTTCTTGATCTTGTTAATCTTCGGGATTGGTTACCGAGTCGACCCACCTCAGCTTCGTACGCTATTTGTCGCCCATCCTCAGAGCATCCTGGCCCTGCAGATCGAAGAATACGCGCCTAGCCTGGGACCACAACTTATTTATGAGGGGGTTACGCACGATGGCGTCGCTGCATTGGACCTGCTCGCCAGGGGAGAGGTGGACGTCGTAGCCCTGGCCCCGGAAAATGCATATGAGCAAATCCGGAATAACGAACAGGCTACCTTTATCCTTTATCATTACGAAATTGACCCATTCCAGGTTGACTATATCAATTATTTTGGGCAGGCATATGTAGACGAAGTGAACCGCCGAGTGCTTCAAGAAGTGGCTACATCTGGCCAAAGGGACGCAGCTGTTGTAAGGCAAGATTTACAGCGTGCCAGAACGAGTACCATGGCCATGCGAAATGCTATCCAGAATGATGAGGCCAGCGCTGAAGAACAGAACCGGTTAAGCCTGGAGAGGGACGTAGATAGTGTATCTCTAGCAATCGGCGCAACATTAGGCTTGCTTACTGGCGTACAACAAACGCTGGGAGAAGAGGAACAGACAGATGCTGAAGAGATGCTGGCGACGCTATCAGCTATCCAACAGGATACCAGCGAGATAAGTGAGGGAGGGACAGAAGGTGAGCGATTGGACCGCGTGGAAAGGATCGACCAAAACCTCGCAAACCTGGAAAACAGCCTGGAAGAGTTTCAGAATATCTCCCCCAATATCCTTGTAAGCCCATTCCGAAGTGAAACCCAAAGCATAGCAGTCGTCCAACCCACACCGCCTGACTATTTTGCTCCCGCTGTCCTGGCGTTGCTGCTACAGCACCTGGCGGTCACTTTCGCGGCCTTGTCCATTGTGCGCGAGAGAAGCGTTGGAACTATGGAGCTCTTTCGAGTATCACCATTATCCGCCGGGGAAGCGTTATGGGGTAAATATATCAGCTACTTGATATTTGGAGCTTTTATCGCTACCCTGTTGTGCATATTGCTGGTATTTGTACTGAACATGCCCATGATTGGGTATTGGCCATATTTCGCACTTGTCCTGGCGGCAGTACTCTTCACATCCTTGGGCATCGGTTTCGTCATTTCTCTTCTATCGGAAACGGATAGCCAGGCTGTCCAATACTCGATGATCGTTTTGCTGGCCAGCGTGTTCTTTAGCGGCTTTCTGATGGAGCTGGAAATGCTCATCCCGGCAGTCCGGGTGGTCTCCTGGGCTTTACCCACAACCTATGGGATAATCATGCTGCGTGATATCGCCTTACGAGGTTTCCCTATCGACCCGATCCTGATCGGGGGGCTTTTGGCAATCGGGGTTGCCATGTTCGTCATCGCATGGTTTTTGCTCAGGCGCCTCATCTCTTATTCCCCTTAGTAAAAGCAGATAGGATTACTTGCGGAAGCGATTGCGGAATGACAGGTATAGGCCCATCAACACCACGAAGGCGATGCCTCCTGCCGCGCCTCTTAAGAAGTTAAGACCGATATCCTGAGAGGAAAACACGAGAGGGTTTGGAGGCAACGGGGTTGGGGTGGAGGGTATGAGTGTGGCAGAAGGGATTGGTGTCTCAGTCGGCAGTGGGGTCGCCATCGGCGCAACGGTTGCACTCGGGGTTGGCGTCTCCGTCTCCACAGGAGAATAATTCCGCACACGAACTCCAGTCACCAGGCTGGTCTGTTGGGTCCCGTTCTTCAACAAAACCACCAATCGCAAATTATAGTTACCATCTGTAAGTAGGGTTGTATCCCATTCTGCCATAACTGAATCGGATAGCGGCTGATCGCTTTGGCTGATTATAAACCAGGTCTCCTGATGCGCGACTTCATAATCGAAGCTTAGCTCTGCAAAGGCAAATCCCTCGATACTTGTATCTACAATCAAAGGGTAATTTCCCCGAATTGCCTGACCGGGGACTGGGGATAGGATCGATACATCCGGTGGTGACTCGACTTCTTCTTGAGCAAGAGCCCGGATAGGAAAGATCACAAGGAAGATAAGCAAGATCTTCACCAGCCTGTGCAACATAGCGCAGGTAGTTTAACATGGAGACTCGGGCCGGTCAACTGCCTGAGCCACCCCACCGATCTATGAACAGCGAGCATACTTTATACCTGTTTTGCAATTGGCTTACAAGTATGGTAAACTTTTGTCTGGTTCTCATTTTATAATAGAAAATTGTAGGGAGGGCGCGGCGCTATGACCAGGTCGAGGACAGATCTTATGGTTAACCGATTAAGAGATATGCAGGCTGCCTCGCCAGACATCGAAGCCTCGGCTGTCGTATCCGTAGACGGATTAATCATGGCATCCGCCTTACCCTCCGACGTGGAAGAAGATCGTGTCTCGGCTATGTCTGCAGCAATGCTCAGCCTTGGCGAACGCATCTCGGGAGAGCTTGGCAGAGGCGCGTTGGAGCAAGTATATATTCGAGGTGGTAGCGGTTACGTGATCCTTACATCCGTGGGTGAAGAAGCAGTTCTTACAGCCCTGGCCCGCGAGCAAGCAAAGCTGGGCTTGATTTTTTTAGAAATGCGTCGGGCTGCAGAGGATTTGACACGATTGGTAGGATAATGCAAGACAGGTACTTAACTTTTTACTTCGCTAACTCCGTGGGGAGGTCACCGGTCAACGGGCCTCCCCACTTCCTTTGTAAATCTACCTGCTGTGTATCCACTCCAAATGACACCCCATGGAGGTGAGGGAATAGGTAGAAAACAGGGATAAACTTAACCATGAATTTTTAATTATGGAGGAAAGCATGCCTACAAAATATATCTTTTTTACAGGTGGGGTAGTAAGCTCAGTTGGAAAGGGAGTCACGGCTGCCGCCCTCGGTCGATTATTAAAAGAGCGTGGCTTTGCTGTTGCCGTGCAGAAGTTGGATCCTTATATAAATGTCGATCCAGGAACGATGAGCCCATACCAGCATGGCGAGGTATTTGTGCTCGACGATGGCGCCGAGACAGACCTTGACCTCGGACATTACGAGCGCTTTATAGACATCAGCTTGAACCGGGTGTGCAATGTCACTACCGGCCAGGTGTATGCAGATGTAATTGCCAAAGAGCGGCGCGGAGATTACCTGGGGGGTACGATCCAGGTGATTCCGCATATCACCAATGAAATCAAACGCCGAATTGGTCTGGTTGCAAAAACCACGGGAGCAGAGATCGTACTGGTAGAAATCGGTGGTACAGTCGGAGATATCGAATCGCTGCCATTCCTGGAGGCTTTGAGGCAGATGCGCAGTGATGTAGGTCGCGAAAACACCTTGTATATCCATGTCACTTATCTGCCTCATATCGGAGCTACCGGGGAGCTTAAAACCAAGCCTACTCAACACTCGGTCCGGGAACTCAGATCTATCGGTATCTCACCGGATATGATCGTGGCGCGCTCCGACTATCCTGTGGATAGCGACCTCTGCGAAAAAATCGCCTTGTTTTGCGATGTAGATATGCGGGCTGTCGTTCCCATGGTCACGACACCAATCCTATATGAGGTGCCACTCTTATTGGAAGACGCAGGGGTGGCAGAGTACGTTCTCGATCGCCTGAAGCTCGAGCCTCGCCGCAGCCCAAACTGGACCGAATGGGAGCAGCTCATCAGCAAAGTAAACCGCGAGAAAGCGGTTGTGAAGGTTGCTCTGGTCGGCAAGTACGTAGAATTGCATGACGCCTATATGAGTGTACGTGAAGCGCTTAAACATGCCGGTTTAGCCGAAGAGGTGGAAGTCGAGATTGGTTGGGTCCACTCCTCAGAGCTTGAGAAAGATCGCGGCTGGGAGATCGTTCGGGAAGCGGATGGGATTATCGTACCGGGTGGTTTCGGAAGCCGTGGGACAGAAGGAAAAATCCGGGCTGCGCATTATGCACGCACGAATAAAGTCCCCTATTTAGGCTTATGCCTGGGTATGCAATTGATGGTGGTCGAGCTGGCTCGCCATGCGCTTAACTCGGAGGACGCCAACTCAACGGAATTCGATCGCTCCACACCTCACCCAGTGATCGATTTGATGCCTGATCAACGCGCTATCGCAGATATGGGCGGAACGATGCGGCTTGGGTTATACCCGTGCCAGCTCCAACCTGATACATGCGCTGCAACCGCTTACCCCGAATCCCTGGTTCACGAGAGGCACCGTCACCGCTTTGAGTTGAACAACTCCTATAGAGACTTATTGCAAAATGCAGGGATGAGGTTCTCTGGGTTATCTCCCGATGGTCGCCTGGTTGAAATTGCAGAGATAGCCGACCATCCCTTCATGGTCGGGACCCAATTCCACCCAGAATTCCTCTCCAGGCCAAACCGCCCTCACCCGCTTTTCCGATCGTTCATCAGGGCTGTCAAGGAGCGCGCAGGACAGGATCGCGTCCTCCACGCGGAGGTGGATGAGGGTATATAGACAAAGCCCAATCACATCATCTGGTTCGGAGGGGTATAGGGATTGGTCCAGGTTAATTGTGCAGAACCACGGCTGCCAGCGGCAATACCAGCCAATTGGAATTGGATTATACTAGCCGTGGTACGGGTGCGGATATCTAAGAATCTCAACATGCCCACAGCAAGAGGTTAGTGAGAGGCAGTAAAAAAACGCTCTATCATTTATCCTGCTCTGGCATGCTAAAGGACCCAATATATATTCATCAAGAGGTGACAAATGGATACAACAATTGAAGACATTTCCGCTATAGAGATACTCGATTCGCGCGGCAACCCAACTATCGAGGTTGAAGTGACTCTGATGGATGGGAGCTGGGGACGGGCGGCTGTGCCTTCTGGCGCTTCCACTGGCGTCCACGAAGCGCTAGAGCTTCGAGATGGGGATAAAGGTCGGTATTCAGGCAAAGGCGTTATAAAGGCCGTTGAAAACGTAAACGATAGCATTGCGGATGCCTTTCTGGGCTGGGATGCGACTGAACAGAAGGCGATCGATGAGTCTCTAATTGAGCTTGATGGATTACCGAATAAGGGTAATTTGGGAGCAAACGCGATCTTAGGTACCAGCCTGGCAGTGGCAAAAGCAGCTGCCAATGCACTAGGCCTGCCTCTATACCGCTATATCGGGGGAGTCTATGCGCATGTTTTGCCCGTCCCGATGCTGAATATCCTCAACGGCGGAGCGCATACGGGTTGGCAATCTACAGATGCACAGGAATTTATGGTCATGCCTCTCGGCGCTTCTTCTTTCGAAGAAGGATTGCAATGGGGTGCTGAAATTTATCACGCCTTGAAATCTGTTCTCAAAGAGCGCGGTTACACCGCCCTGGTCGGCGACGAGGGAGGCTATGCGCCGGCTCTTAAGGCTAATGCTGAAGCAGTCGAGGTGATCCTGGCTGCAATCGAAAAAGCCGGCTATCAAGCTGGCGAGCAGATTTCCATTGCCCTGGATCCGGCAGCTTCAGAGTTCTATGAAGAGGAGACTCGCCAGTACAACCTGCGCAAGGAAGGCCGGAAGCTGAGCTCTGAAGAAATGGTAATGTTTTGGAAATCCTGGGTAGACCAATACCCTATTGTCTCGATCGAGGACGGTTTAGCCCAAGATGATTGGGATGGATGGAAGCTCATGGTCCAGGAATTGGGTGACCGGCTACAGATTGTTGGAGACGACCTGCTCGTGACCAACCCCGAGAGGGTACGCAGGGCAATTTCCGAGAAAGCCGCCAATGCATTGTTGGTAAAGCTCAACCAGATCGGTACCTTAACAGAAACGATCGAAGCCGTGGAAACCTGTCATAGGGCTGGCTGGCGGGCGGTCACTTCTCACCGCTCTGGTGAAACCGAAGATTCAACCATTGCAGACCTGGCCGTTGCCCTGAATATGGGGCAAATCAAGACAGGAGCGCCAGCCCGTTCCGACCGGGTCGCCAAGTACAACCAGTTGTTACGGATCGAAGCAGAGCTAGGAGAGACAGCCGGATATGCGGGATGGAATGCATTGAAACGATAAAACACGATTCCTCTGTCTCTCCATAGAATTGAGAAAGAAAAATACCCCCCGCTGTCTTCCAACGGGGGGTTCATCATTTCAAACCATTATCTTGAGCTAACCAGGTTCTTCTTCCATCTCCACCGGTAGAGGTCTCATCGCCTCGTCCAGGGTGATATTTTCACGGCGCATTCCGGGAGCAGGAATTCCACAGAAGGGACAAATATTCCAGGGTAGCTCCATCAATTTTCCACACTGATGGCAAGGTTTCTTCAATTTAGTCTGGCAGTTCGGGCAGAGCACCCAGGCTTCTCTTACCCTGCGACCACAACCTGGGCATAACTGGCTATCCTCGATTGCCTGGAGCATAGCCTCTTCTTCTAAAGTGTTTTGGTATTCCTCTTCCATTGTCCGTGGTGGGCGTAAGATCAGATATACCACCAGCCCGGGAAGAAAAAAGAGCGCCACAACCAGCAAAGCCATTACTCTTCCAAGAGGATCGCGTGCCCGGGCGCGGATATCCCGGTATGTCCAAATAATAAGGCTCAACCAGAAAGCCGCCAGGAATGCACCACCCCAGATCGACAGTGCAGTTAATGTATTGTTGATTGTGGACGGGTCAAAGGGGTTCATCATCGCTCCAATCAAAGGGATTATAGCATGAAGGCGCGTTGACCGCTTGCTATTGTTTCTAGCTTATTGTATAGTGTAGGCGTAGGAAATTAATCATCCAACGATCCCTAAGAACCAAAATCTATAACTCAGCTTGCTGGAGGAGCAATGAAAGAGACGCCAACGACCTACCGCATTACCGATCTGGCCTCTTCCGAGAGGCCGCGGGAGAGGCTTGCCAGCTATGGTGCAGAGGTGCTTAGCAGTGCTGAGCTTCTGGCTATCTTGATCAGAGTAGGTGTACCGGGAGAAAATGCAGTTCAGGTGGGCCAGCGTCTTCTGCAAAAATTCGATGGTCTGCAGGGATTGCATAGAGCATCCTACGAAGAGGTGTGTAACGAGCATGGGATTGGCCCGGCTAAAGCTGCTCAGATCAAAGCCGCCCTGGAATTGGGTAACCGCCTGGCTCAAGACCTGGTGCGTGAACGGGACAGCATCCATAGCCCGGCCGATGCAGCCAACCTATTCATGCATGCGCTCAGCGCTAAAGAACAGGAAGAGCTGCACGTTATTTGTATGGACACTCGCAACAAGGTGATCAACAGGAAACACGTCTATATGGGGTCCTTAAACTCCTCCCAGGTTCGGGTAGGCGAGCTCTTTAAAGATGCTATCCGCCGGTCAGCCGCATCCATTATCGTTGTGCACAACCATCCAAGTGGAGACCCCGCACCCAGCCCGGAGGATATAGCCATCACTCGCGCCATAATCCAGGCAGGGAAACTCCTGGACATCGAGGTGCTCGATCATATCGTGATTGGAAACTGGCGCTTTGTTTCCCTTAAGGAACGCGGCCTGGGGTTTGGTTAATACGTAGACCGGACACTAAACCTGCTAAACTCCCCCTGGGCTTCCTGCCATTCTGGCTTTACATCCGTCACCATAGATCCTCGCGGGCCTTTGCGAAGGGCAATAAGCAGTTTTTCCAAATCTTCTCGCTCACCTTCGGCCGTGACTTCCACAGTCTGGTCATACCGGTTGCGCACCCATCCGGTGACGCCTAATTCATTCGCAGCGTCTAAAACGAAATAACGAAAGCCAACTCCTTGCACCCGCCCCTCAACAATAGCATGCAGTTGAGATTTACTAGCATCTGGCATCATCGCCTCCCTGTTAAACCCCCAGAAGGCCTGGGGATATCCATAAGATCAGACTTCTACTCGCTTACGCGGGCCAGCAATCACACCTGCCGTGGCTAACGTTAATGGAACAGCTAAAACCACGAAAAGGAGGAAGAACCAGGGCATCAGGGGATCTCGCTCCTCCACCGCAGGATCAGATTTCACCCCCAGGCTTTCTTTCAACCACTGGTCCTCCAGACGAGTGAGGGAGGTGCCCAAGGCAACTTCTACTCCACGCTCACAACCCAAACCATCCGCATAACTTGTAACCAGGCTGGAAAGCCCCGAGGACCCATATTGCCGGTAGATATAGCGGGTAAAATAAGTCGCTTCTGCATAGGAAAGATAAGCGCTGGAGGCATAGATAGGAAAGTTCTGGCATAAAGAGGCCATAGGAAGCAGGCTATCGTTCTGGATCGCATTCTCCAGCAGGATCTGGTATTCTGGCGTGGGATACAACTGGGCCATTGTCGATAAGCCTTCATTCAACCAGGCTGGCAGGTTTTCATAGCCTTGACCGGTGGTTTCGTAGAGCAGGATATGCATCAACTCATGAGGGACCTGGCGCTCCATTTCCAAGCGACGTTCAGGTCCGTCTGGAAGCGAGACAACCATTAATCCCAAATCAGGATAGGCATGACCAGCTACCCAATCTTTACCGGGCGTCTCGGGGATCTGGCTTGCACTTGCATAAACATAAATCGTAAGGGTAGACGGTACCTGTACTGGCAGGAGACTTTTAGCCCGGTTAAGCCCTTCATTGGCTACATCCAGTACACTTTGGGCGAAAGCCAGGTCACCCTCGAACCAGTAAACCTGGAAGGGATCATTCGAGAGATGTTGCCAGATGAACCGGTTATCGTCATATTTAAAATTATATGCCGGGCTTGTGAACTCTTCCCCATCTTGAGGGGTGATCGTGAACCAGTAATCGATAGTCGTAAAAGCGCGCAGAGGCCGGTCGGCTACCTTGTAGAGATATGAAAGCTCCCCATCCGGGGTAAGGACTGCATGTTCCACGAATGTGTCGGCTTCCCCCCTGGCCCTTAAGGAAATCAGCGCTTCCTTTATAGCCAGATCCGAACTGGTCTTCGCCGTAAATTTGATCCACTCGCCATATTGATACTCAACCGAGGCTTCGACCACTTCCCTCGCTTGAGCGTGAAAACCTGGAAACGTAGCAGTAAGGAAAACCATCACGATGAGGGGAGAAATTCGTTGTAAGAAGTAAGATGACATATCTAACCACCCAGGTAGGCAAGTAATGGCGTCAAGGTCAATGGGCTGATCAATGTGGTTGTTAGTACAGCGGTTGTGATAAAAGCCGGCTCAAGATCGTATTCGGTAGCCAGGATGGTCGTGAATACTGCCGTAGGCATAGCGGCTTCCAAAATATAGGCTTGCCTGGCAGGGCCAGCAATCCCAAACAAGAGGCTAAGGCCAGCGGCGAGCAGGGGCGCGAACAACAATCGCATTGTCCCCGCCAGCGCCAGCGCCCTGGGATACCCGTTCCATTGTACCTTCTGTAGCTGCATTCCCAAGAGAATCAACATGGAGGGGATGGCAGCATTGCTTAAAAGGGTAACCGTACGATCCACTGGTAACGGTAGAGTTAAATTTAGATTGGTGAACAAGAAAGCCAATAGGACACCGTAAATGGCTGGGATTTTATATAAGCCGACCAGGGATTCCAAAAGACTGTACGAGCCCATAGATGCAATAACCACGCCAACTGTGTAGGTGAGGATGCTCATCATTACGAAGAACAGGCTGGCATGAGCTAAAGCTGACTCCCCAAAGGCGAACAAATTTACAGGAAGTCCATAATTTCCGGCGTTCATGAAAATAGCTGCCAGGACAGTTGCAATCAGCAGCCGGCGCTCCAGCTTAATCGCTCTTCCTACCAGATATGTGATCGAACCGACCAATAACGCCAACACGGCCGGATAGAACATCATTTGCAAAATTTCAGTATTACCGAGCTCATTTTTGGTAATGAGCACAAAAACAAGACAGGGACTGAAGATATAAAAGCTTAATTGTGAAATTGGGCGGGAATTTACTCCTAGATTCCTCGAAAGCAAATAACCGGCTCCGGCAATCAGGAAAATGGGCAATAAGTTGTTCAGGAACAGGCCGAAAAGCTCACTCAATCCGGATCTTCCTCAAAATCCTCCAAGTCATCGTCGTCGGAATAAAAAGGATCATCTTCTATAACATCATCAATGGGATAATAAACCTCTTCCTCCTCCAGATCGTCCTCACTGAGCATAGAAAATCCCTCCTCTATGCCCGGCTTATTGGCTGGCTCTGCTTCAGGAATTTGCCGTGGAGAACCGCTGATATCGAACAAAGTGAACATCGCCATTTCTTCGGTGAAATCGAGGTTATCCAGGGCTGTGATGATATACTCGGCTTCCTCTTCATCGTCAGTTTGTTCTTGCATTTCTTCCAGGATGGTTCGTACACCAGGCCCACCGATCTGAGAAAGGGACCAGATTGCAGCACTGCGCACATCGACATTATCATCATCCAGCAGCTCAAGCAATGCAGGTGTGGCGTCGGAAAGCTCTAGCTCTCCAGCAGCACGCGCGGCTTCCATACGAACAGCAGGGAAGGGGCTGTTCATCTTTGAAAGAACTTGCTCTCTCCAGCCTTCATTAGCTGACCTACCCATCGCATACAAAGAGCTTGCAATCCACTCACGTTGCTCTGATTCAAACGCATCCTGAATCAACTTAGGAACTTCCTCTCTACTAGAGTAACCCAAGGATTCGAGAGCGCGCCGGCGGACGAGGCTCTCATCCTGGCCTTGAGCCGTCCTTAAGAGCTTTTCTTCGATCTCATACTCCAGGTCCTCGGGCAATTCTTCCACCTCCCCCAAATACACGAACTTGCCCAAGGCAGCTGCGGCTGCGGCGCGCACCTTTGTGTCGCTGTCCGCTTCCATTAAATCCAGGTAAATATGAGCCAGCTCCTGATCTTCGTACTCCCAGAGCAGGCGAATGGCAGTTGCGCGGACCTGTGGGTCCACGTCCCTCAATGCTAAACGCCCAATTGCTTCATAAGAAAGCAGGTAATCATTTTCACCCAGGATTTCCAGGTCTTCCATCAAGGCCTGTCTTCGCCAAACTGAAACTTGACCCCAGACGCCTTCCAACTCTGCCAACTCGATAGAGCTCAAATCCGAGAGGCGATACAGGTAACGGGGGTGAAATGGAATATCCTCGTTCAATAAAGCATCCAGCATTTGCCGGAAGGGAATTTCGTCGGGTGTAGGCATAGCTTTTTCGATAACTTGGCACTTTTATCGGGGAATTGAAACAGGTGAAAGAAAATCCTGCAAGTTGATATATAGCAGGAGCATCAAGAGGATCCCAAAACCAACCAGGTTGATCAGGCCTTCATACTCCGGAGGGACGCGCCGGCGGAAGAGAATCTCGGGCAAGGTAAACAAAATCCGCCCGCCATCCAAGGCCGGGAAAGGAAATAGGTTCAGTAAACCAAGGGAAATGGTGATATTCGTAAAGAAGAACATGATATTGACATCCCGAGGTGTGCCGGGGAAGGCCTCGCCTTCCCGCACCTCCTGGTAGATATCGAACATTCCCTTAAAACCAACCAGGCGGCCTTCTTCCGGCGCGACTTCGCCGCGGATCAAGTTCATCGGCAGCTCCAACAGTGCTCTTCCATGATAATAAACCGCGGCAGTGCCGGAGGGTAACGCTTCAAACCATCCAACCGGCTGTGTAGGATTCCCCATCACGATCCCGATCGCGCCTTCCCCGGGTGGTGGGTTTAGACGTGGGACAAGCACGGTTTGGCCTGTTTGATCGCCTCTCAAGTAAGTGATCGTCGTGGACTCGCCGAGACTGGAGGCAATCAAACGGGACAGGGTATCTGTGCTGTTTACTTCTTGACCGTTTACACTGAGTATGAGATCCCCAGGCCTCAGGTCGGCGACGGCAGCCGGCGAGTTTTCGGAGATGTCGACAATCTGCACCTGGCTAGGGTCCGGAGTACCCATGCGAGTAAAAATCGTCGTATATAAAATCGCAGCAACCAGGAGGTTCGCCAGGGGGCCGGAAAATAAAACCACCAACCTGACCCAGGGACTGGCATGGGCCAGCCCACCTGGGACATTCGGATCGTTTTCACCTTTCGGACGGACAAATCCTCCCAGGGGGATGGCATTCAGCGTAAATTTCGTGCCCCAGACAGTGAAAAGAGTGACCAGGCGAGGTGGAAAACCAATCCCAAACTCCTCAACCTCGACTTTGAACAAACGAGCAGCGATAAAATGCCCGAGCTCGTGAATGATGATTAGGGCAACCAGTGCACCTACGAATTGAAATATTGTGATCCAAAGCTCCATATAGTTAACTAACCTTCTAGAATTTTATTCGGAGTGAACATGTCTATCTTCATTATATCAGACCCGAATCCATCCAGCCGTAGACAGTTCTCAGCTTAACGGACGGAATTGAGATTTTCAACCACAGCTTTCTTGTTTGCTCCTCAAGTTTCGAGACGAGCCGGTCCACCTGGTCGGGCCGGCAAAACCTGCATGACCCCCGGAATTTGTTCGAGCAGCGCTCTGACCCGGCTGGCTATAATACCCAAACATAGCACATGGATATTGGGACCTGCATCGATTGTATAGCAAACGGGTAAACCAGATTTCCGCCAGGCTCTCACAGCATGCATCACAGCTACCGTGGCCGGTTGCCAGTACAGAAGCGGTGGATTTGAAGTCATCATCACAGCATGCATTAAATCGCTGTCCAGCTCGACCACCATGGCAAAACGATCGAAATCACGATCCAAAATGGATTGGCGGCAGCGATCTAATCGGGCGGGGGCGCCTGCCAGGCGGGCTGCCTGAAGCTCGCTGCTATCTGCCAGCTTGTGTCCTTCGGAAGAGGTAGTAGGCTTGTGCGCTTTGCTGGTTATGGCAATGCAATCTACCAGGTCCCAGTGCTCGGGAGCTGCAATGGAAAAAGCGTAGGAGCTATCATCACCAAAACCAGCTTGCCACTCAACAAAGCCAGTGGGGATGGAACGGCAAGCCGAGCCAGATCCGCGCCTGGCCAGGCGAGAAAGAGCCCGTTCATCCAGATCCAGGCCGGCAGCTGTTGAAGCCGCCAGGCTGAGGGCAGCAAAGGCCGAGGCAGAAGATGCGATTCCAGCGCCGGTAGGGAAATTATTATGACTTGTAATTTCTGCACAACAGTCGAAACCGGCTAACTCACGGACCAAGTCCAAAACAAGCCTGACTCGCGCCACCCCTTCTTCCGGAACAGATTCGTCGTTAACGCTCAAGCCGTCTCTCTCATAAGAATCGGAAAACGTCACCTGTGTGCGTGTTTCCAGGCCAGCTAAATTCATCGATAGAGAAGAGTTTGCCGGTATGCGCAGACCCGAATCACGATTTCCCCAGTACTTGATAAAGGCGATGTTCGGGTGAGCTACGGCGGTAGCGGACAAGGCGGACATTATAAATAAAGTATCCTTTCTACATTTCCCCCTGCTAGTTTACCACGAACGTCTTGGGACTCGATGATACAGTTTGCGCGTCAATTCACCTGATCTGTAACTCTATCTCTCGAATAACCTCCTCGGCAGTGATCTCAAGTCACTGAAAGAGAAAACGACCAAGAATAGCACATCGGGAGACTTAGTCCTTTGGCTTCGGGAACAGAGCAGATAATCGGGATGACGCAGAAGCACTGGCTGATTCTGCGGAAACATTTGTCGAAGCCAGTACAAAGCCTAACCGGTAGGATAAAACAAAACCAATTCGATTCATCCTGTCGATAAACGCCCCTCTCGATTACAATAAGAAAGAGAGAATTACCTTTGGAAGAAAACAGTGTAGTGGGGAATAGCAGCTATCTAAGAATAACTTCACTACAAAATTTTAGGCAGTTATTTTAATTGGTTGTAGATTTCGAAAATACAACTGGGAGCATGATGTATGGATATATACGCCTGGCAAATCCTTCTCGTTGAAGATGATGAAGATGATTATATACTCGTGAACGAGTGGCTTTCCAGGGCTGGGCGAAGCGGGTCAAAATTGTATTGGGCAGAGAATTCTCAACAGGCTTTCGATATCTTGGAAAGAGAGAATATCGACGCTATCCTGGTAGATTATGACTTGGGGGCAAATAACGGGCTTGATTTCGTGCGGGGAGCCATAGAGAAGGGATACCTGGCGCCAATTATCATGTTAACGGGTCGTGGGGATTACGATGTGGATATTCGGGCAATGGATGCCGGTGCTACCGACTTTCTCGGCAAGGGTGAAGTCAACCCACAGCTTCTCGAACGTACGATCCGCTACTCGATTGAGAGGAAGAAGACCGAAGAAACTCTTCGTAGGGTCAATGAACAACTGGAAAGCGTCAATGAGGAGTTGGAGGATCGAGTCCGGGAGCGGACGAAAGAATTGATCCGCAAGAATGAAGCCATGATGGAAGAGGTCATACAGCGCCAAAGGGTAGAGCAAGAACTGGCCGAGGTTCAGCGCAGGCTACTAGACCGTGTAGAGGCAGAACGTCTGGAATTGGCCCAGGAGCTTCACGACGGTCCCATCCAGGAGCTGTATGGTCTTACCTACCAATTATCGTTTTTAACCAGCAAATTAGAGCAGACTGAGGCTCGGGAGGAAATCAATTCCCTTCAAGAAAGATTGCAAAAAGTCATCCGGTCTCTCCGCTCAACTGCAGGCGAACTTCGCCCACCTACACTTACTCCCTTTGGGCTGGAAAAAGCGATTCGCTCGCATGCTGATGAATTTCTAAAAGAGTTCCCTACGATAAAAGCGCAACTGGATTTGATGCCTGATGAAAAAACGCTCCCGGAGCGGATGCGTCTGGCATTGTTCCGCATTTACCAGGTCGCACTCACCAACGTCGTTCGCCATGCACAAGCCAGCCAGGTAACGATCCGGCTCCAATTAGACAACGAGACCGTGTTATTAGAAATCGCTGATGATGGCTGCGGGTTCGTCGTCCCTGAACGGTGGATCTCCTTCGCACGAGAGGGTCATCTGGGTCTGGTTGGAGCCACCGAGCGAGCAGAAGCGATTGGGGGCCAATTACTCGTGGAATCCGAGCCTGGCAAAGGGACTCGAATGAAGGTCCTTGTTCCCAGGAACCAGAAATCCACAGGCGAGCTACGCTGGCCTGGAAAGCCTTAAGGCCAGAGGATAGGCACAGGGTCAGAATATCCGTGCTTTTCGGCGGTGTAAAGACGGCCTCCCGAACTGCTTGAACAACCCTCGCCATCGGTAAACTCGTAAAATGGGTCATCAGTTTGGATTGCTACAGATATTAACTGGCCGTTTTGGCAAATGACGGCTTCGATCAAGTAACCCCGCGCTTTATCCACAGTAAGCTGCACCGGCGTCCAGGAAACAGTAACTTTATCTCCATCTCGAACAGCGATGATATCTTGAGGTGGGCCGGCAAAGGTCGTACGAGGCAGGACCGGCTCTACCACTTTCAATGTAAAGATATCTCCGCTTACTTCCATTACCGAGGCGGCTGCCCAACAGTGACGTTCCAAGTTTTCGGGTTTGATCCATAACCAGGTTCCTGAGGGAGTGCGACCATGAATTTCTCCCTTGTCCCCATCGTAGAGACCATGCGAATATAGATAGGCTGTTCCAGGACCATAGCGGCAATTGGCTTGCATTTGAATGACGGCCTGTGGGAATGTAAATGTAGGGTTGGGAGTCATCGTTGGGATGGGAGTGTGCGTAGGCAAAAGCGTGTTGGTGGGCGTGGCAGATGGCGATGGTTCTCTGGTATTCGTCGGTGTTTGGCTTGGGACCACCCAATGCACTGCTGAGGGGGTCAGGGTCGATAAAAGCGAATCTGTTGGAGAAGGAGTCGATGTACTGGTTTCCTCAATTATGGTAGGTTGTTGGAGGGTAGGAAGTGCAGGTTGGGGGTTGGGGCTACAACCTGAGAGTAGGACAAGATAGATTAAGATGCTAACCGTTAAGCAAACCTGGTTTAATTGGATTGTTCGCACGATACCTCTCAATAATTATATTCTCTTCGATCCATGACGATAGGCAGCCGATATTATATATCCAATTTTGCTTCATAAGTGATGGAGTAATAAAACATAATACCCCTCAACCGCAAGAGGGGTATTATGTACCTATCTTAGGGTCTTTCTTGGATGCTATCATGTTCTCCTAGAAAAGGAGCAACAGCAGTGCAACCGGCGCGAGCAGGACAAAGAAAACGCCTAGGACAATCGCAAGTACGATTCCCAATAGGCCTAAGAGGAGGCCAATTACTGCACCAACCACGCCCACTACCAGGCCGATTATGCCTCCAACGATACTCAATACAAACTCGATCAGTCCCATTTTTCATCCTCCATGATAAGTGACATCTATATATAGCTGCTTGGCTTGCTCTACGTAGGTATACGCAATTTTTGGATCGTGGTTGCATGTGAGAGGCTTGTGCGTTGGCACTGCCTTGCCAGCTTCTCTGTTTAAGTGATATACTTCTAATGTGGATTCCTTAGGTGGAAATGAAGGTTAAACCACAATTCAGACATTTCGTCTCTTCACATAACCTTATGCTTTAACGCTAATCCTGAAGCGGGATAAGGAGGTGAAACGCCAGACAGTTAGCTCATCCTGTATTGAAATCAATAGTTACTGGGGGATAACAAGGTGTATTTCACTTGTATCACACCTACATAAGTTTTGGATCGGATTGGAGAAGAGGAGATAATATCACTTTCCGATCTGGTTATCCCCCCAAATTCTTTCGGTAAAACAAATTAAGGAGGAGAATAATCATGTATAAAAGAATTTGGATGGTAATCACGTTCCTGGCCATCGCTTCGTTGGTGGTCGCCGCTTGTAGTCCAGCGGAAGAACCAGCAGCACCGCCAGTAGAATCACCGGTGGCTCCACCAGCTGATACACCGGCACCACCAGCTGATACACCGGCACCACCCCCACCTACTGACACACCAGTAGCTCCGGATGAGACGCCCGAAGAAACCCCCATGGAAACACCCGCCGAGCCTACCGCCGAGATCGATTGTATGGGTGCGCAATCAGGGGATACGGTTACGATGCTTTACCAATGGTCGGGCGTAGAAGAAGAGAACCTGAACCAGATCCTTCGACCGCTGATCGATGAATGCGGAATCGTAATCCAGGCCGAATCGACCCGTGACCAGGCTATTTTGGATACCCGCGTCCAGGCTGGCAATCCACCTGATATCGCGTTCTGGAATATCGTGCAGGTAGAACAGTACCAGGACCAAATTGTTCCGATAAACGAGCTAGGCGTCGATACTGACAACTATCCTCAGTTTTGGCAAAACCTCGGAACCGTTGGTGGAGAATGGCGAGCCCTCCCAGTTAAGTCCGATATCAAGACAATCATCTGGTATAGCCCGGTAAACTTCGAAGCTTTTGGATATGAAGTCCCGCAGACCTGGGAAGAACTGGAAGCGCTCGTGGAACAAATGGTGGCTGATGGGAATGTTCCCTGGTCGATGGGTTTCGAATCCGGTGATGCAACCGGTTGGACCGGTTCAGACTTCATCCAAGACATCATGCTCGTCCAACAAGGACCCGATTACGTCCTTGGTATTATCGATGGCTCCGTGCCATACAATGATGATGGAGTCCGCCAGGCCTGGGAAACATATGGACAATGGGCCAAGGACCCGGAGTATACGGTAGGAGGCGCGCAAGGCACGCTCTCAACCGGCTTCTTGGATGCCATCTACCTGGCCTTCCAGGACCCGCCCCAGGCGATGATGGTCAGGCAATCAGGGTTTGCAGGTGGTGAAATTCAAGCCCAGTTCCCCGGACTTGAGTATGGCACCGACTTCGACTTCTTCCAGGTCCCTGACGCTGAAGGTTTACAGGGTGGTATGGACTGGATGATGGCCTTCAACGACTCTCCTGCCGTCCAGGCAATTTTCGCCTACATGAGCAGTGATTTCGGTGGCCAACGATGGGCTGAAGTGGGCTTCGATTTGACCCCCAACCTGGCCGGCGAAGGCGCTTATCAAGACCCGGTTCTTGAAAAAGCGGGCAGTTTTCTGGCTGAAACCCAAGGATTTACTCCCGATATTGGGGATACAATCCCAGGTGGCTTCGGCAGCGCGAAATGGAACGGGATCATCGAATATGTCAATGATTCCCAGGATTTAGACACAATCCTGGATAGGTTAGCAGATGCACAGGCGCAAGCAGTAGCTGAATAACTGGATCCAGTAACTGGGGACACTCCGATAAGGGGTGTCCCCAGTTCTTCCTCACCATGCGTTTGCGTATGGTGTCCTATCTCAAAGTAAATAAAAAAAATTCAGATTTGGGTGGATGAAAATCTCAAGTACCAAGCGAAACTACGCTTGATTATCAATTGCTAAATCTCACAGGAGGCAATTTCAACCAAGGAGGATGGCAATGGCAACACAAGCACCACAAATTATGAAGCAAGCCAGATATGTTCCCTGGCTGTATCTGGCTCCGGCGATGATTGTTATGACATTATTCATTGTCTACCCAATGTTGAATACCATCTCATTAAGTTTTCAGAACCGGAATGCTACTGCATCCGCTGCGACCACTTGTGTTCCAGGCCGGCCCTGCTGGGGTGTATTTGAAAACTACCGTTATGCACTGATGGGTGAATTGAACACCAGTACTCTAAGCACTACCTGGACGACTTTCTGGCGCTCGTCTTACGGCAATAATATTCAATGGGTGCTCTTTATGGTCACCGGGGTTGTGGGGATTGGTTTGGCCTTCGCCGTTCTTGCTGACCGGGTCCGTTATGAAGCATTAGCAAAATCCATCCTGTTCATGCCTATGGCTATCTCGTTTGTAGGCGCAGGCGTTATCTGGCGCTTTGTATATAACCTAGCTCAGCAGCAAAACCAAATCGGCTTGTTGAACGCTATCCGGGTAGAGTTCGGCCAGGCCCCGATCGCCTGGCTACAAACCACAGGGCTGAACACCTTCGCCCTTATCGTGGTTGGAATCTGGATGTGGACTGGTTTCTCGATGACCATTTTATCGGCAGCCTTGAAATCGGTCCCGGATGAGATCATCGAAGCTGCCCGGGTGGACGGAGCGAATGAGTGGACCGTTTTTCGTGTCATCATGATCCCGATGATCCTGCCCACCATCACCGTGGTCATTACGACCATGGTGATCAATGTTCTGAAGCTGTTCGATATTGTTTACGTCATGACGGGAGGCAACTTCGGTACCCAGGTCATTGCTAACCGGATGTACACAGAGATGTACATCAACTTTAACACCGGGAGAGGCACAGCCGTAGCTGTAGTACTGATTGTATTGATCATCCCATTCATCTACTACAATATCCGGCGGTTCCTGGAACAGGAGGCGATGCGATGAACTGGGAACATATCAAACATCAGCTCTCCAAGATACCCATTCATCTCGTGATCATCGGTATCATTGTCATTTGGCTCATTCCAGCCATGGGGCTTTTGGTCACCTCATTCCGCCACGTCCAGGATGTCAATACAACCGGTTGGTGGACGGTCCTCGATCCCCCAACCGGATCACCAGAGTACGGCCGTTTGTGCGCCGAATGTCACGGGGCAAACGGTCAGGCAATCGAAACGGCCGATCTGAGTGACCCTGAACTCATTGGGCAATATCCCCGCTCCCTCCAGTTATTAGCCATGCTGCGGCAGGATATCGACGGACAGCCTCATATGGGTGATAACCCCCTTCCAACGCCTCAAGAAGCCGCTAATATCGCCGTCTATTTAAGAAGGCTTGCTGGTATGGAAGTCCGCGAGACATTCACATTAAATAACTATATTGACGCACTGGTTGGTTATCGCGGTACGGGTACCTATGTAGGAGACTGTGAAGCAGGCACGCAGCCGCCTGACATGCGCTGCAATACCAGGGACCTGCTCAACCCACGTGGTATGGGACGCGCCTTCCTTAACAGCATGATCGTCACCATTCCGGCTACAATCCTCCCAATCTTATTCGCATCTTTTGCTGCCTATGCCTTCGCCTGGTTCGACTTCAAGGCCCGTTATTGGCTATTCGCCATACTGGTGGGGCTCCAGGTGGTACCGCTTCAGATGACCCTGGTCCCAATCTCTCGGCTTTATGCACAGCTCGGCTTGAACGGAACATTTTTAGGCGTATGGCTGTTCCATACTGGCTTTGGACTTCCCTATGCTATTTACCTGATGCGGAACTTCTTGGGAGCTTTACCAAGGGACTTGTTCGAATCAGCCTACCTGGACGGAGCTTCGCACTGGACGGCCTTCTACCGGTTAGTAATTCCCCTGGCTATGCCAGCGATTGCCTCCTTGGGTATCTTTCAGTTCTTGTGGGTCTGGAATGACCTGCTGGTTGCGCTGGTCTTTTTGGGAGGCGTCAATCCAGTCATGACATACCAGATTGCCAATATGGTTACCTCCTTGGGAGCAGGCTGGCACTTGCTGACTGCTGCGGCATTCCTTTCGATGCTCCTGCCGATGATCGTGTTCTTTGGTCTGCAAAGATATTTCATCCGCGGTATGCTGGCCGGAGCGGTCAAAGGTTAATCAGAGGCGGTAGATGAATGAGTATTTTGGCGGCGTCGAAGCTGGCGGGACAAAGTTCGTCTGTGCTGTCGGCAGCGGTCCCGAGCATCTGCGCGCCCTGACCCAGTTCCCTACTACCACCCCGGAGGAAACAATCCAACGCACGGTGAACTTTTTTCGTGAACAACAAAGGAAAGTAAACATAGCTGCGCTGGGGATCGGGACCTTCGGCCCGGTTGATCTAAATCCGGAATCTGCCACGTATGGGTACATCACCACCACTCCCAAGCCAGGATGGAAGAACACTAACCTGAAGGGCCTCCTGGAGGAGCAGCTCGGTATCCCTACGGCCATCGACACAGATGTAAATGCGGCTGGTTTAGGAGAACATCGCTGGGGGGCTGCTCGGAATCTAAATACCTTTATTTATTTGACCATCGGAACAGGGATTGGAGGAGGCGGAATGCTCAGCGGTCACATGCTGCATGGTCTCACCCACCCAGAGATGGGCCATATCCGGATTCCCCATGATTGGGATAAAGACCCTTTCCCAGGTACCTGTCCTTATCATGGGGACTGTCTGGAGGGGTTGGCAGCCGGACCGTCGATCGAAAAACGCTACGGCGAGCGTGGGGAGAAGCTCCCCGAGGAACATCCAGCCTGGGAGCTTCTGGCAGGCTATATTTCCCTGGCTCTGGGAAACTATATTTGTACCCTATCCCCAGAACGCATTATCCTGGGGGGAGGCGTGATGGACCAAGATCAGCTGCTCAGGATGACCCGGCGGAAGGTTCAGGAGCTCTTAAATGGATATATCCATGCAAAAGAGATATTGGAGCAGATCGATAGCTATATTGTGCGCCCCCAGCTAGGAAATCGGGCCGGCGTTCTAGGAGCAATTGCACTGGCTCTCTCAGCCGGGAACCTGCCTTCAGATATCAACCTGCCGAGTTCCGGCTCCAGTGCCGGATTCTAGCGTAGAATGATCGGAAAATAGAGGCGGGGAACCAGAAACACCCAAATAGGTGACCTGTCTGAGGCATTACCCGCCTCGTCCATTGCACGTACAAAGAGCTGGTTCCACCCAGGGTTCAGGTCTTTTGTATCCAGTTCAAATTGATAGGGAGCCGTTTCAATAAAAGCGATATCCACATAATCACCTTCTTCACCAAGATACGCGTCCCAACGGTAAAACAGAACCCCAGCCACGACGCCGTTATCTGTTGCTTCGGCTTCTAGCAATATCCACTCAAACCCTACAACCAGAACCTCTCCCTCAGAAACCGGCGACACCCATACAACCTGCGGGGATTGAGTATCGAGAACGGTGATCTGGACGACCGCCGGCTCCGAAAATTCACCGTCTTGCTCCAGCATATAATTGAAAAAATCCTCGCCAATGAAATCTACATCTGGTGTATAGGTAAAAGAACCATTTGGATCAAGGGATATTTCCCCATGTGAGGGAGCAGGATCCACCAAAACGGCATTTGCCCCAAGAATATTATCATTCCCCATTACCCCTGGTGATGCAACTGAAAGAGTCTCATTCTGATTCGTCTCATACTCGTCATCAGCTGGTACAAGCTCCTGGGACAAGAACCTCTCTGAGAGGAATATAAAATCCGTATCCTGGCTAGGATTAATTCCAGGAGATACTTTTTGTAAAATCATAATTGGGTTGGCTAAAAATGGATAGATGGCCGGAGCTTGGAACAAAGCTCCGAGCCAATGAATAGCGAACACTGCAAATGAAATATTTTGGATCTTTCTTGACATAACTTCTAATTCCCGGCTTGTGGTTAAGGTGGTGATAAGAACTCAGCTGCCGTTTTGCATGGGAACCTGATTAAGTTTACCATTATTCCCATTATATTCCTTTATCACCATAGCAAGTACAAAGGGTGATCGTTCCA
>CAZAQS010000029.1:0-29629 GCA_964486825.1 uncultured Anaerolineaceae bacterium | reverse complement strand
GTTACAATCGCGACAATCGATCCGATCAACGGTAATATGGGGGTCAGGCCAAGGATGCCCAGTACGAGGCTCAGGATCGCCAGGGCATGACTACCCGGTTGTGACTGGTAAGGTCTATCATTCATTGTCTTGCCTCCATCTCTGAATAATAATTTGATTTATTTTCTTCCCTCTACACTACGTTTGATGTGAAAATTAGTTTCATTGCTCTTATGATAACCTAATCCGGGCCTTAAAAGCGAAAATGCCATTAGTGACAAAAATCTGAACTTGTTGCCAGTCGTGGGAAGAAAGCCCCGGTTTCCTCGCCTGTGTATCCCAATACCAATATGCTATAATCCACCCAGAAAGGTTGTTTTATGCTCAAGAAATTTGTCAACATTTTCGGGGGCGACCCGAATAAACGCGCTATAGAAAAATTTTATCCCATGGTTGAGCAGGTCAATGCCCTGGAACCCCAATTTGAATCGCTCGATGATTCTCAGCTGCGAGCCAGGACGGAAGAGTTCCGAGCGCGCCTGGCTAAAGGGGAAAGCCTGGACGATCTCCTTCCGGAGGCCTTCGCCACGGTCCGGGAAGCCGGAAAGCGTGCCCTCGGCATGCGCCATTATGACGTCCAGCTGATCGGCGGAACAGCCCTGCACCAGGCGACTATCTCCGAAATGCGCACGGGTGAGGGTAAGACTCTGGTTGCTACCCTGCCAATGTACCTGAATGCTTTGACCGGTAAGGGTGTCCACTTGATCACGGTGAACGACTACCTGGCCCGGCGCGATGCGCGCTGGATGGCTCCCATTTTTAATTTGCTCGGCTTAAGCGTGGGCGTTTTACAGATGGCATCCCGTACAGAGAATGGGAAGAAGGCCTTTTTGGTGGACCTGGAGAAAGAATCCCCCCACGAAGACCAGCACCAACTCCGCATGGTGCCCCGTCGTGAAGCGTACGCGGCCGATATCACTTATGGCACCAACAGCGAGTTTGGTTTCGATTACCTGCGCGACAATATGACGATGAGTCTGGGGGAGCGGGTCCAGCGCGGGCATTACTTTGCAATCGTAGACGAGGTGGATAACGTCCTGATCGACGAAGCCCGTACCCCTTTGATTATCTCCGGGCCTGCTTCCGATGACACCGAGTGGTACCAGCGAATGGCCCAGGTAGTCCGAAAGCTGCGCGATGAGGATTTTGAGATCAGCGAGCGCGACCGTACGGTAACCTTGACCGAGATCGGGGAGACGCATGTAGAAGAGTTGCTCGATATGCCCTTGCGCGACCCGGACCGCCCCGAAGACGTGACTCCGCAGCAAGCCCGTTTGATGGGGTACCTCGAGCAGGCGCTGCGCGCTCAGTTCCTCTTCAAGCGCAACAAGGATTACCTGGTCCAGGGTGGTAAGGTCATTATTGTGGATGAGTTTACCGGGCGGATGATGCCAGGCCGGCGTTGGTCGGATGGCTTGCACCAGGCGGTAGAGGCCAAGGAAAATGTCCGCGTCCAGCCTGAAAACGTGACTTACGCCACCATTACCATTCAGAACTACTTCCGCATGTATGAAAAGCTCGCCGGCATGACCGGCACCGCCCTGACCGAAGCGGAAGAGTTCGATAAGATCTATAAATTGAACGTGGTTGCTATCCCTACTAACCTGGAATTCCAGGCCCTGCGCCCCGATTCTCCCCTGGAGCAGCAGGACGACCGGGATGAGCACGGTTATCGCTACACCTACTATGCTCACAAGGACGATCCCAGCCGGCCTTTGTATTGGAAGCGTAAGGATTACCCAGACGTCATCTTCCTGACTGAGGAAGCCAAGTTCCGCGCCATCGTTCAAGAGATCCTGCGTTTCTATGCCAAAGGGCGGCCAATGCTGGTTGGTACGACCTCGGTGGAGCTTTCCGACCGTATCTCCGGACGCTTGAAGGCCGAGCCACTGCGCCGCCTGGCCCAGGTCCAGGTCATACGGCATGCCTGGCTCCAACAGCATAACCGCGAAGAGGATGGCCGGCAGATCCCAGAGCTGCAGCTGCTTAATGCTCCCCTGGAGGAGCTTCAGACTGGGGACCTGCGAAAGATGGCCCAGAGCCTGGAGATCTCCGTGAATCCGGAGGAAAGCAGCAACCTCGAACGCTTGAGCTCCATTCTGGAGCTGGGTGAGGAAGACCAGGAACGGTTGGTTTCGGCGCTAAAAGCCGGTATTTCGCATCACGTGCTTAATGCTCGCAAGCATACCGAAGAAAGCCAGATTATCGCCGGAGCAGGTTCCTTTGGCGCGGTAACGATTGCCACCAATATGGCCGGTCGTGGTGTGGATATCAAGCTGGGTGGTGAATTGCCTGAAGATGTGCTCATTGCCACCAGCCGTGTCCTTCGAAGGGCTGGTATGCGCAACCCTTACGAAATGCAGATGGAAGAGCGCCGGCAAGCCCTGGTCAAAATGGACAGGGCCAGCTATGGTATTTACGAGCAACAGGTCAACGCATTTATTGAATATATGCAGAAGATGGAACAGGTGAAGAGCCTGGGCGGGCTGCATGTGATTGGCTCTGAGCGACATGAGGCGCGCCGCATTGACAACCAGCTACGTGGCCGAGCCGCTCGCCAGGGCGACCCTGGCTCCTCACGTTTCTACCTGTCCCTGGAAGATGATCTAATGCGCCGCTTTGGCGGGCAGCAAGCCAATGACATGATGCAGCGTTTGAAAGTGGACGAAGCCTTGCCCATTGAAGTTGGTATGGTTGGGCGTATCGTTGAGCAGTCCCAGACCCGTGTTGAGGGCGCTAACTTTGATATCCGCAAGCACTTGCTCGAATATGACGATGTGCTCAATTCTCAGCGCTCCAGGATTTACGACCAGCGTAATATCATCTTTGTTAAAGATGATTTGAGTGAAGACGTTACCGGGATGCTGCGTACAGAAGTTCTCGAGCGCATCCCGAAAGCTCTGCGTGACGAGGAAGGCCCCTGGGAGCTGCTGGCCTGGATGGACCAGATCCAACCGGCCTTTTCTTCCAACGGCACACTTTTCCCTTCCTATACTCACCAGCTGCTTTTGGAGGAGATCAATAGCCGGGTTGCTGAAGGGGGCGATGAGCGAGCAGAGTTGGAAGCCTTCCTTGATGTGGCCGATCGATCCTTGAGAGCGGAGGAGGAGCACGTGCTCAGAGCCGTCCGCGCCCTGCTGGAGCAGCTGCAAGACCGGATCGAGAACAGGCTGGCCGAGCGACAGGAGATCCTGGATACCTTCTTCGAAGGGTTGAATCTGGAGGACGAAACCGAGGTACGCCAGCCACGCGAGATGTTGGATGAGCTGTCGGGCTTGCTGCATATCCCCCTACGCTTGCAGCCGGAACAGCAGCGCGCCCTGAGAACAAACCCGGATGAGGTCAGGCTGCTGGTGAGCGAGCAGGTAGAAAACGTGCTCGTAGACCAGGAGCTTACACGGGTCTTGGGAGCGGTACAGCGGCGCCTTGGAGAACCTCTCGAGCTAACACCATCTCAAATGCCTAACGACGACTGGGAGGAGATGGCTGGACAAGTGATCGACGCATGCCAACAGATCATGGCGCGCCGGCGGGAGCGCCTGTTAGGGAATGGCCAGATGGAGGGGCAGATCACGAAGGACCTTGAGGCGCAGCTTTCTCGGGAGAAGGTCCCCTTTACCGCCAAGGATAAGGAGCAGCTCCAACAGGCGCTCCAGGTTGCCCTCTCTGACCTGGACGTATTGGATAGCGACCGGGAAATCGACAGGGTACAAAAGGAGTTAAAGCCTGTACTGGCCAGGGTTGACGGTTCGGCCTCCGATATACAAAAGGAACGCATCCTCGAGGACCTGGCTTTCTCATTATATGAAATTAGTTCCAATGGTAAGGTTCTGACAGCAGGTCAAAAGGAGCGCCTAAACCAGGTTTTGGAGGCGGCCCTCGCGCAGATAGAAGCTCAATACTATGCCAACCGCAGGCTGCGCATGTTGACAGTCATGCCGATGGGCACCCAGACGGCCTTTGACAGGAAGACTCACCGTCGCATCAG
This sequence comes from uncultured Anaerolineaceae bacterium, assembly GCA_964486825.1. Classification (GTDB taxonomy): domain Bacteria; phylum Chloroflexota; class Anaerolineae; order Anaerolineales; family UBA4823; genus CAZAQS01. The sequence goes on along the minus strand of CAZAQS010000029.1, from coordinate 25,602 downwards.
CCAGCGCACAATCCGGCTGATTTATACATATTTTGCCGCTACGCTCCTCGATGGTCGTGAACCGGATGAGATTGCAGGAGAGGTCCTCGAGCACCTGGAAGCTGCACAGGCAGCCATGCGCCATGCCTGGGGGCAGAATGAATGGAAACGAGTCTCAGGGACCAGGCCGGCAGAGCTGGACGACCTTACCCAGGCTGGCCTGAGCAAAGCCCTCGGAGAGCCTGCATTTCTTGAATTCAAGGATCAGCCATTGAGCAGCCTGCCTTTGGACAAGAAGAGGGTGGTGGTCGACGAGTTGGGGCGCCGTGCACTGACTGAGTTGTACCGCCAGCTGCTTTTGAGCGTCATCACGGAGTTATGGGTGGACTACCTGACCCAGATGGAAGCATTGAGGGTTTCCATTGGCCTGGAAGCTTATGCCCAACGCGACCCCCTGGTGCAGTATAAGAGCAAGGCCTCCGAGTTGTTCCAGGATCTTTTCCGTAATATGAGGTTAGGAGTGATCACGCGTATGTTCACCTTCCGCCCGCGCGACCTTTCGAGCATGCAGGTGGCTGCCCGGCGAACCAAAGATATTGAAGCGCCAGCTGAAGCTATGGGTGTGCTTCCGGAGGCGGAAACCTCCTCGGATGGGGGGGAGACCGCGGCGATCGTAGAGGAGGAGCGGAGCAAGGATGTTAAAGAGCCGGTCGTGGCGCTTCAGGAGGCTTCCAAAACGCCCAAGGCGGGAAAGTCTAAAAAGATGAGTAAAAGCCAAAAACGCCGCCGTGGTCGTAAATAAGACCAGGTAAATAAGACCCCACAGGCATCTTGACCTGTGGGGTCTTACTTCATTCAAAACGTTCAATCTTCTAAAGTTGCTCGCCGGCCCCATTCCGCCACGGCCTCCCTGATCATAGCCTGGATTTCGGCGTCCGGGATTGCCTCTACCCCGTCGTATTTATCCAGGCCTACCATGACGACCAAATCTGAGCTTGGGGTATCCATGATACGTATGCCTCGGTCGGCGAGGCTGGAGTCGACCAACTTGGCTTGCAAGATTTCATCTACCTGGGCTGCCAGGCTCTTGGGAGCAGCCTTTAACGCTGAGCGTACATCAGCATCCAAAGTGTTCTTCAGGATGTCCAGGGGACCTATTCTGGGAGGCTTAAAACTGGGGCCTTCCACGATCTCACCGGTCAGGAACGCGCCTGTCTCGATGGTCGGCCTTTCGCTATGGAGAGGTTTCCGTGACCAGGCAGACAACTCTTTGATGGCAGCTTCAAGCTTATCCAATTGAACCGGGCTCATCTGGTCTGATGTATGGAACAGAACGCCGTCCATTTCCAGGGCCGGTTTTCGCGAATCCTCATCCCGCCAAAATCGGGCGACCTCAACCATTCCAGGTGGAGGGGCAGGCGTTAATGAGCTGTCTGGTTCTTGCTCTTCCGCGGCAGCCGGCGCCTGGCTGAAACTGGAAGCAGCGGCAAAGCGCTCTTCTCCAGGCTCTTCTTCGTCTTGCATGTTGGGCGCTTCCTGCACGGGTTTTGACTCTTCCCTTAAACTTTGCACCAGGTAGGCTGCGATGACGCCGATAAAGAAACATACCACCGCCAGGACAAGAACAATGCTTGTGTTCATAGGGTCCTCCTGGAAAGATCTTGACCCCTTTCCTCAGGGGCTGTCTGGCATACGGGACAATAATGAGTGCCTCTTTGACCTACAACGATCCTGCGGATAGGAGTCTGGCAAACAGGGCAGGCTTCACCCGCACGTTGGTATACCCGGAATTGGTTTTGGAACTCGCCTCCCCGGTATACCCAATCGATGCTCGCCCCGGATAGCCGGATGCCTTCCTGGAGCACTTGCCGGATGCTCCGCCACAGGCGCTCGGCGTCTGAATAATCCAGACTATTGGATATCCTCAATGGGTGGATGCCTGCCATATGCAAGGCCTCATCGGCATAGATATTTCCCAGCCCGGCTAGAAAGCTTTGATCGAGTAACAGAGGCTTGATCTGGCGTCGGTAGTCTTGCAGCCGCCCATATAGCTCATCGGGGGTAAAGTCAGGATCGAGGGGTTCGGGGCCAAGGCGCCTTGTAATCGTTTGAAGGTCCGAAACCAACCAGGCCCGCCCGAATTTTCGAGCGTCGTTAAATGCCAACCGGTGGGCGTCGTTCAAGGTAATGATTAACCGGTCATGCGGCGCCGGTGGGCTATCATCCGGTTGTAGAAGCATATCCCCGCTCATCCGGAGATGGAAGACCAGCTTATCGCCTCCAGAAAGATGGAATACGAGGAATTTGCCGCGCCGGCTGATATCTTGAAAGATTTGCCCGGTTAGCCTGGCTTCGAGCTCCGCTGGGGAAGGGGTTACCAGGGTGCGCTTCCATAGCAAGCGCACACTTATGATGCGCTTGCCCAACAGGGATTGCGACTCTGGCCCACCCTGTCGCAAGAGCCTGGCGATCGTTTCAACTTCAGGGAGTTCAGGCATTGTGTTGGCAATATATCAACCGAATTTGTCTCTCTTAATTATATAGCTTTATTCATTAAACATCTCGCCCACGCTGCGACCTTCATGCGCGCGGCGGATCACCTCACCAATCAAAGGCGCCACCGATAGTACGGTAAGCTTATCCTTCAGGCGAGCCTGATCCTGGGCTGGGATTTGGATGGTATCGGTTGTGATGATGCGCTTGACAGGCATTGCCGCCAGGCGGTCTACAGCTGGAGGGGAGAAGACCGGGTGGACAAATACGACATACACATCCATAGCACCCTTAGCCTTGACCAGTTCTACCGCCTGGGAGATCGATCCGCCCGTATCGAGCTCATCGTCGATAATAATCGCGTCGCGACCCTGGACAGACCCGATCAGGGTCAAGGCCTCCGCTCTGCCTGAAGGGCCAGAACGCCTTTTTTCGACGAAAGCGATGGGAGCGTTGATCCCGGCTGCGAAGTTGCGGGCTTTTTTAGCGAAACCCAAATCTGCGCTTACGACAACCGGGTCTTGCATCCCTGGTTGGAGCTCCTGGATATGGTCTTTCAGGATATGGAAGGCTGTCAGTACGTCGCCAGGAATGGAAAAGAAACCCTGGATCTGACCGGCGTGCAGGTCAAGGGTCATGTACCGGTTAGCGCCTGCAACCTGGATCATATCGGCTACCAGGCGCGCCGTAATGGGTACGCGCGGTTTGTCGGTCTTGTCCGAGCGGGAATAGCACATGTAAGGAAATACAGCCGTAACCCGTCCGGCTGAATCGAGACGCAGCGTTTGGAGCATGATCAATAGCTCCATCAAATTGCGGTGTACAGGCCTGGAAGTCGACTGGATGACGTACACATCTTGACCGCGTACGCTGCTGTGCAGCCGTACGAAAAGGTTATCGTTTGGGAACAGGATGATGTCCCGGTCACTCAACGGCAAGTCCAGGTGGTTGGCGACTTGCCGGGCCAGGTCAGGCGACGCAGTGCCGGTGTAGAGCTTGATGCCGCCGTAGGTGACTGATTCTTGGGTGGGAAAGGTGGGGGGCATTGAAATCTCCAATCTAGGCGGATAGAGTTAAAAGCTTCACCGCTTCTTGAGGTGTGAGCTTTCGATGGTAAAGGGACAAGAGAGTTTTTTGGTAATCGGACTCGCTGATGGACGACCTCCAGCGAGTCATAAGTTCTTCTTGCAGCAATGAATGCAATTCCACCCTCAACCTGGCCTGTTCTCGCTGCTGCCACCCTCCGCTCCTGCGAAGGTATTCCTGGTGTTTCTGGATCGAGACCGCCAGCTCCTCGATCCCCGTCCCTTCCGTGGATACCGTGCGTTGTATGGGGGGGATCCAAATCTCCTGTTGGTCTTTAGGATCGGCATACACCTGCTCCTGTTGCCAGACTGGCTCTGCCTGGAAGTGGTGGTGCGGGCGGGGATGACCTAGGTCCAGCATGCTGCGCAGAGCCCGCTCAGTATTTTCTACACCCGGCCGGTCTGCTTTATTGATAACCAGGATATCTGCGATCTCCAGGATGCCTGCTTTGATTGCCTGGATCTCGTCGCCCATCCCGGGCGCTTCTACGACCAGGGTGGTATGCGCCAGGCGGGCAATATCGACCTCTGCCTGTCCTGCTCCAACCGTTTCAATCAGGATCAACTCATAACCAGCAGCATCGAATACCTGGGTTACTGCAGAGGTGGCGCGTGCCAGGCCACCCAATGAGCCGCGTGAGGCCATCGAGCGGATAAAAACATCCGGATCGCCGCTCAAGTCGCGCATACGGATGCGATCTCCTAAGATTGCACCACCGCTGAACGGGCTGGAGGGATCGACCGCGATGATGGCTATTCGGCGCGCTTGCTCTCCAGGCCTGGGGTGGCGGTAATAATATGCCAGGTGGTTGACCAGGGATGATTTTCCCGTTCCTGGAGCCCCTGTGACGCCAATCAGGGCTGCCCGACCGGTATATGCGAACAACTCATTCAAGGCAGACTTGCCCTCGGGTGTGTTGTTTTCGATGTGGGTAAGCAGCCGGGATAATGCCAGCCGGTTGTTATCTAAAATGGATTCGGCCAGGGTCATGAAATATAGCCTGTGGAGCAAGGGGGGTAGAGGAAGCCCAGGAGGATACCTGGTCTGTGCATACCGCAGTCGTTAAGCAGTGGGGGAAACGGGAGCGCTGGTGGTGATATCACGAATGATGTCTTCCGTGATGGTACCAGGACCATAGATCCCCATCACGCCCATTTCTTTAAGTACCGGTACGTCTTCATCAGGGATGATACCGCCTACGAAGACTTTTACAGCCTCCTGCCCGTTAGCTTGGATCAGCTCCAGGATACGAGGCACCAGGGCCATATGCGCCCCTGATAGGATGGATAGGCCTACCACATCTACGTCTTCTTGCAGGGCAGCCTCAGCGATCATCTCTGGCGTCTGGCGCAGTCCGGTGTAAATAACCTCCATTCCAGCGTCTCTCAGCGCGCGAGCGACCACTTTCGCACCTCGATCATGCCCATCTAAACCGGGTTTGGCCAGGAGAACACGTATCTTTTGTTCGTTCATATCACCTCTCGCGAATGGATATCTCCCTTTGTGATTATACCGCGATACAGCGCCTGCCTGCCAATTTCTGGTTTTTTGGCATATCTGTGATGGGGCAGGTTTGGGATTATTTCCAGTGTTCACAGAATTGCCAGAGCGGGTTAGAATATCGGCTACGGGGGAACGAAAACTGGCACGATTATTTGAGAGGAGTATTATGCAACAAACTTCGGAAGCAGTGGGTCCTGGGAGCGCGTCGATCCCGGCTGGGCCGGGCGTGGAAAAGACAGAAAAGCAAAAAATGTTAGCTGGAGAACCCTATTGGGCTGCGGACAATGAGCTCCAACTCGAGCGCCTGAATGCCCGCAGGTTGACCCGCGCTTTGAATACCAGCAGCGAGGCTGAAAGCGACCGGCGGCTCGAAATATTAAAAGAGCTGCTCGGCGAGACCGGTGAGGGCGTGTGGATCGAGCCGCCTTTCTTCTGTGACTATGGTTACAATATCTCCCTGGGTAAAGGTTCTTATCTGAACTTTAATTGTGTGATCTTGGACTGCAATACCGTCCAAATCGGGGAAAATACCCTCATCGGGCCGGCCGTACAGATCTACGCTGCCTACCATTCCTCAAGCCCTGAGGACCGGCGCACAGGCCTGGAGCTGGCTGCGCCTATAACCATTGGAGACAACGTCTGGATCGGTGGGGGCGCCATCATTTGCCAGGGGATTTCAATTGGAGACAACACTACCATTGGCGCGGGAAGCGTGGTTGTCAAAGATATCCCTGCCAACGTAGTGGCGGTAGGGAATCCCTGCCGGGTCACCCGCCAGTTGGATTAAGCCAGGAAACATCACATATATGGATGGACGGGCAAGGGGCAGGAATGGAAGGTGATCAACCAAAGCTTCTTGTGCTGGTCCCAGCTTACAACGAGGCGGATAGGATCACCGCTGTGGTCCAGGAGGTGTCCAGGTATTTACCTGTCCTGGTTGTAGATGATGGCTCTTCCGACAATACCTCCTCACTAGCTGTCCAGAGCGGGGCGGAGCTATTGCGCCAGCAACCAAACCAGGGCAAGGGCTCCGCTCTAAGAGCTGGTTTTTCATACGCTCTGGAGCGCCAGTACGATGCAGTCATTACCCTGGACGCCGATGGGCAGCACGACCCGGCTGAGATACCTGCCTTTGAGGAGGCTTTCCGGCTGCGCCGGGCGGACCTGATCATCGGGGCGCGCGATTTCCGACATATGCCGGTCGTCAGGCGCTTAACCAATACCTTCGGAAGGTGGTCTTTCTCCTGGGCGGTAGGTCAGTTGGTGCAGGATAACCAATCCGGCTACCGCCTGTTGAGTACTAGGATGATGGACGCCATGCTGCCGAGCCAGGAACAGGGATTTCAGTTCGAAGCAGAGATGATCGCTGAGTGCATCCGGCTTGGTTTCGTTCTGGAATGGATCCCGATCCGTACAATTTACGGTGATGAGAGCAGCCATATCCGTCCTCTACACCATGCTGTCAATTATATACGTATCATCTTTCAAATCTTCCGCCGGATGCGGGGTAAGCGACGCAAGAATGGAAATAATCCATAAGGGAGCAAAGAATGGTGCGGGCGTCTTTTACTACCTAGCTTATCGACGAGTTCAGCGACCTGTGGTCCTTCCTCTGTGAGAACCTGGACTGGGATCCATTCTCTCCTAGCAGCCCATAAAAAGAAAGTGCGACGCTTAGACGTCGCACTTTCAAAATGGGGGGCGGCGATTTTTCCGAAGGTTTCTTAGTTGGTTCCACCATACAGCCGGCGATGTACCACGCTCAGGGCGCGAACCTGCTCAGCTGCGTGGTAAGAGGAGCGCACCAGGGGGCCACTTTCCACCCACTTGAACCCGATCTCGAGTCCGTAGACTTTGAGATCCTCAAATTCCTGTGGAGTATAGTAGCGCTGCATAGGTAGGTGCCGCTTGCTCGGTTGCAGGTACTGTCCGATGGTCAGGATATCTACTCCCCATGAGCGCTGGGCGCGCATGGTTTCCTTGACCTCTTCCATCGTTTCTCCCAATCCGAGCATAATCCCGGATTTGGTCAGTACTTCGGGGTCGAGCAACTTGGCATTGCTTAATGTGGCGGCAGCCCATTCGAAGCGGTCCTGGGGCTGGACGGTTTTGAACAGTCGCGGCACGGTTTCGACGTTATGGTTTAGGATCTCGGGACGCGCCTGCATTACGATGCGAAGCGCTTCCAGGCTGCCCTTGAAGTCCGGGATAAGCACCTCGATAGAGCAACCCGGGTGAATCTCTCGGATGCGGCGAATGACCATGGCGAAGATCGGCGCGCCTCCATCTTTACGGTCGTCGCGGTTGACGCTGGTGATGACAGCGTGCTTGAGGTTCATTGCTTCCACGGCCTGGGCGATACGCTGTGGCTCCAGCCAGTCCAAGGGGGTGGGTTGGCCGCGCTTGATATCGCAGAACCCACAGGTCCGGGTGCATATATCGCCCATCATCAGGAAGGTAGCTGTGCCGGATCCCCAGCACTCGCCCATGTTCGGGCACATTGCCTCTTCACAGACAGTGTGAAGCGATTTGCTACGCATCAGCCCCTGCAGCCACTCGTACGTCTCCCCGCGAGGGGCTTGTACTTTAATCCATTCCGGGCGCCGTTTTGGCCTGGTCTCGATCTCCTCCGGGTTTACCCGGTCTCGAGTTGGTTGAAATGCCATTCAAGCTCCTTATCAACGCCGGTTCTGTTATCCACCTGGGCTCGGATACCGGCAGGCATTTATTCTACCAAATAATGACGACCATAAACCAACTGCAGCGATTAAACATCGATTGCTCTTAATCTGAAATTCCCGGACGGCCGCGGGACATATCCTTGAATTCCATTTTCCCCAACAGGATCAGCGCCTCCAGGTCATCCGAGTCCTCGGGTTGGTAGTGGGCCACGGTCTCTCGCACGCGGTCGCGGTCCTCTTCTGTAGCCAATCCCAGCATGCGGGTAATATCGCCAACATCGATGGCCCGGTTTGCCCGGAGTTTCATAATGATCAGGAAGGGTAGGTCCAGAACAGGGAAGCCGGCCGGGTCCTGCCTGGCTTCTGCAAATGCCCTCTCCAGCCAGGGGAAGTCCAGGCAAAGCACGTCTACCTCTGGGACATCCGCGCGCCGGGCGACGAAATAAGGCGCGTCCAGGACCTCCGCCACAACAAATTCGTGCTCCTTGAACCTTCTCCAGGCGGATTCACAGTTCTCCTTGTGGATCAAGATATCCAGGTCGTGTGTCATTCGCTCGGGCATGTAGGCCCGGGTGGCGACTCCACCGGTAATTACCCAGGGAATGCCCTCCAAGATCTTGTTCAAGTCTGGCCATTTATTCACAGCGGTCCTCCGGCTCAATAGTTCAAGAGATGTGAATGTGCCAGGGTTCATCCGGCGTAAACACATCTCGATCAGGATGCGGCGGCGCTGGCGCGGTGTAGGCTGCCCGTCCGGTGCTATCTGGCGGATTGCAGACGGGAGCGAGCTTTTGGATTTTGGTGACATCTCGTTTTCAGCCTTTTCCCCTCCGTCCCTCTATCAGAGTATCGATTATAGCATGAGCGGGAAGGCCTGATGCCATCAGCATTTTGCAGGTTAATGCAATGGCCTCCTGTTGCCTGAGTGGAGCCGGCTACGGGAGGCCTGTCGTTACGGATAAATTTTTCCCCACTATACTACTTACCGGTTAAATAGCGCTTACGGTGAAGTCTCCCAAACAGCCACACCAGCCCTATCATAACCGCCAGGCATTCGATGAATCCAAGCGACGAGATCAGCGGGAGATACAAGCCTTCGTTCACCAGAGTCATTACCTGTCCCATGGGCTGGAAGACCGGCCACAGGACAAAAATGCTTCTGGTCACACGAAATATCACTGCAAACAGGATGCCGATAAAGAAAAGGAAGACGATCTCTTCCAATGGCATGGCGTAGCCAATATGGTAAAGCGCATACAGGAGAGATCCAATAAGGATGGCGGGCAGGATACCAAAGGCTTCCTCCAGTCTCAGCAGGACCCAGCCTCTCCAAAACAATGCTTCAAAAAAGCCGATCGCCAGCGCCAGCGCGACAAGTGGGATGAACTGGTCCAAAACGGGTAGTTCCAGGCTCGTAAACCCGGAAGTATATTGCCAACCCGCCAGCGCCAATTGAAGCGCCAGGCTTATGCCCAGATAACGGGTTGTTATGCCCAGGTCGCTGAGTGGGCGTTTGCGGACGACGACCGTCCAGTAGAGTGGAAATCCTACTCCCAGGATTGTCGCAGCCAATATGGCATACAAAAAGAAGTACGGTAAGCCACCCCCGGTTTCAGGACCGATGATAACCGTGGCAGTGAAGAGTGTTCCTGTCACGAGCATCCAGGACAGGGCGACAGCAGCCAGGTCACGGCTCCATCTCCATCGCAAAATAAAGATTTCTTTTCGTACAGTCGCTATGGCAGACATTTCTTACCTCTTGGTGGTTAATGTTTTCTAGTCTTGAAATAACGTTTGATGGTACACCCAAAAATGCGGGGGCAAGATCCGGGATAAATCGAAAAGGAGTTTAGCTCAATCGTTGCCTCCCTTCATCTCCTGGTATATACGAACTTTTAAGATGCCTCTCACCAGGCATAATAGCGACCCCAGCGCAATCCACAAGCTGATATCCGGAAGGTAGTAAAAGATGAGCACACGGGTTGTTGAAAGCCCAAGCGTGATCATGGACAATGCTGGAAGCCCTACCAGGACAACTAAAGGAATGGCCAGATTCCAGCCAGTATCCAACAGCTTGCGAGTTGTAGATTTACCCCCGGCCCATACCTGCCATATACCCAGTTTCCGGAACGCGTGTACATGCCGGCCCAGGTCGATCGCCATGACGGCGGCAATTCCAAAGTAGACCGTGCTCAAGGATAGCCCGCCATCTGGTTCTCTCTCCAGGAGGATGCGCACGAGATCATCCGTGATCCTTTCATAGATTGCCAGGTTTAACAGCCCGTTTTGGTTGATCATGACTGCCAATCCATATCCATGCTCGGGTAGGACGATGGCCCGGGCATAGAAGCTTTCCAGTCCACCGCTATGCTGGATGGTTGGTATGCCGTCGATGGAGCTGGATTCCCAACCCATGGAATAAGAGCTATCGATTCCATCCGGTGGCTGATGCATCTCATCCATCCAGGCTGGTGAGAGGACCGGCCTGCCCTCAAAACTCCCCGCATTCCCCTGTACTATCAGGTAATGCGCCATATCCTGAGCGGTGGTCATGATGAACCCTGCCGGAATGTCAAAGTTCATGTGCGGTTGCTGCCGGGGCAAGGGGAAGGCGAGCATCTGGGTATGGCCTTGCGCCAGCCCGGCGGCTCTGGCTGCCACAGGATCTGTGAACGACCGTTCCATTTCGAGCGGCTTGAAGATATGCTCCTGCAGGTACTCGCCATAGCTCAGACCAGAGACTTCCTCAACCAGCAGGCCCAGGATTGTGTAGTTCGCATTGAAATACTGGTACATTTCACCTGGCGGCAGGGAAGGTTGAATATCTTGCAGGTTCCTTACTGCCTCTTCAATGGTCGCATCCGCTGGAAGCATATCCCGGTTTTGGTCGCCACGCCCCAGGCCACTGGTCTGGTTGAGCAGGTGGCGGACGGTGATGGCTGAAGACAGCCTTTCGTCGGCTACCCTGAACCAGGGTATATAAGTTTGCAAGGGGGCGTCCAGTTGGATTGCACCCTCCTCGACCAGTTGCAATACCGCCAAAGCAGTGAAGGATTTGCTTACCGAGCCGATATAGAATGGGGTTTGTGGAGTAACTGCCTGGTTGGAAGCAGCGTTACCGTAACCACGAAGATACAGGATGCGATCACCTTGTGTGATTGCCAGCGCTAATCCGGGGATCCGGTTCTGCCGCATTTGATCTTCGATGAACGCATCCAGCCTCTCCAAATCCGGCCCGGAAGTCAAACCTCCAGGCTGTTTAAAGAGCGCTGGCATCCTATCCCACACCCAATCTGAGTGAATTCCTGTAACTCTTATCGGTCGATCGGTAATACCTGCAGGGAAGACGGGGCCGATGAGGCAGAGCGTAATAATGATTGTATGCAGTAGAGAAGAGAAGATGCTCATGTTTAGATTAACCATTTATCCTTGCTGTATAGTGTAGACCTATTTCATGCCTGGGTTAACCGCCCAAAGAGCAGGCTTGCCCCTGGTAAAAGGTATGGTTTTTATCCTGGTCAGGTGACCAGGTGGAACGCTTGCCAAGTCGCTTCGCCATCCCTTGAAATAGGAATTAATTTAGGCTATACTGTTTCTATCTTTGTCATCCGGTTTAGGTGACTAAGAAACCGCACGTTCACAACCAGAAGATAACCACGTTCATCAAGAGGAGGAAAATGATGAGCTTCAAACTGACCTGGTACGGGCACGCCACTATGGGATTTGAAACGGGTGGTTATAAGGTCCTGGTAGATCCATATTTCAGCGATAACCCGTCTGCTTCTAGCACCGCAGATAAAGTTGAGGCAGACTTCATCCTGGTAAGCCACGGTCACGGTGACCATATTGGCGACACGGTGCCGATCGCCAAGCGTACCGGCGCAATGGTGATTTCCAACTTCGAGATTTGTGGCTGGTTGAGCAAAAAGGGCTTACAGACCCATGCCCAACATCTCGGCGGAGGTCATGAGCATCCCTTCGGCTATTTGAAGCTGACTCTGGCTTTGCATGGGTCGATGCTGCCAGACGGCTCCTATGGCGGTAACCCGGCCGGCTTCCTGCTGACCACCCGGGAAGGAGAAAAAATTTACCTGGCCTGCGATACCGGCCTGTTCGGGGATATGGCCCTGATCGGCGAGGAAGGCATCGACCTGACCACGCTGCCGGTGGGCGATAATTATACGATGGGCCCGGATGACGCCTTGCGGGCCGTCAAGCTCATCCAGCCGAAACATGTCATCCCCGTCCATTTCAATACCTGGGACTTGATCGCCCAGGATTGCGCTGCATGGGCTATGCGGGTGGAATCCGAGACACAAGCGCGGGTGCACGTTCTCCAACCGGGCGAGAGCTTCAGCCTCTAGGATAACCGGCGCTTGCTGGTTGGGATTTATCGTGTGGCTGGTAAAAAACAAAAGCTTGTGGCGGGTCATATTGCTGGCGCTGCTCGCAGCGGCTTATTTCGGACCCTGGCTGTCTGATATAATTCACGTCCCAGCCCAGTTTCCATGTGGACCAGAAACGATCCGCTTACAAGGAGATTTTTGCGGATTCCGGGTACCGGGTATCGCCTTTGTTTTAGGTGTATTCGGAGGTTTGCTTGAGGGCGTCAGGATGCTGATAGGAGGAGAGCCGTTTGGGTTGGCACAAGTATTAGGTAGTTTAATGATGTCCAGCCTCTTCCTTCCATTCGTTAGCAAAGTTATTTTGTTGGCACATAAAGACAACACCCTCCGACAGATATTACATATCTTTATATTACTCTTAGGGTTTAGCTACGTTTACTACATGTTCGTGATGGGTAGGCAAGCAGGATTACATCCAGCGCTTTGGGGGATGATTCTTTTCTTGCTGGCAATGGTTGCCGGGGTCGTCCTGGAAGGGCTGGCATTAGTCCTCAATCGAGGCAGGTATGTTGAGAGCTGATCTTTGGAGGTCATATGTTTGACAGTTTTTCCCGGCGGAAGGAAGAAGAGGAGCGGGTACGCAGGGAAGGCCGCTTGCCACCTGGGCAATCCCTGACACAGAAGTTCCCCATTTTGCACTACGGTCCTGTTCCGGTTTTCGATCCGCAAACCTGGGATTTCCGTGTATCCGGGGAGGTGGAGGAAAGCAAACGCTGGAGCTGGGAAGAGTTCAACCAGTTACCTCGCAGTCAAGTCACCATGGACATTCACTGCGTCACGCGCTGGAGCAAGTTCGACACCCGCTGGGAGGGAGTGTCTGTCCGTTCCCTGGTAGAGCAGGGGATTATCAAGCTTCGCCCACAGGTACGCTTTGTCCTGCAACATGCGGAGTACGGCTTCACGGCCAACTTGCCCCTGGAGGTCGTGCTGGCTGACAATTACTTGTTAGCCACGCATTTCGATGGAAATCCGATAGAGCCCGATCACGGCTATCCCTTGAGGAGTGTAGTGGGAGTCATTCCAGGCCGGGAAGACCTAAATTCACCCTATTTCTGGAAAGGTGCAAAATGGTTGCGTGGGTTGGAGTTCCTGGCCAATGACCGTCCCGGTTTCTGGGAGCAGGCCGGTTATCATAATGAGGCGGATGTCTGGAAGGAACAGCGCTTCGGATAATCCCAAAAGCCCGGATACTATGTTTTCCCCGTAGAGATCAAATCACTTTTAAAAAGCTGCTGGCTGTGTCCACGACATCCACCGGAGCCGGTGCAATCACCGGAACGGCGATCCCATTTTTAAAGCAGGCTAATGGGTGTCCAGGTGCAGCGATGACATGCACAGGAGTCCCTGGCTGGATCAGTCGGGTATGGGGCTGGTAAGCATGCACGGTCTTTCCAGAGGGCAAGCGCAAAGAATAAATATTCATGGCCCCTTTGAATTGCCGGGAGACCACGCAGGATTCACCGGCCGGATCAGCCTGCATGGCGATATCATCTGCTCGAATTCCGATCTCCACCTGGTCGCCCAGAGGAAGCTCCAGGCGCTGCTCCAGGAGGCCAATCTCAGTTTGGACGCCTTCTTTTAGCACCACTCCGGTGATGAAATCCGTCTGCCCCATAAACTCGGCTACGAAACGCGTGTTGGGTGAATGGAAGATTTCTTCCGGGGTGGCTACCTGCTCCAAGTGACCCTGGTTGAAGACCGCCAGGCGGTCACCCATAAACAAGGCCTCTTCCTGGTCGTGTGTCACGAAAATGGCAGAAGCGCCGATGCTCTTCAAGATCTCCCGCACTTCCCCGCGGATCTGGATGCGCAGGTCGGCATCCAGGCTGCTAAAGGGTTCATCCAACAAAAGGACGATCGGTTGGGGAGCTAAAGCCCGCGCCAGGGCCACCCGCTGGCGCTCGCCGCCGGAGATCTCATGCGGGTAGCGATTGCCGAGCCGTTCTAAACCGAGCAACCCTAACATGCATTGGGTTTCTTCCTTTATTCGTTCTTTCGGTTGTTTGGACAGGCCAAAAGCCACGTTATCGTATACCGTCAGGTGCGGGAACAGGGCATGGTCCTGGAATACCATACCGATCCCCCGCCTCTCAGGTGGGATAAAATGCCCGTTCCCGGCGACCGTCCGCTCTCCCAGGATGACACTGCCTGAATCGGGCTGCTCGAAACCGGCGATCAGCCGCAGCGTGGTGGTCTTGCCACAACCGCTCGGGCCGACCAGCGCCAGGATTTCGCCCTTTTCCAGCGACAGGGAAACGTCATACACTGCCGGCGCCTGGTCGGGCTCGAATTGTTTGGATAGGTCTCGGATTTCGAGGGCAATTTTAGACAATTTATAACCTCTCTCTACGAAGTAAGAAATACAGCGGGCCTGCTGCAGCCAGGATGAGCAGCAGGGCGGCCGGAGCAGCCTGGGTGTATACCCCTTCGCCGGCCCAGATCCATACTCGCACGGCTAGCGTGTCGAAACCCGCCGGGCGCAACAATAGAGTAGCTGGCAACTCCTTTAAGGAAGTCAGGAAGACCAGCGCTCCCCCGGCAAAAAGGCCAGGAAGGATGATCCTGAAGGTCACCTCGAGAAAAGATTTCAAGGAAGTGCGTCCCAGGCTTTGAGCGGCCTCTTCCAGAGTTGGGGAAATCTGGGCCAGGGCAGCCTCACTGGAGCGTACAGCCTGAGGCATATGCCGCAAGACGTAGGCAAGCACGACCAGCAGAGGGGTGGCGTACAAGAAGGGCAAGAAGCGGTTGACCAGCAGGATCAGGCTCAGCGCGACCACCACGCCCGGCAAGGCATACCCCACCTGTGAGATGCGCGATGCCAGACGTGTCAAGCGAGATGGGTAGCGAACAGCCAGGAACGCTACCGGAAGCGAGAGCGCCACGGCCAGGAAGGCTGCCAATCCCGAGCTCCACAGGCTGTTCCAGGAAAAAACCCACAGCCCTTGCGATCCTGTTTGGAAGTTAAGCGCCGATATACCGCCCTGACTGATAGCCTGGTAAGTCCAGACGAGCAGCACGCCCATCGGCACGAACAGGGCCATGCTGACCACTGCCAGGACTCCCAACAAGGCCGGTAGATGCCAGGAGCCCAAAGGGTAACTGGGAGCAGGGCGCCAGCTCCCACTGAACTGGTAGAAGCGCGCTCTTCCCTGGAAGCGGATCTCCCCGGCTAGAACCATGATCGCCAGCATCACCAGCAACCCACTCAACACCGCGGCTGCTGAGCGGTCGTACCGGCCGGCCAGCTGCAGGTAAATAGCCGAGCTAAATGTCTCGTAGCGAAGCAGGGCTACCGTTCCGTACTCTGCAAGGATATCCAACACCACCAGCAAGGCCCCCGCGCTGATGCCCGGTTTGAGCATGGGTAAGGTGACGCGCCATAGCGTCGACCAGATCCCATGTCCAAGCGACCGGGCTGCTTCTTCCTGCGAAGCATGGATGGAGCGGAAGGCAGCTGCGCTCAACAGGTAGACATATGGGTACATGAAGAGCGTCAGGATGAAGGCCGCCCCCAGGAAACCGAAAGGGCTGGGGGTATTAACCGGGCGACCGACCAGGTCTTCCAGGAAGACGGGCAGGTAGCCTCCGCGCGGTCGCAGTAAGGCCAGGTGAACGATAGCGCCGATATAGGTGGGGATGGCCAGCGGCATGGCCAATAGCCAGCGTAAGATACGGCGGCCGTGCAGGTCGGTCCTCTCTGTCAGCCAGGCCAGGGAAACGCCCAATACCACAGTTCCGGCCGTTACGGCTGCAGTCAGGCTTAAGGTGTTTAGCAGCAGCCCGGCCAGCCGGGTTTGCAATAGCCGCAGCCAGACCTCGCTGCCTCCGCTGCCTGCCCTTAACAGGATATACGCAAGCGGCAACCCCACGAAGGTTACCACCAACCCGGCAAATACCAGCAGCGTGATGGGCGGTCTACGCTTGCTGAGAACACGGCGGGTTGTGATTGCAGGGGTGTTTACGGTCAGGTCAGCCATATTTATAGATCAGGGTATCCCGGCTCTCTCGATAAGATCAAAAGTCTCGTCCCGATCCACCACAGCCCTGGCGATATCTACCTCGGCCAGGCGAAAGCCTTCCAAAGGTTGGACATCTGGATGCAAGGGAGTTCCGGGCCGTAATGGGTATTCATAGTTAGCCTCTGCGAAAAGCTCCTGTCCCTCGGCTGAGAGCAGGAAATCGACCAGCGCCTGGGCTGCGGGCAGGTTCCTGCTCCCGTTGATGATGCCTACCGCGGTCAGATTCGTCAACAGGCCTATCTCGCCTTCATCCTGGTCTGGAAAAACGATGCCGACCGGACTGCCCTCAGCTCTCTGCAGGTGATAATAGTAATGGTTCACCAGGCCGAGCTTGAACTCTCCGGCTCCCACGGCCTTGCGTACGTCCGTATGCCCTCCGAACCAGGTGACATCGTTGTTGGCCATGCCGCGCGCCCAATCAGCGGTCGCTTCTTCTCCCAGTAACTGGCGCATGGCAGCCACCTGGGCTTGCAAAGATCCATTGGTCGAATTGGCCGAGGCTACCTGGCCTTGCCAGGTTGGGTCGGTCAGCTCGAAGATCGATTGGGGCACATCTTCCTCCGAAACCAACTCGGTATTGTACATGATCACCCGGACGCGTTGAGTAATGCCGTACCACTGGTTGTTGGGGCCGACTGCTCGTGAAGGCAATTCGCCGGCCGCTTCAGAGATATAACTTTGGAGTATACCCTCCTGTTGGAGGGCCTGGATAGTGAAGACCTCCGTGGTGATGAAGACGTCCGCTTGCGGGTTGTTCTGTTCCTCTAACAATGCATTGGCCAACTCGCTGTTGCTCCCGCTCTTTAGCAGAATCTCGATATTTGGAAATTGCTCTTTAAAACGGTCCAGTACCGGCTGGATGAGCGGTTCGCTTCGGCCCGAGTAGATGACCGATCTTCCTGATGGATTTTCTCCGGCTCCTTGGCTTTGGGGTGGGGTAACTGGCGCGGCCGTACAGGCTGCCAGGAAGACACCGAGAAGGACCAGCACCAACAGATACCGCATACTCGCGGCCATCCTGATTAGCGAAAGGGCATTACCGGCACCTTTGCCCCTGCTTTCTGAGTTTTCCGTATGCATTTATCCTCCATGAGAAATGGGTTACATAATACAAACATATTCTACTTTGTGGGTGTCATTTGTCAAGATAATATTTATCACATTTTTCAAAGAAATTAAGCAGGGGTTGGTCGAATCTAGTTCGGGTATTAGAAAAATATAACCTCCAATGACACAAGATGACCTCCCGGACGGCATACAAAAGCCCTCCTCATCTCCGAGATGGGAAGGGCTAACTTTATCTACCGGGTTTATTCGTATCCGTCTTCGTTTTTGCCTTACCGATACTGCCTTGGGTCAGCCATGAGAATGACCGTGGTCCTCCTCAGATGGGGAAAGCCGCTCGGCGCCTGGCAAGCGCCCGGCAAGCTGGGCAGGTTTATGGATCAAGATCGGCAAATGCTGCGGGCAGATCCATGTTTCTTCGCCCTGGTATTCCAGCCGCAGTAAAGGTACTTCATCCGAGCTTCGCTCGCATTGCAAACATGCAGGTAAATGATCCGTCATAAGGTTTCCTCCATATGTTCATTATCTTCTCGAGGTTGGGCGTCTTTTAGCCCCGCTTCTCTTATCCAGCGCGCTTGTCCCACGGTAGCTGGGGGCGGTGATAGCCGCTACCGTGCAGAGACGCTTATCTAGCATACGACTTCGCAGGCGCGGATCCATTTCGTCCAGGCTGTTCGAGGTGGTAATCACCGTTGGCATGCGTGAATTGTAACGGTGGTTGAAGAGCTGGTAGAGCTTCTCTCGTACCCAGGGTGTTGTAGATTGCGTCCCAAGGTCATCCAGGATCAAAATCTGGGTCGTGCGCACCTCATCGAAGAGTTGGTCGTAACTTACAGTGCTATTCGGGTTAAACGTGGCTCGCAGGTGGTCCATCAGATCGGGGACCACTACGAAGATATTCGGCACACCCTGGTCGGTGAGGAAGTTAGCGATCGCGGCTGCCAGGTGGGTTTTCCCTGAGCCATAGCTTCCCATCAGGATCAGCCAGCCCTGGGGGTCTCCGGCAAAATCCCGGGCCAACTGGTAAGCTTTTTCCAGGCTCTTCAGATCCTCCAGTGGAATCTTTTCCTCCTGTCGCAAACTGAAGGTGGAAAACTTTTGGTTTCCCAGCAGGTCCAGGGACGAGATTACCGATAGTCCGCTGGGATCGGTCGGGTTGCGGAAATCCGGCGCCAGGATGCGCTTGAAGGTTACCATCTCCGGGTCAACCAAGCGCGAGCGGATGCGGCCTTCGATCTGGTCGATGGCCAGGTTGGTGGTTACCACCAGGGGAAGCCGGTTGATGTACCGGTAGTTGATGATTTGGAAGAGCTTCTCCTGGGCCCAGTTGGTAGCATTTTGGGTTCCGAAATCATCCAGCACCAAAAGCTTGGCATTGCGGACTTCTTCAAACCGCTCTTCGAAGGCTACCTCTGGATTTTGGTAGCTAAAGCGTAGCGAATCCAGCAAGTCGGGGACGGTCAGGAAAAGGGTTGGCACGCCTAAGCTGACCGCGAAATTAGCGATCGCAGCAGCCAGGTGGGTTTTTCCGCACCCGTACGTGCCTTTCAACACCAGCCAGCCTTCCAGGTTTTGCGCAAACCGGTAGGCATGGTTGTAAGCCTCTTCCAGCGAATCAGCCTGGAGTGGGCTCAGCCCAATCCGGCCGCGCGGCAGAAAGTTTTCGAAGGTCAGGTGGTGGAGCTCGTTCAGATTGCTCATGGCGTACAGCCGCTGGCGTATAGCCTGTTCCACCTGCCCTTGGCGACAAACGCACAGGTCCAATTTACCGAAGTCCGGATGATCGATGGGCAGGTCTGTGCGCAGGTAGCCAACCCCTTCACAGATCGGGCAGTTGGGATCGCCGGGCAGCTCGTTTGCCCTTCCTGCCTGCATGCTAGTGCTCGACGAAGTCGGCATAGTCTCCTTCGATGTACCGGCGGCGATCTTTTTGAGAGTCTCCTCGATTTTGCTCATCTCGTCCACCTTCTTGCCAGCGGCGCAGGATCGCTTCGATATAGCGCCAACTGCGCTTGTTATATTCCACAGAGATGCGAAAGGCATCTTCGATCCATTCTTCCGGGTACAGCTCTTGAGCCTCGTTGAGCGCTTCAGAGAGCAGCGGGCTGAGCGGGCCGATATGGTCCTCGTACAGTCGAAAGATGTTCGGACGCGTTGGGCTCAGCTCGATAGGGACCTGGGAAACGGTCGAAGGACGCCACTTTCCCTGCCGGATGGCCTCTACCGCAGCCCTGCCTTTTGGAGAGTTCAGGAAGTATACCGGCTCCGGCTTTTCCTTCAAGACCAGCGACACTTCCAAGAGCGTGCCGCGCTCCACCGCTCGCCGGATGGCGTCACCCAGATTCGATTCAGCCTCGGCCTGGCTCCCTCCAAGCCCTTGCATTAAACGCTCGTCGGCTGCCAGATCGGAGAGTAGCAGGCAACGGAAGTTGCCCTCCATACGGTTCAGCCTCCAGAAGATGTACAGGCTCAGCTTCAGCTCCCCCAGGTGATCGATATCTGGGAGTAGCTCACTGAAAAAAGCCTCCGGTATGGGCGTGAGGCTGGCCTTACCGTCTGGAAACCCGCTAAATGAGGCCATTTCGTTCTCTTCCTTCAAGTCTTAAGCGACTTGCGTCAAGTCGACCCGCCGGGTGGCAGCATTCTCGAACTTGGCCAGGTTGCTGCGAAAAACCATTTCCACGCTTCCGACCGGGCCGTTGCGGTGCTTGGCTACCTTGATCTGGGCCAGGTTCTGTTTCATGCTGTCTTTCTCGTAAAGCTCAGGCCGGTGGATGAACATAACCACATCGGCATCCTGTTCCAGGCTACCAGATTCGCGCAGGTCCGAGAGCTGGGGCTCCTTGTCGGAGCGCTGTTCGATGGCTCGAGAAAGCTGGGCGGCGGCTAATACCGGCACATTCAGCTCACGGGCCAGGATTTTCATATTCCTGGAGATGAACGATACCTCCTGGACCCTGTTCTCCACGCGCATGCCTCCGCTCATCAGTTGGAGATAATCAACGATGATCAGGTCCAGGTTATATTCCAGATGCAGGCGGCGACACTTGGTACGCAACTGCAGGGGAGTCAAGCCGGGGGTGTCATCCAGGAAGATATGCGTATCTCTCAATACTTCGATAGCCTGAATGAAGACCGGCCATTCGTTTTCTTCGAGCTTGCCGGAACGCATGCGCTGGGTGTCGATGCCGGTCTCCTGGGCGATCAGGCGTTGGACGAGCTGCTCGTTTGACATCTCCAGCGAGAAGATCGCCACGTGCTTTTTATAGGATTGAGCTGCATTTTTAGCGGCGGATAACATAAATGCAGTCTTACCCATGCCCGGGCGCCCGGCGATAATCAGGAAATCCGAGGGTTGCAGACCTCCCAACAGCTTATCCAGGTCGTAGAATCCGGTCGGAACGCCCATGATCTCTTCCGGGCGGTGGTACAGCAGGTCGATCCGGTCGTATACTTCCCCGGCAACCTGGCGGATGGTTTGAAGATCGCGTGTCATACGGCGCTCGCTCACCCCGAAGACCGCTTTCTCTGCCTCATCCATTACGATTTCAATGCCGCTATCTTCCTGGTAAGCCAGCTTGGCGATATCCTGGGCGGCGGATAACATGCGCCTGCGGACGGAGGTTTCTTCGACCCTGCGCCCATAGGCAGCCGCATGCAGAGAAGTGGGCACGTTATTGATCAAGGCGGAAAGATAGGCCTGCCCACCGACTTCAGCCAGCTGGCCTAATTGCCTCAGCTCCTCAGAAACGGTCAAGAAATCGATCGGAACTCGCCGGTCGTGCAGCCGGTTGAACGTCTCCCAGATCCAGCGGTGGCGCTCGATATAAAAATCCTCAGCATTCAGGAATTGGGCTACATCGTAATAGGATTCGGGATTGATCATGACCGACCCGATTACCGCTTCTTCCGCTTCCCGGCTGTGGGGGACTACCACCGGAGCTGGAGAGGTATTTTCTTCCGCAGGAGGCAGGAAATCATTCATGGAAGGGTCAACCTTGCTATGTTTTTAACCCCGGCCATGCAGGGGTTTGTTTTTTCGTCCGAGAGGAAGGAAAAACCGGGGATCGGCCTTTCAGCCAGGCGCTCCCCGGTAATGGCTGGCGCTGGAAGGCGGACCTCAATCTTTCTCTTCTTCTTCGCCGTCGTCCTTATCGTCGTCTTCAAGGTCCAGCTTATCAAAAAAGTCTTCAAATATCGAGAGGCGTTCTTCTCCGCCCTCGATCTCAGTACCAGGGGTTTCTTCTGCCGGCTCGGCGGCCTCTTCCTGGATGTCTTCTTCTGGGATGATGCCTGCCATATCCATGATCGTACGAGTGACCAGGACAGGTACATGCGCCCGGACTGCCAGGGCCAGGGCATCTGACGGGCGTGAATCGATATTTAATGTTCGCCCGTTTACCTCTGCTACGATATTCCCGTAAAAGGTATCGTCGCGCAAGGCAACCACCTCCACCCGGACCACGCGTGCATTCAACGCCCCGAAGACATTTTTTAGCAAATCCCATGTAAGTGGGCGAGCTACTTCCACTTCTTGCAAGGAGAGGGTGATCGCTTCGGCTTCATATACTCCGATCCAAATGGGTAAATAGCGCTCTGCATCCACTTCGCGCAAGATCACGATGCGCTGCTGGGACATCAAGCTGACCCGAATGCTGTCGATCACTACTTCTACCATATCAGACATAAAAAGCCTCCACCCATCATAATCAAAACCTGCGCTTTATTCTAACATGGGCAGGCTGGGGATGCAACTCTGTTCCCTGTTCTGCAGCCTATGCTCATTTGTTCCAAAATAATCGGACTAGGGAAGTCGGATTTGTTGCAGAATCACCCCAATATATACGGGCAGATGACCATGACCCTGCCATATATAGGCGAGAAAGAATCCTGATTATGTTAAAAAACTGAGTACTGGCTGGCTATTTGCGTAACTTTCAGATTACGGTATAATTCCAGCCACCCCAATACAGTCTGGGAGAGTTCAAAGGTTATTATCTTCAAATAATTCACGCGGGGTCAAAACGTGATCACTCCCCAAGAACCAGGGTAATTCTTGAAGCCGGTAAAGGAAGACCTGCATATGAAAGCCAATATTCTGTGGATTGAGGGAAAACGGGCTGATAGCCCGTCCTTTGTCCCTGGGCTGCGAAAAAAAGATTTTGAGGTAAAGATCGTCCCTACTGGGAACGCAGCCCTTAAAAGTTTTGAGGATTTCCAGCCAGATCTGGTAGTGGTCAATGCACCCTCCCTCCGTTCCAGTGGTATCCGAATTTGCAGGTCCATCCGAGACCAGCAGAACGGGCTCCCCATCATTTTGATCGCTCCTCAGGGACAGGAGGTTGCCCCGGATATCCCAGCAAACGTTGTTCTTCATCTTCCATTTACCGTTCGTAAGCTGGTGAACCGGATCGCGCCTTTCATACCTGGAGAGGGCGTGGATGTTTTGCATGCTGGAAATATCCACCTGGATCTGGGACGGAAGAAGTTGCGCTGTAAGGATCGGGAGATCAAGCTTACCCCGCGCCTTACACGCCTGCTCCAAATTTTGATGGAAAATCACGGGGAAGTTGTGGCCAGGGAAGTGCTTTTCCGGGAGGGTTGGAATACAGAGTATACTGGGGACACGCGCACTCTGGACGTACATATCAGCTGGCTCCGCCAGGCCTTGGAGGAGGACGTGCGCAACCCGCTCTATCTAAAAACGATTCGCAGGGTGGGATACCGGCTGGATGTATAAGCAAAGCTGAACTTCTGGTTTATCAGCTAAACGTGTAGACAGGATGATTAAAATAAACCACCGGCAGTCAAGTCATGCCGGAGGTTTTTTTAATTCCGTATCAATCAGATTGAACTGCCAGCGGAAGGAATATAGGCCTGATCAGGCCATCGATCACCTGCAGCCTGAGCTCGATAGATTGGATTGAATCCCCTCCTTCACCTGGCCCACTCGCTATTAGGGTGAGGGTACCGGTATACATGCCGGGAGACAGGACGGTAGGATTTTGAGGCCAGATCGTTAGGGTTTGGGGCGTAACCCCGCTGCTTGGCGAGGCCTGGAACCATTCGCCCACCAGAATAGCGCTCCAATCCAGCACCTGTTGGCTGTCGCTGCTTTGGATGTTAATACGGAAAGGTTGCCAATTGCCCCATGCCCCAGCATCGTTGCGTAAACGCATCTCTTGCCAGTCTCCATAGATGTACAGATCGACGGCCCGAGTTTCGGTCACGGCGGCTTCGTTGTTGATCACGATCGGGTATACGCCTTCCCGTCGCCCGAAATCCTGCACCCAATAATGAGAAAAATCTCCTCCCGAGGCGTATCCAACCCCGATTTCCCAGGTTTCCAGGCTCAAGATATTGCGGCGGTGTCCTGGACTGTTCATCCAATCCTGGACTACCCATTCCGGATCGGCCTGTCCCACGGCGATATTCTCCGACAAAGCGCGCCAACTCGGGAAATAGTAGGTGGTTACTCTTTCATACCAGAAGCATACTTTGACAAGCTGTGAGCTTATCCAATCGAACGAGTCGTGCTCGATATAGCCATCCATGATCATATCCCGGGCGTGGTAGCGGGCAGCCTCGACCAACGCGCTGGCCTGTTTGAGGGGTGGCAAGCCCTCCGCAACCCTGATTTTGTTCACCAGCTCGACCACCTGCTGTTCGTAATCTTCCTGGACCTCAGGGGCCGTTACACCTCCGCAGCCTGTATACCCCAGGGTAAGTGGATCGCTGCTTGCGAACTGGGCGATCTGGTTCATAAAGCTCCCCCGGTAGGGAGCAGGCAGCGACTGTCCAAGGACCTTCAATGTCGCCAATCCAAAGGCCAGGAGAATTGCCAGGACGCTCGTCCATAGGCGGAGTATTTTCACTGCCGGGTTCTCCACTACAAGCTACGGGATTTTTATGTAGGTTGGTAAGGTGCAATCTTTATTCCATCAGCTTGAATCCAGGCATCCTCTCCCTGTTATCTATTTCAAATTGGCGGATTTCACCTTCTGTTGTTACCAATCGGAAGCAAGTCCGCTGTCCGGAGCCCGGTGGCAGCTCGAGTGATGATGGCATGGTTCTGGCTCCCCGTCTGCGGGAGGCCTGGGCTGCACTGCGGAAGATTACCCCGTCCCAATCTGGGTCCACTTCCCAGTAGTCCAGCTCAGAAAGCAGTTTTTCCGGCAGGCAGGCCGTGCGCATCTCCCCGTTCTTCAGGATTAAGCCCTGGCTTCCCAGCTCGCCTGGATCCATCAATTGGGGAACGAAGGCCTGCATCCGGCTACGCTCAACCTGAACAGAAAATGGATCTCCTGGGCGACCGACCAGGCGGCTGCGGGCGGTTTGTATGGCTCGCACGGATACGTCGGCTGCAATAAAACGGCGTCCTAAGCGCGCCGCAACCTGCGGGGTTGTACCTGAGCCACAGAAAAAATCGGCCACCCAGTCGCCTGGGTTGGAGGAAGCCCTGATGATACGCTCGAGCAAGGCTTCCGGCTTCTGGGTGGGGTATCCGGTGCGTTCTTGATGCAGGCGCGCCACGACCGGGAAATACCACCAGTCCTCAGGGACTTTCCCTCGTTCCAGGTCCGGTATCTTTCCGAAGCCGGCCTTGCGAGAAGATGCAAAGGTCTTGACAGTGTTCTGGTCGTAAGGCTGGCGTACATCATCGGCATTGAAGGTGTAGTCTTTACTGCGCGTGTAAGCCAGGATGATATCGTGTTTCCGGTTGAAGGCGCTCCGGATGGGAGAAGGACCGTGGTAAACCCAGGCGATTTCGTTCAGCAACCGATCTGGTCCAAAGATTTCATCCAGGAGCAGGCGGGCATAAGCATTGGCATGCCAGTCCAGGTGCAGGTACAGGCTGCCGGTAGGCGACAGCAGCCTGTGCATCAGGTGCAGGCGTGGGTAGAGCATATCCAGATAAGCATCCAGGTCTTCCCAATGGTCGGGATAGCCTTCAGCAAGCTTCCAGTTTTGCGGGCGGCGTGAATCCTCGCCGCGCCCCACTCGAGCTGTGAAACGCCGGTTCGTAAAAAAAGGCGGGTCGGCATAGATCAGGTCGATGCGTCCCTCGTACTCACCTAGCAAGGCAGACATGCTGGCCAGGTTTTCCCCCAGGATGAGAGAATTTTCCGCTCTTGCTTGAGGGTATCCCGTTGCCTGGGGATAGACAAGGCTGTCCATTTCCAAAGCTCCAGGGGTGGGTGCTGGGGTAGATTTCGAATCCCAGGTCAATTCAGGCATAGGTGATGGGTAAGCAGGCCAGGTTGTAAAGGAAGCCCGCTTCTCGAACCCAGGTTCGTGGAGCGAGCTTCCTCGAAAGTTTATTTACCAAATTTCGCCTTGAGCAGGTCCTCCAGGGTTGGCTTGCCGATT
>CAZAQS010000028.1:0-30036 GCA_964486825.1 uncultured Anaerolineaceae bacterium | reverse complement strand
TATCAAGAGCGGAAAAGTGTCCGATTATAAGGACGCCCAGTACAGCAATGTCAAATTTCTGACAGAGGAAGGCATCTTTCGCCTGGCCCGGCGCGAGAATGGTTGGGCTTACCAGCTCTTGAACGAGTCGGGGCAGGGTGTGACGGTTTTGGTTGACCTCTAACGACCTTCAATCCTCTCCGAATTCCCCGCTTTCTACATCTCCTAAAGCTCTGAATAGATCCTCTCTTGCAAGGATAACGGTCGAATTGCGCTCCCCAGACCCGATCGACAGATCCGCCTGCCCGGCAACGCTGCTGTCCACCAGTATGCGGATTGGCTTTGGCAGCCCGAAGGGGGAAACCGCCCCCAGCGGGTACCCGGTCGTCTCCAGCACCTCCCTTTCGCTGGCCATCGTCAGCCGTGATTTGCCGAGGTAGCGCCTCAATGCCTGCCAGGAGATCTGGCGGGGTCCCGCCATCAGTACCATGATGTACTCGTCTTTAGCCAACCGGAACAGGATGCTCCGCACGACCTGTTCTGGTTTTTGACCGCGCTCCTGGGCGGCTTGCTCAAGAGAGCGCACCTGGCCCTTATGCTGGAAGAAGCGGTGCGGTATGCCTGATTCACTCAGGTACCGTGTCACGGGAGTCTGGTTTTCATTCATTTGTTCAAATCCTGATGGTGTTTGGCCCACTGGTTTTAAATTTATCACTCCCTGTGGGGCGGGTTTACAGAACAATCATATCATAGGCAATCCGGTGAGCAAGCTGGTCGATCGGTCCTGACCTCTTCCAATCGACTTGTGATCATTTACGCTATAATTGCCAAGAAGCCGCGCGATTGGAGCACATCCCGTTATGGAGAATTCTGGATGGGCGGGGGTTAAGGGGTTCTTTTGGCTGATCTATTAGCGGATAGGTCTGCACCGGTTGGTTATCTCACTATCCTGCGTGGGAATCCCAATTTCCGTTTGCTCTGGCTTGGAGAAGTTGTCAGCCTGTTTGGCGATTGGTTCAACCTGATCGCCTCCGCAGCCCTGATTTCGCACCTGACCCAATCTGGCCTGGCAGTTGGCGGTCTGTTCGTCGTGCGCATGCTGGCGCCCTTCCTTGTCTCCCCCATTGCCGGGGTGGCTGCCGACCAGTTCAACCGCAAACATCTGCTCGTGCTGGCGGACCTGGCCCGGGCCGCAGTAGTCCTGGGTTTCCTCTTCGTGCGTGAGCCCCAGCATGTCTGGGTGCTGTATGTGTTGACCGCCGTCCAGCTTGGACTGAGTGGCTTCTTCTTCCCGGCCCGCAATGCACTGCTGCCCGATATCGTCGGCCGGCATGAGCTGGGAGGCGCCAACGCACTCAGCTCGGCCACCTGGTCGGTAATGCTGGCTTTAGGCGCTGCTATGGGTGGGGTGGTGGCCGGTCAATGGGGGATTTACCCGGCATTTATCATCGATTCGATCACCTTCCTCGTTTCCGCCATCCTGATCGCTCGCATTGCTTACCGCCCGGCACGCTCCGATGATGTTAAGGAAAAATCACCCGGCTCAGCATTGGGACAATACCTGGATGGTCTGCGCTACCTGGCGCGGTACAAGGACGTGCTGGCGATTGCATTGCATAAAGCAGCCCTGGCCTTGACCGTAGGTGGTGGGTTTCAGGTCGTGCAGGTCATCCTGGCGGAAAGGGTTTTCGTGATCGGAGAGGGGGGTGGGACGAGCCTGGGCATCTTCTATGCGATTGCCGGTGTCGGGACCGGCGCGGGCCCGCTCCTGGCCCGCCGGTTGGTTGGCGACCGGGAGCGCCCGTTACGCTACTTCCTGGTTTTCTCCTACTTATTGAGCGTAGCCGGTTTGGCAATTAGCGCCCCCCTGAGCAGTTTTGGTCTGGTTTTAACCGGCTCCCTCTTGCGTTCCATCGGGAACGGTCTTAACTGGGTCTTTTCCACCCAACTATTACTGCAGATCTTGCCGGGAAAAATCCGGGGGCGAGTCTTTTCCACGGAGTTTGCCCTGTTCACACTCGCTAATGCCATTGGGGCCGGCGTGGCCGGATGGCTTCTGGACAGCACGCAGCTTGACGCTGGGGGATTGATCTGGCTGATGGCGGGACTGGCGGTTATCCCGGGATTCTTTTGGCTTTATTGGATAGCTCTGAAACTTAAATCCTTCCCAACCAGCTAAAAATGGCTGGAACTCCTATTTGTTTTTGAACGTCTATCCTTGGATGAGGCCGAGCGCTGCTTGGGCTGTTTCCTGGCTTGTTAGCGGATTGGATTCCACCTGGGAGGGGATTTAGGCCCTGACTGCAAATGAAGAAGGATAACCCTTCAATTTATTATGGTGATAGAATTAACAGGCATGATTATGCCAATTAAGATAATTTATATCTTAGTTTTTTATCTTTAGGAAGTTGTTTACAGTAATGCGCACTTCAAATACAATGCAAGGTTATGGCAAGGTAACTCCTGCAAGGAATAACCGCTCTCAATCAGGGCCGGTGCTGACTGCCATGGTTAAGATAGCAGTCCTGGCTGGCATGCTGGGTTTTCCCGTCTTATTGTTTATCCTGATTTACGGGATCTATGCCTATTTTTACACCTTTGAGCGCATCCTCCCGGGCGTTGAGGCCGGAGGGACGCAATTGGCAGGAAAGACCATGGATCAGGCTGCCATGCAGATCCATAGGCTCTGGAATTTAGAGCCGCGCCTGAGCGTAACGGATGGGAGAAATACCTGGGACGTACCGCCCTACGAATTAGGTTTCCAGGTCGATCCGATTACTACGGCAGCTGCCGCCCACCGGGTTGGCAGAAATGGAGATTTCATAAGCGGGCTCGAAAGGATACTGGAAGGCTACCAGGAGAAGACAGCGGTGGAGCTGGTTTTCATTTTCGATGAAGGAAAAGCCCGATCAAGCCTGGAAGCGCTGGCCGGTATGGTGTATACGCCTCCCCAAAACGCTACCTTGTATATGGAAGGGGGTAGCCTGGTGATCGTGCCGGCGGTCCCAGGTCTCTCTCTGGATATTGAAGATACCCTATCCCGCCTGGCATCAAGCAAGGACACTTACCACAGGCTGTCTGATTTTCAGCTCACCATGCAGACTGTCCCGCCGCAATTGGAAGATTTATCTCCCGCTATCGCCGAAGTGAAGCAACTGCTGGAAGTCAAAAGGTCGCTCCTGTTCTACGATCCGGTTAATGACGAGTATATCGATTGGTACGTGCCCCAGGAAGAAGTGGCTGGCTGGTTGCAGATCGATAACACGGCAGCTGGCCCCCTAGTAACGATCGATGAAGCTGGCCCTGCCGCCTACCTGTCAGGGCTGAGCGGCTCACTCGGCGAGGGGCGCTGGTTCGAGCCAACCGAATACCTGGCCTCCTTTGCACAATCGGTGCACAGCGGTTCTCCTATAACGATCGTATTGAAACATCACCCCACCACTTATACCGTAGAGCCCGGTGACACCCTGGTTAAGATCGGTTGGAAAGTGGGTCTGCCCTATTGGAAGATTATCGAAGCCAACCCGGGCCTGGATCCGGATTCGCTCTACGCTGGCCAGCAGTTACGCGTGCCCTCAAAAGACGATATGCTGCCCTTGCCTGTGGTGCTGGGGAAGCGCATTATCATCAGCATCAGCGAGCAGCGCTTATGGGCTTACCAGGACGGTGAGCTGCTCTCCGAGCATGTCATCAGCACCGGCATCGACCGCTCTCCTACCCAACCGGGCATATTCCAGGTCCGCACTCACGAGTTGAGCGCCTACGCCTCGCTTTGGGACTTAACGATGCCTCATTTCATCGGCATCTATGAAGCCTGGCCCGGGTTCTTTAACGGCATCCATGGCCTGCCGACCCTGTCCAGCGGGCAGCGCCTATGGGCCAATGTCTTGGGCCGGCCGGCTTCCTACGGCTGTATCATCCTCGATCTACCGGCTGCTGAATGGCTTTACAATTGGGCAGACCCTGGAGTGGTGGTAGAGATCCGGGCCTGATATTTATTCACTCCGAACGATCCGGTTGCTTATTCACTTTATCGAAGCGATCCTCTAAGTCCTTCCGGTCATCCCTGGAAGGTGCCTCCCTGGTGCTCTGTCGTTCGACCAAACGGGCATGCCGCATGAGCACCTCCCGGTAAGCCTCGTTTTCGGTTTGCTCGATGATTAACGAGATGCCTTCCAGGAGACGAATGCTGACGTCCACGCTCCCCTCGCTATACTGGCGTATCTGGTTGAATGCTTCACCTGCCACCCCTTGAAAGGTCAACGGTTTATCGAAGACGATCCGAAGCCGGCCTTGATCATCGTACCTGAGTGGTGAGGGGAAGGTTTTCTTAACCAGGTGAGTTAGAGCTGCGCTGAGCCAATCGATGCAGGTGATCGTAGTGAATGGATCGTTCACCCCTGTGGATAAAGAGCGGACCGCCACTTCAACGAGCTGGCTGATTGCGAATTCCACATCCTGAGTAGGTGTTCTCTCTTTCCCGATGATGAAGGCCTGTTGAAGCTTGCTTCTTACTTCGTCATTAATATCCCTGGCTGAGATAACCTTGGCGATCACATTATCATGGATGACAAAATGTCCGGGGCGGTAAAACAAGCGCAGAGTGAGGTCGTTCGTCTTGGATATTTCCATTAACCCATCATCGTCCACCACCTGCATATAACCACTGCGTTGCGCCAGGATCTTTTGTCCATTCTGCTTGAAGGCTTCCTCATAATCTTTTTTGATCTGTTCCTCTTCGTCTTCGGGAGGTTGTTGGCCTACACCGGAAGGGAATAACCGGTTGATCGAATGGAATAGTTCTTGCGCTACCTCAGCGATCACATAGGGCGCCTGTAGAGAACGGGCCACATGGTGAATGAAGAAGATCAGCACTGCCAGGCTTACGATCGACAGAACAATGCCCACTGTCACGGAAATGTAAGGGACGAATTCTGGGTCTTCTCGGATGGTCCTCAATACCATAATGCTGTAAAGGAAAGTAGCGATAAAGGCGCCCAATACGATCTGGTTGCCTGTATCGCGCATAAAGCTGCGCAGCAACCGGGGCCCGAATTGGGCTGAAGCCTGGGAGAGCGCTACCATGGTGATCGAGAACGTCACGCCAGCTACGGTGATCATCGAGCCCGCGATCGTCTCCAATAATCCCCGGGCTCCTTCATGTCCTCCGGTCCAAAATACTCCCAGCGTACGGATGACTTCGCTTTCCAGCTCGATATCCAGCACGATCGTAAGAAAGGAGAAGGCTATGGCGCTTGCACCCATGATGACAGGCACAAACCAGTAACTGGAGCGGAGCGCCTCCCATTTATTAAGCAGGCGGACTCTCATCAGGATTGGATCAGGATTCTTCCAGCGTGAAGCCTATCTTTACCGTAACCTGCCACTCGGATACAGTCCCGTTTTCGATCGTACCGCGTGTCTCCACGACCTCGAACCAGCGCATATTCCGGATGGTTCGAGACGCTCTCTGGACGGCGCTTTGTACGGCCTCCTCCATGCTATTATCAGAAGAACCTGTGATCTCGATCTTCTTATATACGTTGTGCTGCATGAGATTTCCTCCTTGCATTCGATTTTTGGTATACGATTGGTGAGACGGAATTTGGATGTCCTTTAACCCCACAGGTCAGCCAGTTTGGACGCCCCCATTCAAGTTGCAATGGTACAGGTGATTGTACCCCAATCAGGCAGCCGGTGGGTAGGGGACTCCGGCATGGATAGTTAATTTGGATGGTCAAGGCAATTTGATAGGACCTTATCCTTATCGACAGGTTGGAAAAAAATTGGGTATAATAAAAAAACTGAGGTAAGGCGTAATGCCAGGATTAAGCGGATATTTTAATTTTCCGCCTGGTGAAAAGCTATAAGGGGATTATCATACAAGTACCTTAGAAAAGCTCTCCGTTGTTATATGAATTTGGCATATTCTGGGGCAAGAAGTATATCGAAAGATATTTTCGTTTCTGCCCAAATATGATGTGATTTTCTTTGTACAAGGGATACCTAGTATTTCTGCGTGAATATTTGTTGCAAGACCACAGGTGAAAAAGTACAATACTTATATAAATATGTTATAATATATGTACAATTAGGCGAGCGTCGAGAAAGGAGGGAAAACCAGGCAAATTGGAGAGCTTACAGGTACACCTTATTTAACTTCAAACTCTTACTAAATATAAGGAGACAAAAATGATGTTAGCAAGCAAACGCGTATGGACCACTGTCATGCTTGTGGCTATGCTGATAGGTTTCTTCTCTGTACGGCCTTTAGCAACAACCCTGGCTGCCGAATCGGTTATCAATCAAGATTCTGCGTTTCTGCAGGTAGCCCATTTGGCGCCCTTTGCTGAAGATACCAGTGTTACCATTGAACTTAATGGAGAACCAGTGCTCACGGATTTCAACTATGGTGACTCTACGGAGTATCTCGAGCTTGAAGCTGGTGAATATGATGTAGCTGTAATCCCGACAGGCGCAACAGATCCTGTCATAGAGGCTCCAATAGTGCTGGCAGCTGATACTTATTACACGGCTATTGCAGTCGGTGATGGGGATAACGAACCTCTCGACTTGCTCCTATTGGAAGATGATATGACTGTACCTGATGAAGGAATGTTCCATCTCCGGATTGGTCATCTGGCTCCGTTTGCGGTTGGAGCCGATGTCCGGGCGGATGTTCGTTTGCAAGATGGAACACCCATTCTCGAAGACGTTCCTTTCGGAGATGTGACTGGTTTCGACCCGCTGCCAGCTGGTTGGTATGATTTGATAATCACCACACCAGGCGGCGATACAACCCTCATTGACCCCATATTTGAGAACTTTAGTGAGGGTAAAATTGTATCTGTCTTTGCCACGGGCGATGGAGAAAACCAGGATCTGGCTGTATATGTCTTACCAGTGGGGGAGCCCGGCTACTTCTTGCCAGATGAATATATCATCTACTTCCCCTGGATCCTCGTTGATGCCTATCCGGGTGTCGCTCCGACGACAGAGTGAAATTTAGAATTAACTAAAACTAGTTCGATCCAAAAGCGACCCTGCGCGTCCAAACAGGGTCGCTTTCGTATCCTCTTTTTTCAAATATGCTTTGTGCGTCCTACTTCATTCAGTGGAATTTTACATCCAAAGCAATCTTTAAAGATTTGATAGTATAAATACTCTTCCTTCGAATTGAGTTGATTTCCTTCTTTGTTCACGTTCGTCAATAGTTGCAAACGTCACATACTTTCCTGCCAATGCTCCTCATTCCGACTTTCCCATAGAAAGTTCATATATAATAAATTTGGCCGTTTGGCCTCAATAACTCATTGCCTCCTACCTGGCACTTTAGATCTGAGGACAAGATATGACTACCTATCCCCCTGAGAAGCTCTTAGCTGCACACACGATTTTAGCCGAGTACAATTACGATCTCCGCCCTGTCGTACGTGGTTACGCAGGCCGGACCCTGTACGTTGACCTTTCAGGCGTGGCCTTCTCCAGCAAGCCCGTCACGCAAGAGATGAAGGACACCTTCACCGGCGGCCGTGGCTTCGGCTTGTGGCTGCTTTGGAATGCAGTGACGGCTCAGACACGCTGGGATGACCCAGAGAACGAGCTTATCATCAGCGGCGGCCCGATCGGAGGCATCACGGCCTACCCAGGGACAGGAAAGGCCACCGTCGTCACGCTTTCTCCCATGACCCATTCTGTCGTAGACAGCAATGGAGGCGGTTATTTCGGCCCATACCTCAAATTCGCCGGTTGGGATGCCCTTGAGATCCAGGGTAAAGCAGATCAGGACGTGATTATCTATATCGACGGCGATTCCGGCCGCGTAACCATTGAGACTGCCCCGCTCGAAGCCCTGGACACCCACCTGATCAACCGCCAACTTACTGAGATGTATGCAAAGGACGAGCGCGACCAGCGCAATATCTCGGTCATCTCTGCCGGGCAGGCTGCCGACCACGTGGCCATGTGTGGCTTGAATATCAGCTTTTACGATGTTCGCCGGAAGGAAGTGCGCATCAAGCAGGCCGCCCGAGGGGGGGCAGGGCGAGTCATGCGCGATAAGCGCGTCAAGGCCATCGTCGTCCGTTATAGCAATATGAGCGGCGATAGCAACGGCGTGGCAGACATGGCCCTCCTGCGTAAGGCCGGGCAGCGCATCAACAAGGAGATCAGTGACTACGACGCCGTCCAGAACGATATGCGCAACGTAGGCACTCCTTATCTCGTTGAAATTATGGACCGCTTCGACCTCCTGCCGGTCGAGAATTTCCGCTTTGGTTCTCACCCCGAGCACCATAAGCTTGCCGGCCCATTGTGGAAGCAGCGATTCGATCACAGTGGCCCAGACGGTTGCTGGTACGGCTGCACGATGGCTTGCTCGCATGCCGTGGCCTCCTACCAGGTGCGCACCGGTCCCTACGCTGGTGACCGGGTTATGGTGGACGGTCCGGAGTACGAGACCATCGGCGCCATGGGCACCAACTGCGGTATCTTCGATCCGGATGATATCCTCGAGCTGAACTTTTACGCCGATACGTATGGCCTGGATAGCATATCTTTAGGCAACTCGATCGCCTTTGCCATGGAGTGTTACGAAGCAGGCCTCCTTAACGAAGAGCGCACCGGTGGGCTGCAGCTTACCTGGGGCAATTCCGCAGCTTCCCTCGAGCTGATCCACCATATGGCGCGCGGGGAAGGGTTTGGCCTGGTCATTGGGCAGGGTATCCGCTACATGAAGAAGTACTTTGTTGAAAAGTTCGGCGCCGATCCCAAATTCTTGCAGGATATCGGAACGGAGGTCAAGGGCCTGGAGATGTCGGATTACATGACCAAGGAATCGCTCGCCCAACAGGGCGGCTATGCCCTGGCTTCGAAAGGCCCACAGCACGATGAGGCCTGGTTGATCTTTATGGACCAGGTCCATAAGCAGCTGCCCAGCTTTGAAGACAAGGCCGAAGCCCTGCATTACTTCCCCCTCTTCCGCACCTGGTTCAGCCTGCACGGCCTCTGCAAGCTGCCCTGGAACGACATCATCCCACCCAGCAATAAAACCGCCGCCGAGCCCGCCAAGGTCCCCGAGCACGTCGAGAACTACCTGTGGCTGCATGAAGGCGTCACCGGGCAGAAGGTCACCATCGATGACTTGCTGCTCCAGTCCGAGAAAGTGTATACCTTCCAGAGGCTATTCAACCTGCGCATGGGCTACGGCAGGCGCGCCACGGACTATCCACCCTACCGGGCTATGGGACCGGTAACGGTCAAGGAGTATGAATCGCGCCAGGAGCGTTATGATAAATCCCTACGAGAGGAGCTAGGCCTCGACCCTGCCGGCCTATCCACCGAGGAAAAGATGGCTGCATTACGGGCCTATCGAGAGCATCGCTATGAGATGCTGGTGGACGCGGTTTACCTGCGGCGGGGATGGTCGCAGGACGGTATCCCGACCCTGGAAACCCTCCGGCGCCTGGGGTTGGACTCGATCCCGGAGCTGGTCGAGTTGGCAGCTCAGTAGATTCGATAAAAATTTTAAAATATCCCTTGCTTTTTAGTAAATATTTGGTATACTTCCGTTTGCCAAATGGCAGGGTGCCCCCCTCACCCTGCCATTTGGCATTTAAATTGGATTTTCCATTCACCTGCCCAGAACCAGGACAGTGTGGAGCAACAGGTTGGCGCCCTTCAAGCAGTCCTCCCACTCGGTCAGCTCGTGGGGTGAATGGCTCGCTCCTCCGACCGAGGGCACAAAAATCATACCCACCGGGCAAACACCGGCCAGCGCCTGGGCGTCGTGTCCCGCTCCGGAAGCCAGGTGCATATATTTTAAACCCAGCTTCTCGGCCGATCTCTGGAAGGCTTCCTGCATGACTGGATGCATAGGGGTAGGCAGATGCTTACCCTGGGGCTGGATATCGAGCCCTAATCCAAAGCAGTCTGCTTCTCGCCTGGCAAGCTCCAGCAGGTCCTTTTCGAGCTCGTTCAACCGGTCTGGCTCTGGGGCCCTGAATTCCAATGAGACGATGGCCCGCTCGGGGACGATATTGAAGGCCCCTGGTAGGAGCTGGATCGAGCCCACGTTGGCAACGCATCCCGGATACCCATCCATAAGTAGCTTCCGCACACCCACTGTAAACGAACATGCCCCCTGCGCGGCGTCCTGCCGTTCCTGCATGGAAGTCGTTCCGGCATGGTCGGCGCGCCCTTGAAAGACCAGCCCATAGGAGTCCAGGCCTACGATCCCGGTCACAATGCCGATATCGGCTCCGGTAGATTCCAGGCGAGTGCCCTGTTCGATATGCAGCTCAAGGTACCCTGCCAACCCATGTGGGTCCCGCCTGGCTGCCAGTAGCCCGTCTTCACTCAGACCGGCGCGAGCTAGCCCTGCCAGTAGATTTCCCCGCCCACCGCGCGGGTTTTCAAGCTCGTGCCGGTTGAGGATGCCTGCCATAGCGCTGCTTCCTAACAAGCCGACCAGGCTGCCCTCCTCATCCGTGAAATCGATCGCTTCCAGGTCGAAGCGCAGCGGGATGCCTGCCTCCTGCACAGCTCTCAAAACTTCTATAGCTGCCAGTACTCCTAAGGCGCCGTCGAATCGCCCTCCCCTGGGAACAGAATCTAAATGCGATCCTAGCAGCATAACCGGGGCCCCCGGGGGTGCGCATCTCAAGGTCGCCGAGTGGTTGCCGGCCCCATCCACCTGCACCTGCAGCCCGGCTGTCCTGGCGCGCTCTCTGAACCAGGAGCGGGCTGCCAGGTGGGCCTCGCTGAAAGTAGGGCGGTGCACTCCACCGTCTCCCGTGTTCCCGATTTTGGCCAGGGCTTCGAAATCATCCCGAAACCGGTTGGCGTCAAGGGTTGGCGTATGCATTTCACCTCCTATCAAGGAGCTTTGGTATGTTTTAATTTAACGCTTAGACTGTTTCTGCCCGGTCCGGGAGGGTTACCGTTACGCGTGTCCCTGCGTCAGGAGAGGAGCTGATGTTGAGCCTGGCTCCAATCAGCTCGGCTCGCTCGTGCAGGCCCAGTAAGCCGAAATGCCCGCTGGGAGCAAACTCTGCCGGGCTCTTCGGGACCTGAAACCCTTTTCCATCGTCAACCACCTCAAGTACGGCTGCCTCAGGTGTGTAGCGGATGGCGACCGAAACGTTTTTCGCTCCAGCGTGCTTGCAGGCGTTGCTCAAGGCCTCCTGGGTGATGCGGTAAAGGGCCAGCTCTCGATCCGGGCTCTGGCGCCTTTCTCGACCGAGCTTTTCGAAAGCGACATTCAGGCCTGGAGTCTGCCCGGTTTCCTGGGCTAGCATTTCCAGCGCGGCGGGTAGCCCCAGGTCTTCCAGGTAAATGGGTCGTAAGGCGCGCGTCAACCGGCGCAGGTTCTGAATGGTTTGCTCGGTCAGAGTTTCGATTTCAGCCAGGGACTCGGAATCAGTCCGCCCTTCTTGCGAGATCTGGACAAGCTGCACGCGCTGCTTGAGGGCGATCATCCCCTGCAAGGTGTCGTCGTGCAGCTCGCGCGACAGGCGGCGGCGCTCTTCTTCTTGCCCTGCTGTGATCGCTCCGATATAGCTGTGCAGGCTTTGCTGGGCGGCCTTGACCTTCTCTGCCAGGTGGACCAGCCCGGCCTGCAGGCTACGGATTTCCGCGATCCCGCCCACTGGCTCCTGGATGGCCTCGAAATTGCCCCAGGCCAGGCTGGCGGCCTGGTTCTCTAAGGCTTGGAGCGGGCGGACCACCTGGCGCGCCCCAAAGAACAAGGCCAACAAGGCGATCAGCAATGCCGGCGCCAATACCAGTGGAGCCATTTGGGTGGAGCTGAGCAGGGGGGTCTCGACCATCGCGGCCGCCTCCTGGACGACCAGCGCCCAGCCTGCCGGTCCGACCGGGCTGTAAGCCACGATCTGCTCTTCTCCCTCGACCGGTAGATAGGTGGCCCCGCTCTCTCCGCTAAGTGCGCTGAGTACGCCGGGGTGCGTGAAAATCTCACTATCCTGGGCGTGCAGGCCTCTTGAGTAAATTAGATTTTGAGATGCATCCACGATGAAGACGCTGGCATGCTCCTCTTCAGGAAAGGCCTCCTTCAGGATTTCCTCTGCCAGCTCTGAGGGGAAAAATATCCCCACTGCAACCCGGTCCGCCTGGGCGGCGGCTGCCAGGTAAACCAACTCTCCATTTGCCGGTTTGGAGAAAGCCGGCCCCAGGGTCGATTGCCCTGGAGATCGTTGTGGCAATTTGGAGCTTGAGTCGGGCAAGGAAAGGAACTCCAGCATCTCTGGATTCTGGGTCGTAGCCAGGGCCTGGCCTTGCCGGTCGAAGAACCCCAACCCGCCCGGGAAACTGGTGAGCAGGTACTCTGAGTTGCTAATGACTGCCTGTAGATCCCGGCTGGGGAGGCCGGCTGCGCGGGCGCCCAACCCTTCGATTTCCAGAATCCGGTGTTCCAACTGGGCGCGCAGTGCGCTGGCTGCAGTGCGCACGGCGCGTTCATCCCGGGCGGTTACCATACTGCGCATAGCAGACTGGTGCAGGGAGAGGCTTACCAGCGCAATCACCAGCAGCAGCGCCGTCAGGGGCAGGAAAACAAAAACGAACAGTTGCAGGATTAGCCCGCTGCCCGAGACGGGCTTTCGAATGAACTGGCTTCTCGCTTGGGGGAAGGAAGGCTTAATCCTCGACAATCTCGCCTACATTCTGTGGGATCCAGCCCAGGGAAACGGCCCGCATAACGGCCTCCGTGCGGCTGCTGGCATGCAGCTTATCGAAGACATGCGCCAGGTGCCCTTGCACGGTGCGGTCGCTGATATTAAGCTGGCGAGCGATGGCTTTGTTGGTATAGCCCTTCGCCGCCAGGGTCAGAACCTCCAGCTCGCGCTCGGTGAGCGTTTCGACCTCTTGCCCTTCAGTCTGGTTGGTGATGTGAGCGATCAGCTTTTGGGCGATGGTTGCATCCAGGGCTGATTTGCCGGCGTGAACATCCCGGACCGCCTGGATGATCTCCTCCGGGGAGGCCGTTTTCAGGACATACCCGTTTGCGCCGGCCTGTAGCACAGCCATCACATACGGGTCGTCATCGTAGGCAGTCAGCACCAGGATACCTACCTGGCGCAGGTTGGAGCGGATCCAGCGGGTGACCTCGATTCCGCTAGCCTTAGGCATCTGGATGTCCAGGACGGCCACGTCGGGACGGTGTGTCTTGATCAGCTCCTGCGCCGCCAGCCCATCGTCGGCTTCCCCCACGACCTGGATATCGCCGCTGTGTTCGAGGAACTGCCGGATGCCGGCCCGCACCACAGCGTGGTCGTCCGCCAGGATCACCCGGATTGGGTTACTTTTCATATCTTCGTTTCCTATCTGTTGGTAAAACTTAAGATCATTGCCCACATTATAGGCGAAAATAATCTTAATCGGTAGGCATATAAGTCATCCGTGAGGTGTATCGGAAGGCTATTTTACATGCATCCAATTTTGAACCCGTGATCGATGGGAACACAAATAAGCCATTCTGCTTATGCTCCAGGGGGTTAAACAACCCATGACAGAGTCTTAATTCTGTCATAAGATATTGGCGGGGACTTCCAAGCCAGGCATTGGGAATTTCTTAATTCGTTTACATCACCAGGAGGATTAATATGCTACGTTCAGGGATTTCTTTCGCGTTCTTGCTGATCATCGTTTTATTGGTTGCGGCCTGCTCCGGCAGCGCTCCTGCGCCTTCTGCTCAGGTCGAACCAGTTTCATTCACGCTCGAGATGACAGAGTATGCCTTTTCACCAGAAAGGATCGAGGTCAGGGTAGGGCAGGAGGTGACACTGGAGCTGGTCAATCGGGGCGAGATCAGCCACGAGCTGATGATCGGCCAGCAGGTCGCCAGCACGAACAACCGGCCCAGCGGTTTCCACGTGGATTTCTTCGAAGCCGCTCACGTAGAACCCATGCTGATGGGGCCGGATGAGCCGGCCGGCGGGCATGGCTCGGATCACTCCGGGAGCTTCATGGTCGTCCTGCCGCATAATGGCGATACTGCACGCGTAACGTTTCAGGTGACCGAAGATATGCTTGGAGAATGGGTATTGGGCTGTTTCGAGCAGGACGGCGTCCATTACGATGCGGGGATGAAGGGCACCCTGGTGGTTTTGCCGTAGCCTTCTATTCCACCCAGTCGGATAAAACGACCAATGCCCGTTCGCCCCAGGTGGGGTCGTTATTGGGGACATACACACGGAAATCGTGCGGACCTCCCATTCCCTCGTGCATCGTGAAGGCCATTTGCAAGGTGGTGCTTTCACCGGGTTTTAGCGCCATCGAACCGATGGCTGGTTTGGGCGGTCAGCAGCCCTCCAGCACTTCGATATAAGGCGCCTCGCTGAAGCGCAGGGTCTGGTCGCCAACGTTGCTGAGGGTGAAAGTCACGTAGACCGGCTGCTCGAACTTCATCTCGCCGAAATCGACCAGCTCCTGGTCGACCTTGAGGCTGGGCTGCCCCTTCACCTCGACGGAGACTTTCGGTGTGGTTTCGTTCCGGCCGGTGAACAGGATCGCCGCGACGACCAGTAGAAGCCCGCCCACGGCCAGCAACACAGGCCAGGGTTTTTGGTTGCGTTTTCTTTTGCGGGAATTCTTATAACTCTTCTTATTATCTTTCATTGGGTTACTCCATTTCGAATTGGAAGGATTGGATATAGGCAACCAGCGCCCAGGTTTGCTCCTCGGTCAGAATAGGACCGAAATAGGGCATGCCCGTGCCCATGCCGCCCCGGATGATCTTGCCTTGCAGCAAGGCCGGGCTGGCGCCCAGCATGCGGACGGGGTCGCTGAAATCTGGCATGACTTCTCCGGCGTGACCCATATCGGGCGGGGAAGGTTGCACCTCGTGGAAAGCGCCCGCTTCTGGTACGGGATGTTTCAAACTGCTACCGGTTACCGGTTCTAGCGTAGGCCACGGCGCCAGGACGCCCTCCCCTGCGCCATTCTCCCCATGGCAGGCCGCACAATTGTCAGTATATACCGGTTGGTACAGCTTCAGGCGGTCCGGCGCAACCTGCTCCGTCCACACAACCGCGACCAGGTCCCAGATCTGCTGGTCGTTTAGGGCGCTGGATTCCTCTTCTGCGCGCAGGTCCTTCCAGATTTGTTCAGGGCTGTTGGCCCGGTAGTAGTCCTGTGTGCGGAAGCGGGGTGGAATGTCGACATTCAAGGCCAGCCCGCGACGAGCGGAGGGCTTCTGTTGGGGCAGCGTCTCTGCCAGGTGTGGGGCATCGATGTCGATGCCGAGCTTTACGTAAAGCGGTTCGACGACCGGCTCTTCATTCCCCGGCCCTTCTACTTCTATCACCCCGCGCATGCGCCAATGGTTCGGGCCGCACCAGCGCGTGCAGTAATACGTATATTTCCCGGGTTGCTCGAATACCAGGGTGGTCTCAGCCCATTGCCCGGGGTAAATATCCACGGAGGGCCAATCCTGCTTGCCGACTGCAAACCCGTGCACCACATCATCTGAAGTGAAGCGCAGGTAGACCGGCTGCCCGACCTCGGCCCGGATTAAATCCGGGCTCCAGCCGCCGGCTTCTGGCATGACGGCCCTCATCTCCACCCGCTTGCCCACTGCTGTTGCGGGGGCCGTAAAACGCGCCCATAGCACTGCCAGGCCCAGGCCCAAGAGCAGGCCGAGCAGGAGTATGCGCGCTAATCTTTCCATCCTATTCTTCATCCTACCAGTAACCCTATCAATAACACGCTCACCGCCAGGCAGAACCCGGCTACCGGCGTCGATTGACGCAGCGCTGCTCGGGGAGCTAACTTTTCACTGGCGATCTCCCGGGCTGTGGAAGCCGCCCAGGTCGCCCCTGCTACCAGGACGAGAATTTGCAGGAGCGGCACGAGCATACTCAGGTAGGGTGACCAGGCTATGCCGGCGCTTCCGAATAAATCCCAACCCCAACCGAAAGGGTCGGATAAGACCATCCAAACGTACGAGTAGTTCGCAAACACGAAGGACAGGCTGAAGGCAATCCAGGCGCTCATCCCTAGCGGAACCAGCGCATACGTCATCGAAACAAAGGTCTTATTGATCTGCTCGGATGTCTTTGCCAGCCTGTGCCCCAGCCATACCGCCAGATAAAACAGGCCCGGCAAGAGCGCCAGGACGGTGACCAGGAAGACCGCCGCGTACAGGACCCAGGCCGTCGAGCCGACGGAATAGGCTGCCATCTTCAAGCTTCCCCACGGACCCAGCAGGACGGTGGAATAAAGGATGGCGGAGCCCAGCATAATAAAGGCTTTGTACGATTCATCCAGCTTGCGGCCCCGCGCTATGCCCAGGTCTAGCCCTGGCGTTCGCAGGTTGATGGCGATATTATCCTGCGGGCAGGTCCGCAGGCATTCCATGCAGGCGCCGCAGTAGGTGTTTTTGATCAAACCGGGCGGAAAGACTTGCCAGGGGCAGCCATAGCCCTGCTCGTTTCCGGTATAGCAGGTCTTCTCGGTATGCGCAGCGCACACTGCACTGTCCTTGACGCGAACCTCTACCGGCGCGAGCTGCGAATACAGCCCGATGAAGCCTCCTACCGGGCACAGATAGCGGCAGAAGGCCCTGCGCTCGAAGACCAGGCTGGCGCCGATGGCAACGAATAGGAAGGCCAACAGCACAACAGCCGTTACCTGCGGCTGCGTGAGAATTACCGTGCTGAACAGGGCAACCAGCGTAAAGGCCCCATTCTGAAGCCAGATATTCCGCAGCCGGTTCGGCCAGCGCCTTCCCATGCCCAGACCGCCCCCGTTAGGTCCCATCAGCGCTCCCCTTTGCAGCCATTCTCCCGGTGCGGGGATCGGGCAGATGCTGCACCAGCCGCGGCCCAACAGCGGCACGGCGACAAGCATCAGCAGCGCCCACCAGGCGATCCATACGAAGATAATACCGAAGTTTCGGCTCCCGACCGGGGTGCCCCACAATCCAGCCGCGATGGCCAGTCCAAAACCTGCCAGGGCCACGATCAGCGCCAGGAACTGGGGCCAGCGGCTGAGGAGCAGTCGCTTCAAGAGCGGGAGGCGGGTCAAGTCGTAGCGCATGGCTTATCTTGGATCTGTTGGCCTAGGTAACAGGAACAGGCCAGCCAGGACAGCCAGGCTCGCCAATCCCCCTGCCCTCCATAGCAGGGCGTTATCCCCAACTACCAGCTTCC
Source organism: uncultured Anaerolineaceae bacterium (assembly GCA_964486825.1). Classification (GTDB taxonomy): domain Bacteria; phylum Chloroflexota; class Anaerolineae; order Anaerolineales; family UBA4823; genus CAZAQS01. Next base: position 12,889 of record CAZAQS010000028.1, on the reverse strand, counting down.
CGATCATAAATGGGTGCAGGGCGCCGCAAGAAACCGAACAGCGCCAGCGGAATGCGCCGCTTCGCTCGGCCGTGAAGGTAATCCGGCGCGGTTGACCTGGGTCTGCCTGCAACTCCAGGTTGTAGCCGTCGATATGCAGCCCGTGCACGACGTCAGTAGATGCCAGCTCAAGCGTCACCCGGTCACCCCGGTTGACCCGCACCACGCCCGGTTCGAACTGGTAGGAGCTGGCCTCTACCCGCACCAGCCGCTCCTGCGGCGCGACCGGAGCGGCCGGTAAAGGCGCCAGCATCACGATCAGGCCGCTTGCGGCTGCCAGCAGGAAACGCAGTGTGAGAGGGAAGTTGGCCATGGCAGATTCAATCATGGCATATTGGAGGGACCGTACCTGGAGTAGGTATTGTCCACGTAGGATTTGATCTCAGGCACGCTTTTGCCGTCCCTGAGCATGCGCATGGCGTCTTGGGTGATGTCTACGCAGATCGAGCAGCCCAAGGAGTGGAAATCGAAGGTAATGATCCCGGTGTTATCTACACTCGATACGTAGCAGTCGTAATTGGAGGTATGCCCGGCAGGGAGGCAACCGCAGTAGCAAGGGATCTCTCCCAGGACCTCCGGGTTGGCAATTGCGAACTGGTAGGCTTGCCGCACGCTGACCGGGGCAGTTTTTATCTCCGCAGGCAGGAGCTTGGCTGGCGCCATTTTTAGCTCGTGTTCTGCACTGGTAGGTGCGCATCCGGCTATCAGGCCGGACAACAGGAGTAAGCCAAGCAGGGTTGGCAGGATGAGTTTCAAGGGATGCTCCTCAATCATATTCTATAAAGTAGTCTGCGGCTTTCACAGGCAGTTGTAGAACGATACTCCGCCATTATATTTCCTGGGCATGCACCTTCCACAGCGCTATCTTCCCACCTGAGGATAGGCATAATTGCCTATATCTGCTATTCGAGCTAGAATTTTTAGAAGGCCTTGCAAAATTGACTGGGTTCGAAATAGTATATAATGGAGCCTGAGCCACCCAAATCCCCTCACCCGAAAGTCCCGTAAATGCATTCTGAAAATAGCGATAAATCTATCAAGAAATTTTTGTCGAGCCCGCGTCCTGGCCATATCCAGTTTGGGGGAGCACGTATGGCGCTTTTGGATATCGAAGCCAGTTTTTGGGGCCTCCGCCGCCAGATCGAAGCGCTGGCCGGCCGGCGCATGGCCGACTCGGTCCTGCAGCAAGCTGGCGCCAATGGGGGCGCTTCCTTCGCCCGTTCCTTCATCACTCCCCCCTTGCCGGAAGAGGCTTCCCGCCAGTTCCGAGAATGTGTAGCCGCTTACCAGGCGGCCGGCTTTGGCAGCTTTGATGTAACTGGCATGGAATGGCCGATCGGGCGTATCCTGGTGAGGGCAACCGATACCTTTGAATCCTGGATGTTGGAGCGGAATGCACACCCTGCCGGCGGCCCGGTATGCGCTTATTCCTCCGGCGTCCTGGTCGGCTTTGTGAACGTGCTTGCCGGCCGGACGGATGTCGTCTGTGTTGAGCGCGCCTGCCAGGCAATGGGGCATTCGGCCTGTGAGTTTGAGCTCTTGCCTGCCTCTGAAGTGGCCCAGGATGAAGCGCCTCTGGTTGCCTTCTCTCCAGACCCGGCTCTCGGGCGGCAAATGAACCTGCTGGAGCTGCTCTTTGACCGGATGCCCATGAGCATCGCTATTTACGACGAAGAATTCCGGTTGCGGCGTTGCAACCTTACCTGGGCGGATAATATCGAGAAGTACAATCGCAATATGAGGGAGCAGGTTGCCCTGGGGAAGACGATCTTCGAGCTCGCTCCGGGTAGCGAGTCTGACATCCGTCCAATCTTCCAGCGCGTCCTGAAAGGGGAGACGCTGCAAATCAATGCCTTCCCGATTCGCAGCGGTGATATGACCTCGTACTGGGATTCGGTCTTCACTCCCATCCAGGAGGATGGCAAGATCGTGGGCCTGCTGGATGTCTCCACGGACGCCACAGAGCGTGTCAGGCAAGAGGCTGAGCTTCGCCAATACCGTAACCATCTGGAAGAACGGGTCGCCGCGCGCACCAAAGAGCTGCAGGCTGCCAACCTCAAGTTGCAGGCTGAGATCAACGAACGGGTCCAGGTTGAGCAAGCCCTGCTCCACGAGCGCAAGCGCGTCTCAGAGAGGACGCGCGAGTTCTCCAGCCTGTTAGAGGTTTCCCGAAGCCTGGCTTCCACAATCGAGCTCAAGCCTCTCCTGGGTTTGATCCTCGATCACCTGAAAACCGTCGTTGAATACCACGGCGCTTCTATCTTAGAGCTCGAGCACGATACCCTCGTCCTGCATGCCTATAACGGTCCCATCCCTCAAGAGCAGGCTTTGAAGATCAATTTCCCCCTGCCAGAAGTTCGCCTGAATAACACCGTCATACAAAGCAGAAAGCCCGTCATCGTTCCGGATGTGCGGGCGGACGACCCCCTGGCGCGCGCCTTCCGGGAGTCGGCAGGCGAGGCGCTTACCACCACCTTCGACTATGTGCGCTCCTGGATGGGCGTCCCGCTGATTGTCAAGGACCGGGTGATCGGCATGGTCAGCCTGGACCACAACCAGCCGAACTATTATCTGCCCGAGCACAGCCATCTGGTAATGGCCTTTGCCAACCAGGTCGCTGTAGCGATCGAGAACGCACGCTTGTATGCAAACGTGCGCCAGCGCGCCGATGAAGCTCAAACCATCCTGGCTGTCCAGAAAGCCATCACAAGCGAGTTGGATGTCAACGACGTGCTACAGATGATTGCAGATGAAGCCCGCCGCCTGACCTCTACGGAGCAGGGCGCCGTGTATCTCCTGGAGGGTGACGAACTGGTCATATCGGTAATTTCAGGAGATGTGCGACCCGAGATGGTAGGTTATCGCTTGCCGGTGAAAGGTTCGATTGCCGGCCTGGCAATTGAAACCGGCAAGCCCTACCTGATCAGCGACTCTCAGAAAGATGAGCGCGTGTATGGGGACATCATCCGCCAGGTGGGCGCTCGAACCTTCGTCATCGTGCCTCTCATGTCAGGCGCCGGGCCGATCGGAACGATTACAGTTGCTAACAAGGACTCAAGACCGCTGGGAACCGAGGACGAGCGTATTCTCAAGATGCTTTCCTCGGGCGCTGTGGTTGCCCTGGAGAACGCCCGCTTATACCGTGACGAGCAAGAGCAGCGCTTACAGGCCGAGCGCCGGCGCCAGGTGGCGGAAGGGTTGCGGGACGTGCTGGCAGTGCTGAACTCAAACCGGCCCCTGGATTATATTTTGAACTTTATCCTGCGCCAGTCCAGCCAGTTCCTGGGCTCGGATGCCGGCGTCATTTACCGGCTAGACAGGGAGAAAAAGTTATTATTCCGTGAGGCCACTACAGATATGCCAGCGGAGTTCGATACGTTTACTTCCATGCCTTTTCTGCTGACCGAGCCAAACCAGTCGATTCTCAACCGGAAGCCATTTGCTGTGCCGGATCTACGTACCCGGCTGCTGAATTATGAGCTAAAGGACCTTCATTATTCAGAGATTCAAGTCTGGATGCAGGTGATGTTGACTCATTTTGGCGCCTATATCTCGGTGCCCCTGGTGCTACGTGATGAAGTCTATGGAGCGCTTTCGCTTTACTATAAGGAGAAGCGCGAGTTTACACAGGAGGAAATCGACTTGGCGGTCTTCCTGGCCGACCAGGCAGCCCTGGCTATCGAAAACGCTCGCTTGCGCACCCAGGCCGAGCGGAGCGCGGTTGCTACCGAGCGCAGCCGCCTGGCCCGCGATCTACACGATGCTGTCACGCAAACCCTGTTTTCTGCCAGCCTGATCGCGGAAGTCTTGCCTCGCATGTGGGACCGGGACCAGGAGGAGGGCAAGCGCAGGTTATCTGAGCTGCGCGAGCTGACTCGTGGCGCGTTAGCCGAAATGCGCACCCTGCTGCTCGAACTGCGCCCTTCCGCCCTGGTGGAAGCTGAAATCGCCGAGCTTTTCCGCCATCTCACCGACGCTTTTACGGGACGCGCTCGCCTGCCCATCCATCTTTCTATTGAAGGAGACGCTAGCCTGCCCCCGGACGTCAAAGTCGCCCTCTACCGGATCTCCCAGGAAGCTCTCAACAACGTTGTAAAACATGCGGAAGCTTCCCAGGTAGCGGTCCAAATCCGTTGCCTGCCAGGACAGGTTGAGCTGCATATTTCCGATGACGGCTGTGGATTTGATCCCTCGATATTCTCTCCCGAACACCTCGGACTGGGTATAATGAGGGAGCGAGCAGAGAATATCGGCGCACATATCCATATCAAAAGCGCCGTGAATCAGGGCACGCAGATTTCCGTGATATGGAAGAATGAATCCTAGAGATCAAGGAATTTAATGATGAACGAAGGAAAACCGATCCGAGTGATGATCGTCGATGACCATGCGGTAGTCCGTAGCGGTTTGGGCGCTTTCTTGATGGTCTTCGATGATTTCGAGCTGGTGGGCGAAGCTTCCAGTGGAGAACAGGCCGTGCGCATTTGCGACCAGGTCAATCCGGATGTGGTCTTGATGGACCTTGTCATGCCGGGCATGGATGGAGCCGCTGCCACGAAGGCTATCCGCGAGAAATGCCCGGAAATCCAGGTCATCGCACTGACCAGTTTTCGAGAGCAGGAGCTTGTACAGGGTGCTCTGAAAGCTGGGGCGATCGGTTATTTGCTAAAAAATGTCTCCTCGGATGAGCTGGCGGATGCGATCCGTGGAGCGCATGCCGGGCGCCCTACTCTCGCACCGGAAGCTGCTCAGGTTTTGATCAACTCCAGCCGTATGTCGGATATGCCACATTTTGAGCTTACCGAGCGGGAGCGAGAAGTGCTCCAGTATATGGTGAAAGGTATGAGCAATCCTGAGATTGCCGAGCAGATGTTCGTCAGTCGCTCTACGGTCAAGTTCCACGTCAGCAGCATCCTCTCCAAGCTGGGCGTATCCAGCCGTACGGAAGCCGTCGCCATGGCCTTACAGCAGAACCTGGTCAAGTGACCAGGTAGGACACTGTCCTTAAGCACAAACATTGTTCTCCCCACCTGACGGGTGCAGGTGGGGAGTTTTTCGTTTATAGTAAGACTGTTGTGCTTTTGTCTTCCATAATATATGATAAATCAGGCAGCAAGGATTTCCATGAACAGCATTGGGGTAAGCATGCCTAAGCCAGATCTTCCTTTGTGCGCCATCCATATTGGGACAGCAGAGACTGAAACCCAGGCGCGTGTAACAGCCGGTATAATGAGGGCTTGCCCTTATACAGTCATGTATGTACCGAAAGGCTTCAATGTGATAGGTGTTTTGGTTCTGCCGGAAAGCAAGCGCTGGTGGGCTGACCTGCGAGACCAACCCGAGCTGCTCGGCTTGAAAGGCTTACAGGTCTTCTTTTCGAACAGGGTCGACGCGCATAGCCCATGGTCGCTGGGTTGGGTCAGGCCGGAACTGCCGGTTCCACCTTGCGGCTCGCTGTGCGAGTCCTGCCCACACTATCAGGAAAAATGCCAGGGCTGTCCGGCCTCCCAATTTTACAGACCCTTGAAGTAGAGCGCAAATATTCAGGCATGCGTCTCCTGGATTGGTAACAACCTACGCTGGTGTGGAAGCCGCTTGTACCGAAGGATCAAGGAGTACAGAATGGATCATGTCGTCTATGTGAACGCAAAAACCAATGAGCTCGAGAAGCTTCTGGAAGGGAAGAAAACCATGATCATCCGGGGCGCTGCCGGACGCAAGCTCCCGCATGGGCGTGTAAACAAAGGTGATATACTGTATTTCATTCGGAATAATGCTGAAGGCCTAATTCGCGCCTGCGGGATTGTTACTGAGGTTCTTTTCTCTGAAAAACTCAATCCGCAAGTGTCGCACAAACTTGTCGATGAGAACCAGGACAGGCTTCAACTGGAACCCGCTGAAGTACAGCGCTGGGCCGGAAAGAGGTTCCTAGTGCTTGTTAGCGTAGGTGATGTAACGGAAGTAACCCCATTCCAAATTGATAAATCCGAGTTCGGAAATATGGATGATTGGCTCCTCGTCGATGATATAGACCGGTACCGGATATAAATGACTCGTATATCATCCTGATAAAAGGAAAAATTTAGATGGAGCGCCAAACGCTAGTGTGGAAGAAGATCGCTGCTTTCCTGCTGCTTACTTTCTCATTCAGCTCAATTTTTTATTACTTGATCCTATCCAGTGGCTCGATGCACACGAGCGGTGGGATCTATACCCTTGGCCTCATGTGGTGCCCGGGGTTAGCGGCTCTGATCACGCAGTTGGTTTTCCACCGGAGACTGCGTGGCCTGGGTTGGAAATGGGGGAAGACGCGTTACCAGTTTTTGAGCTATATCATCCCATTCCTTTATGCTCTGATTGCGTATAGCTTTGTCTGGGCAACCGGGTTAGGCGGCTTCCCTAACCAGGAGTTCATTTCACAAATTGTGAGCCAGTACAATCCTGGAACAAGTTCACCTTATGTATTTTTTTTGATTTACCTGGTTGTCGCTTCCACCCTAGGGATTTTGCTTAGCTCGCTAAGCGCATTGGGAGAGGAAATTGGCTGGCGGGGGCTATTGGTACCCGAGCTGGCAAAGGTAACTACTTTTACAAAAACGGCTCTCTTGAGCGGGGTTATTTGGGCCGTCTGGCATTCCCCAGTGTTGATCTTCGCTGATTACAACAGCGGAACGCCTTTCTGGTATGGGTTATCCTGTTTTACCTTGATGGTGATGGGGACAAGTATCATCATGGCCTGGTTGCGCTTGAGATCTGGCAGCTTATGGACAGGAGTGATATTACATGCCAGCCATTATCTATTCGTCCAGGGCATCTTTACCCCATTAACGACCGATACTGGACTTACAGCATATATCTTCGACGAATTTGGAGTGGCTTTGCTTATTCCCATATTCGTTTTCGCCTACATATTTTGGAAGAAGCGAGGTAAATTGTCGGCGATGGATGGGGAGCCTGGCTCGGTCCCCGTCACGGCTACCAGCTTGCCATAATTCACCTTGCCTAAGAATTTAGAAGGAGCGTGTGAGCAATGTCAACAGTAAGCGTAGCCTCCCTTCGGAAGAGTTTTGGGAAAGTCCAGGCCGTCCGGGATGTATCTTTTGAGGTATTCCCCGGCGAGATCTTTGGCCTGCTGGGTCCCAACGGGGCTGGAAAGACTACCTCGATCCGTATGATGCTGGATATCTTTTCTCCCGACTCGGGCGAGATCAAGCTCTTCGGTGGCAAGATGAATGAAGATATAAAGAAGCGCATCGGGTATATGCCGGAGGAACGCGGTTTATACAAAGATCTCAAGCTCGAGCCCACTCTCATATTTTTTGCTACCCTGAAAGGGATGCAGTCGGGCGAAGCCGCTCGCCGTCTTGAGGGTTGGCTGAAACGATTGGACCTCTATGACCACCGCCAGAAGAAGATCCAGGAGCTCAGCCGGGGCATGCAACAAAAGGCCCAGCTCATCGCTACTCTCCTGCACGAACCCGATCTGATCGTGGTGGATGAGCCCTTCTCTGGCCTGGACCCCGTCAACACGCGCCTGGTCAAAGACATCATGGAGGAACAGCGCCAGGCTGGTAAGACCATCATCATGTCCACGCACCAGATGTACCAGGTGGAAGCCCTGTGCAACCGGATCGTACTCATTGACCATGGCCAGACGGTCCTGTATGGAAAGGTCGATGAGATCAAGCGAGATTTCGCAGGGAACGCCGTGGTGGTAGAAGGCCAGGGTGATTTTTCGCATGTCCCCGGCGTCCTTGAGGCCCGCCAGCAGAATGGCTCCTGGCATATGGCGCTCGAGACCGGTGTGACGGCCCAGTCCGTCCTGAAAAGCCTGGCCCTGCGAGAAGGGATCAAGCTCGACCGCTTCGAAATCGCCGAGCCATCGCTGGACGATATCTTTGTGTCCGTAGTGCAAGGTGGCTTTGCGCAGCGAAGCAGTGGGGAGGCTTTCCATGGGTAGGGGCTGGCTGATCGCAAAACATGAATATCGCAAGATGGTCGGTAAGCGCAGCTTCCTGGTTGGGACTCTTGGCCTGCCTCTGCTCATCATTGTCGTTATGGGGATTGGTATCTTCAGTGCGGTGACATCCGGTTCTCAAGACCCGGTCGGGTATGTGGACCAGGCTGGTTTTCTGGACCCGCAAGTTACCCCTGTACTGGATGGGCGGGCCGGAGAAATCGAGCTGCTCTCTTTCACAGATGAGGCTAGTGCCCGCCAGAGCTTGCAGGATGGGCAGATCCAGGCCTACTACGTTCTGCCCGAGGATTACATGCAGACCAGGCAGGTGGAGCTGGTGTACTGGGATGAAGCTCCAGGCGGTAGCGTGAGCACGGCTTTCGAGGCCTTCCTGCGGGCTAACCTGGCAGCCGGCTTGCCTGAGGAAACCCGCCAGCGCCTGGCGGAAGGTCCCAGCTTCACCGTGAGGTCGATGGACGGGCGCCTGGAAGTCGGCGCTGAAAGCTTCATTAATTTCATTTTTCCCTTTGCAGCCGGCTTCTTGTTCATTTTTACCGTTATGACTTCCGCCGGGTACCTTCTCCAGGTCGTCTCTGACGAGAAGGAGAACCGTACCATTGAGATTATGGTGACCACGATCAGCCCTGAGCAGCTCATTGCCGGAAAAGCTGTCGGCTTGATGGGTGTGGGATTGACCCAGATGCTGGTTTGGATTCTGACCATTGCTGTCGGCCTGCTCATCGGAGGGCAGCTCATTCCGGAGCTACAAAACTTCCGCATCCCCTGGGACTTCTTCCTGCTGGTGGCTTTGTTCTTCCTGCCGGCATACGCCCTGGTAGCTGGCTTCATGACCGCCATTGGTGGAGCGGTTTCCGAGGCTCGACACGGGCAGCAGATCGCCGGTATATTCAACCTGCTCTTTATGCTTCCCTTCTTCTTCACTGCCCTGGTTATCGGGAACCCGAACAGCCCGATCCTGGTCGCCATGACTCTTTTCCCGACTACGGCATTTGTGACCATTAGCTTACGCTGGGGCATGAGCATCGTACCTCTCTGGCAGGTCATAACCAGCTGGGTCCTGTTAACCGGATCAGCAGGGCTGATGATATGGGCTTCCTCGCGCATCTTTCGCAATGGTATGTTGCGTTACGGTCAGAGTCTCGACCTGCGGACTGCCTGGGAAGCTGTTTTTCAACGCTCTAAACCGGTATCTTGAAAGGCGGTATTATGCGCAATATCATCCTGGTACTCAAACACGAGATCCTGACCACGATCGGCAAGCGCTCTTTTTGGTTGATGACCTTCATCTTCCCGGCCTTCATCATCCTGCTCAACGTTGGCACCCAGATCATGGTACGTTCTTCCATGGATGAAGTGGATAGGTTCATTCCTGGCGCTCCAGGTGAACCGCCGGCTCTGACCATAGGTTATGTGGATCAGGCCGGCATTCTGCAAGATATTCCTGAGGATGTGCCTGGTGAGCTTTTGGTAGCCTTTCCTGATGAAAGCTCAGCCCAGGTGGCTTTGGAAAGCGGTGAGATCGGGAGTTATTACCTGCTTCCCTCCGATTACATCGCCACGGGAGATGTGCTGGTCATCTCGGCCGATTTCCGCCCCTTCGGGGAGGGAACGGATGGGTTGATCGAATACCTGATTGCCTACAACCTGTTGGGAGACCCGGCTGCTGCTGCCATCGCCGTTAACCCGATTACCAGGCTTGAGCAAGTTTCCATAGCACCTCAGGGCGCTCAGGATGCCGCTAATCCATTGACATTCTTCGTGCCCTTCGCAACCATGTTTATTTTCTTCTTTCTGATTACGATGAGCAGTGGTTTTATGCTGCAGAGTGTTTCGAAGGAAAAAGAAAACCGGACGGTTGAAGTCCTGCTGGTCAGCCTGCGCCCGCGTGACCTGATGCTTGGGAAGATCCTTGGCCTAAGTCTGGTTGCCCTCTTACAGATGGCTATCTGGTTTGGGGGCGCATTGTTGGTTCTCAACCGCAGCCAGCAGCTATTGCAGACTGCCTCCACCTTTAGCCTGCCTCCAGGCTTTGCCGCCTGGGGCCTGTTGTACTTTGTCTTCGGATACCTGATGTACGCTTCCCTGATGGGAGCAATCGGCGCGCTGGCTCCCAATGCTCGTGAGAGCGGCTCATTAACCTTTCTCGTCTTGTTTCCGTTGATGATCCCGCTCTGGTTGAACACTGCCTTGATGCAGGCGCCGAACGGCGCTCTGGCTACCTTTCTCAGTCTTTTCCCGCTCACCGCGCCTCCCTCGATGATGACCCGCCTCTCCACAGGCTCAGTGCCTGCCTGGCAACCGGTCGTGGGGATCGCCTTGCTGGCAGTCACGACCTATATCGTTGTTCTACTGGCCTCGCGCTTCTTCCGTGCTGACACCCTGCTCTCTGGCTCTGCCCTAGATTGGAAGCGTCTGGGAGCGGAGTTCCGTCGCTAAGCAGTACCCATCTGGTCACTTGACCTGGTTGGGTACTACTTAACAGGCCACGGTAAACCTCCCCAGGCGCTTGTTGCCTCTCGAGAGATTCGCGTCGAAACTGGTAATAATGAAAAGATCTAAGAAATTTCACCGGGTTCGAAAAGCGCTGGTTGTTGTCCCTTTGACCCTCGTGGGTATGCTCGTGCTTGTGTTGCTGATCTCTGCCCTGAGCAACCTGGGGCTGCCAGATGCTTCTCGAATCGTGGAGCGACTGGCTGAGGCGGAAAAAGCTCGCCTGGCCGAAGCCCTACACCTCAAGAATAGCCTTGGAGAGCGTATCTGGCCTGCCTGGAGCGAAGCCGAAATCCCCTTTGTTGTATATAACGAAGCCTACGTTTTTCTGGTCGGTCTTCAGAATCCCCAGGATGGCTGGATCAAAGTCCCTGGCGGACCAACCCGCGGCGGTCCCTGGGAGATCGTGCCCGGCGACGACTTCTACGGGCAACCCTACTACCGCCAACCCCTCCCCGCCCCAGATATCACTCCCGAAGCCTTCACCGTGAGGATCGGAAACCATTGGGCCGCTTCTCTGCAAACCAAGGAGTGGATGGAGATCTCGCTGAGGGAGACAATCAAGCGAGATTTACCCGCTTTCTTGCGCCCATTTGTTCCATACCGGCTGGTTGTGTCGCTCCTGTTGAGAGGCAGCGATGGTTATATCGCCGCCCTGCTGCACGAATCATTCCACGCCTTCCAGGGCATGCAGGCGGGCGAGCGACTGGCGCAGGCAGAAGGAGGCGCTGCCAGGCTGAGTAACCTTTACCCCTATGATGAGGAAGCCTTTCAAGATGCCTGGCAGGTAGAGCTCGACTTGCTTGCGGAAGCGTTGAAAACAAATACCATTGAGGAAACCGCTCGCCTGGCTGCCCTTTTCCTGGACCAGCGTGAAGCCCGCCGGGCTCAGGCCGGCCTGAGCGCCCAGCTTGTGGAGTACGAACAGCAACGCGAGTGGGTAGAAGGGACGGCGCGCTCCGTTGAGCTGGGTGTGTGGCGGGAAGGCGCCTCGCCTGATTACCAGCCCTTCCCGGATGTATCCCAGATTGGTGATTTCAATGCCTATGCCGCATACCCTACCCGTTGGTCTAATGAGATAGACCAGCTCCGCCGGATGGCGGATAGCTCGGGAGATGGGCGCTTCTACTATTCAGGGATGGCGCAGACTGTTCTGCTTGATAGGCTTCTGCCAGATTGGAAAGCCCAGGTCGTGCCGGGTGGTGTTCCCCTGGAAGACCTGCTGGTATCTGCCTTAAACAATTTACATACAAATTTCGAAACTGTTCCACGACCGGTTCAGGTGTTACCATGGCCCAAGACTTATACCAACCCGTATCAAAAACCAACCAGACATTTCTGGGATCTCTTTCTAGCACTCTAAAGAAACTGGCAAATTCTGCCCGCCTTTCTTTGTTACATGCCTGGCGAGCCATTCCCCGCTATCCTTTGTTATTGGCCTTCCTGCTCTTCTATTTGGTCTTGAGGTTGGGGGTGCTCATTTGGATGGGCTCTTCCGTCGCGATCGCACTTCGCAGCGCGTTTTATGGTCTCACCTTTTACGGGCTGGCTGTCCTGGTGATCGATACCATCCACCTCTACCGGAATGGCTCCTTTACGGATGCCAGCACCCGTGGCAGCGCCTGGGAGAACCCAAACTGGAAGGTCCTGATGGTCCTTCTGGGAGTATGGGTCTTCTGGGGTTTATGGATTATCGATTCACTACAGCGGCGTGGATCCATGCCGGGTGGGCCTATCCTGGGTCTCCTGCCTGGCTGGGCCGGCTTACAATCTACATTCCATAGCCTCTCCCAAACGTTGAGCGACCTCCTACCGCTTTGGCCAGCAGCGGCATTCTACAACGTGATCTCGAACCTGCTGTTCATCGTGCTGCTCCCCCTGGCCGTCTTGACACTGTTTGGCTTTCGCCCCAAGCATTTCTCGCTCTCCTTCAGGAACTGGGCAGTTGCTGCTCCGTTCCTGCTGCTTTTGACGCTGGCATTCATTTTCTCCCAACCCAACTTGGGGAGAGTTGCTTTTCTGGCTTATGCCTTCATCTACCCTGGGATAACCGAAGAACTTTTCTACCGTGGCTTATTTCAGCGGTCCCTGAGAGGTTGGTTCAAGCCGCTCAACGCCATCCTGATTTCGTCATTCATCTTCGCAGCCCTACATTTCCCCTCCTACTATTACGAGGTGTATGGAGCGAACCTGGGTTTGACCTTGTTGAATATCGGTGACGCCTGCCTGTTCGGGATTTTTATGGGGTACGGGTTCATGCGCTCGGGTGGCGTTTTGCCATGGGCTGCCGTTCACGCGTTGAATGATATCGTAGTGGGATAGCTCACGCCGCAGTTAGGCGCATCCCGGCGATCACTGCCTGCCCTAGCGAAAGGCAGGCGT
>CAZAQS010000027.1:0-30541 GCA_964486825.1 uncultured Anaerolineaceae bacterium | reverse complement strand
CGACCGGCAATCTCGAAGTCTACCGGCTTTGAATCTACCGGGTGCTCCTTTCCATCAAACACGGATACCTTGACATTCTTCACCGGGTAGCCAGCCAAAACCCCTTCTTTCATCACAGATTTGACGCCCTTGTCGATAGCGGGCATATAGCTGGAAGAGATTGCCCCACCAAAAACATCATTCGAGAACTCATACTCCTGCTCTTGAAGCGGCTCCACTCGCATATGCACCTCACCAAACTGGCCTGAACCGCCGGTCTGCTTCTTATGCCTGTACATGGCCTGGCCTTGCTTGGTGATCGTCTCCTGGTAAGGAACTTTAGGTTCCTCGATAAGGAGATTGGTTTGGAATTTGCTCTCAGCCTTGCGAATGGCTACATCGATATGCTGATCCCCCATACCCTGGAGGATCGTCTGGTTGGTACTGGTCTCCTGCCGCCAGGTAAGCGTCTGGTCCTCTTCAACCAGGCGGTTCAGCGTGGGGCTTATCTTACCAGAATCGATCTGGGTCTTTGGAAATACAGCCACGCTATACAGTGGGTTTGGATATTCGGGCGCTGGCAATACAACTGGATGGCCCTTATCGCATAGGGTATCGCCAGTTGCAGTCTGGTTCAACTTAGATACTGTGGCAATATCACCACTATGCACGGTCTTCACACCGATTTGTTCTTTACCCCGCATCAGGTGAAGAGTACCGAGACGTTCTTCTACCCCTTTATTAGGGTTCCAAACCCGGCTATCTGAATTAAGCGTCCCGGAATAGACACGGAAATATGTAATTCGACCTACAAAAGGATCTGCAGTGGTTTTCCAAGCGTAGGCGGCCAGGGGGCCAGAATCATGGGCCTGCAACTCTTCTTCCCCATCCTTGCCCTGGACGACCACCGCCGGACGGTCAACTGGGGAGGGCATGAGACCTATGATCGCATCTAGCAAACAGCTAAGGCCAATCTCGGCCAAACCAGCAGCTACAAATACCGGGATATAGCTACCTGACCGGACAACGGTTGCAAACCCCTGCAGGATCTCTTCCCCGGTCAACTCCTCGCCTTCAAGGTATTTTTCTAATAAGGCATCCTCGCCCTCAGCCGCAGCCTCAATCAGCTCCATACGGCCCGACTCGACCTCATCCATGTATTCCGCAGGGATGTCCTCGGCCTGGGATCCATCGCCAGCGTATGCTTTCATCGTGAAGAGATCGATCACTCCTTTGAAATCCGCTCGTTCTCCCCAAGGAAGCTGAACAGGGATCAAACGGGTCTCGGAGATCTGCTGGACGGTATCGAGGGCTTTGCGGAAGTTGGCATTATCACGGTTCATCTTGTTGATGACAACAAAACGAGGCAGCTCATAGCGCTCACAGTATGACCAGGCGATCTCGGTACCTACCTCTGCGCCGGCTACCGAGTCGACCATGATCAAGGCCCCGTCCGCAACACGGATCGCAGAAATGACCTCTCCTACAAAATCCGTATAACCGGGCGTATCCAACAGGTTGATCTTATGCTCTTTATATTCAACCGGGATGATGGATGTAGAAAGGGAAAGGCCCCGCCGTTGCTCTTCCTCCTCGAAGTCTGCAACCGTGGTGCCATCTTCAATCCGCCCCAATCGGGTAGTCGCTCCAGTGAAGTGTAAAAAGGCCTCCGCAAGCATTGATTTGCCTGCACCGCTGTGAGAGACCATAGCTATATTACGAATGAACTCAGTGGAATATTCTTTCATGAATGGGACCTTTCATTGGATTATTTTAATTATGGCACACAGATTTTACGGTAAGTCGGCCTGCTTGTCAAAGTGTCATTTATCCTGCAGTATCTCTGCGAATATTGGTGGGCAGTTTAGAAGTTAGACATCGTGATTGCCGGTCTTCAATTATAGCCCAACAAACTCCGGTTATATGGATTACAGCGAAGCGGTCACATAAATGAAAGTAATACAGTAAAATCCTACCTGAGATGTCCATGAAAAACCGGCTGTTATATAACCTGATGTACCTGCTTCCTGGTCGACCTCCATGGGACACCGGGATCTCTCCGCCTGAGCTGTTTCAGTTTATCCGCCAGAACCCACCCGGAAGGGGGCTTGATTTAGGATGCGGCACGGGAACAAACGCCATTACCCTGGCCCGCAACGGTTGGCAGGTGACGGGAATCGATTTTGCTCATAAAGCCATACGGGCTGCCCGCAGAAAAGCGAGGCTACCCGAATTGGAAATCGATTTCCGAATTGGTGATGCAGCCAGGCCGGATGTCCAAGGCCTCTTTGACCTGGTGCTCGATATCGGCTGTTTCCACAGCCTCTCTAGAAAAGACCGGGAAGACTACGCTCAGAATCTTGATCGAGTATTGTCTATCAATGGCACTTACCTGTTATATATTTTCTTTCGTGAACCCCTGGAAAATGGCCCGGGATTGATCGAAGAGGATCTCCATACCCTCACTGAGAGGCTGTATCTCGCAAACCGAATTGATGGTACAGAACGAGGCGCCAGACCCTCGGCCTGGCTAACTTTTATCAAACGATCCTGATCGCCTTATGAAAATCCTATTTCTTTTCCTGGATGGGGTCGGCTTAGGCCCCAACGATCCATACACCAACCCCCTCGCCCGGGCCCACCTGCCAACCCTGGAAGGATTGTTAGGAGGGCGAAGACTGGTAGCTGGCAGGCTTCCCATATCCACCCCGCATGCCACGTTACTGGCGCTAGATGCCTGCTTAGGAGTCCCCGGCCTGCCACAATCTGCAACTGGACAGGCCAGCCTGTTGACAGGCGTGAACGTTCCAGCCGCGCTGGGCTACCATTACGGGCCAAAGCCTAACCAGGAGGTCGCGCGCTTCCTGGCCAATGGGAATTTATTCAGCTGGCTTCAAGAGCAAGAGCTGCGAGTTGATTTCTTAAATGCTTACCCGCCTCGTTATTTCGAGGCCATCCATTCTGGGCGCCGGATCTACTCCTCTATTCCGTTTGCGGCAATTCAAGCCGGGCTACGGTTAAAAGGAATCTCTGATCTATCAAACGGACAAGCTCTCTCAGCCGATTTTACAGGCACTGGCTGGCGAGAGCACCTGGGACTCACGGACACGCCGGTTCTTTCTTTGCCTCAGGCGGGACGCCGGGTAGCGAGATTAGCACAGGCAAACGATTTCAGTTTTTTCGAATACTGGTTAAGCGACTACGCAGGTCACCGCCAGGACATGCCATCAGCCTGCCAGCTTCTGGAGGATTTCGACCAGATGCTGGCTGGGTTATTGGCAAACTGGAATGGACAGCAGGGGCTTATCCTCCTCACCTCCGATCATGGCAATCTGGAAGATCTGAGCACCCGTCGCCATACCCTCCATCCAGTCCCGTGCTTAATCATCGGAGGGCCCGAGCTTTGCAAGAGGTTCATAACCGGTTCCGATTTGTTGAATAAGATTACCGATATCGCTCCGGCGATCCAGCGCTTCCTCACTGGCGAAGCTGCTGCCTCTTGAGCTTTTCGGCCTTCTCTCTAAAACCTTCCAGCTTATCACGTTCCTTTTGGACGACTGGCGCAGGCGCTTTCTCAGCAAAGGGCCCGGCAAGTAAGCTCTCCAGGCGCTCCACCTGGGATTGGGTTTCCTGCAGCTCTTTCTCGATTCTGGCCCGCTCGCTCTCCAGGTCCAGCATGCCTTCCAACGGCAGGAAAACCTCGATAGGCCCCACCACCAGTGTTAGCGCTCCAGCCGGAGGCGACCCGAGCTGTGTGGAAATATCTAAATGGGCATCATCTAGATATGCCAGCGAAGCAATCGTTTTGGATTGAGCCTGGATCATCCCGATATGTGCGGATGGGCATACCAATGTAGCAGGCATACGCTTCCCAGGAGCCACATTCTTCTCGGCTCTTAAATTACGGATGGCCCGGATCAGGTCCATTACCAGGGAGAATTCACCGATGGCCTTCGATTCCCACTCTTCCTCAGCGGTTGGCTCAGGCCAACGAGCGATGATCAGGGCATCTTCCCATTCTCTCCCGGTAGATTCTGACTTCAAACTACGTCCAGGTAAGGATGGATGCTCACCAGCAGCTTGCTTTAGGTGGCCCCATAGCTCTTCGGTAACGAAGGGGGTAAAAGGGTGCAACATACGCAAGCTTGTATCGAGTACATGCAGCAACGTTTGGACAGTATCATATGCCCTGTCGCCTCCTTCGTTGAGTTGGAGCTTGGATACTTCCAGGTACCAGTCTGCAAACTCGCTCCAGAAAAAATCATAGATCTGCCGGCCGGCTTCCCCAAACTGGTAGCCCTGGAATAACCGTTCCACATCTCGCTCCAGTGAAGCCAGGCGCGCCCTAATCCAACGGTCTGCCAGGGTCCAGTTTGCTTCACTACCTGGTTCTGAAGGGCTCTCGCTAATCGCATGGATCACAAAGCGGGCTGCATTCCAGACCTTGTTGGCAAAATTGCGGTTGGCTTCTACCTTCTTCACACTCAAGTTCATATCATTGCCCGGGGTAGAACCTACCAGCAGGGTGAAGCGCAGTGCATCGGTGCCTAGCTCATCCATAACGGTCAACGGGTCGATCACGTTACCGTAACTTTTGCTCATCTTTCGTCCGGTCTCGTCCCGGATCAAGCCGTGCAGGTAAACCGTATGGAAAGGCGCCTGACCTGTGAATTCCAGGCCCATCATAATCATGCGCGCCACCCAGAAAAAAAGGATATCATACCCAGTTTCCAAAACTGAAGTGGGGTAGAAGTACTTGTAATCTGGTGTTTCTTCTGGCCATCCCAGAGTTGAGAAAGGCCACAAACCTGATGAGAACCAGGTATCCAACACGTCCGGATCTTGTTCCAGGTCTACGCTGCTGCATTTAGGGCAACCAGTGGGGTCTTCCCGAGGAGCAATCACCTCTCCACAATTCTGGCAGTACCATACCGGGATCCGGTGCCCCCACCATAATTGGCGCGAGATACACCAATCCTGGATATTTTCCAGCCAGTTGAAATACACCTTCGAAAAGCGCTCAGGCACAATGCGTATACGGCCATCTCTAACAGCTTTAAGACCGGCTTGAGCCAAAGGCTCCATGCGCACAAACCATTGTGTAGAAATCATGGGTTCGACGATTTCACCCCCCCTCTGCGTGCGCGGCACATTAAGGGTATAAGGCTCCTCCTTCAATACCAGTCCCATATTACGCATATCTTTCCACAGGTTTTCCCGGCATTCGAAACGGTCCTGCCCCTGGTATGGGCCACCATTGGCATTCACGCGGGCTGCTTCATCCAGGACGGAGATGATCTCCAAACCATGCCGCATGCCAATCTCATAGTCGTTGGGATCATGTCCCGGCGTAATCTTCAACGCCCCTGTCCCGAATTCACGATCGACGTACTCATCGGCAATGACGGGTATTTCTCGACCTAAAACAGGCACCCTTACCATGCGCCCGATATACTTTTGAAAGCGCGCGTCCTCCGGATGAACTGCCACAGCCGTATCTCCCAGGATCGTTTCTGGACGAGTTGTAGCCACAGGTATATATTCGTCCTCTCCCCCGTTTACCAGGATATATTTGAAATAGTAGAGGTAACCAGGTTCTTCGGAATACTCCACTTCTAAGTCAGAGACAGCTGTCCTCAAACCTGGCGACCAATTGATCAAGCGAGGGCCACGATAAATCAGTCCTTTTTCATACAAGCGGATGAAAGCTTCTCTTACGGCGCGGGAAAGGCCTTCATCCAGGGTGAAGCGCTCACGCGACCAATCGCAAGAGGCGCCTATACGGCGAATCTGGTTTGTAATCATACTGCCGTACTTTTCCTTCCAGGCCCAGGTTCGCTCCAAGAATTCCTCTCGACCAATCTCTTCGCGTGTCAAGCATTCTCGGGCCAGTGTCTTCTCTATTTGCAACTGGGTAGCGATTCCAGCATGGTCGCTGCCCGGAACCCATAAGGTGGGTACGCCCTTCATACGGTTATAGCGAATCATCAGGTCTTCCATCGCTACAAACATGACGTGTCCCAGATGGAGCTCACCAGTAACATTGGGTGGTGGGATCGAGATAACAAACGGGCGCAAGGAGGGGTCAAAATCTGGGCTAGAAGGGTCATTGCCAGGCTGAAAATAGCCGCTCTCTTCCCACCATGAATAGATGCGCTGTTCTGTAGACAAAAAATCATATGTTTTCGGCAAACTTCGCTCTTCCATCTTTCCACTCCTGTAATTTGTCTCACTGGTTATCAGTTGTACGACCAGGATTTAAAACAAAAACCCTTTCATCCACTGAGGACGAAAGGATGCCTTCCGCGGTACCACCTCATTTCGCTGAGCTTTTGCTCGTGCGCACTCGTTCCCCAACAGGTGGTGCACCACCGCCGATTGGGTGTCTGCTATAACGGGCGAACCCGTGCCGTTCTACTTTCGCCTAGGGTTATACCTGCGATTTCTTCGGCAGTCGCTCCGGACGACATTCAGCGGGCAGTGCTTGCGGGGGCTTTCAGCCTAGGCCTCTCCTTCTCTGGCAGCCTCTGCCTGCTTACTCCTCCCGGAGATTGATGATATGCGATTATACCTGCACACGAGACTCTGGTCAACGGTGAGAAGAACTTCTGCATAATTTTCTATAGATTATGTCAAATATTCTTGACTTTTAGATTCGTTTTATGCTATCCTACATCTTATTTTGTTAGATTATGGCGAGTCCTGGAAAGATTACATGCTACAACACGAACGAGTTTCCGACAACGTATACTCCTTCCAAAGCGAAATTTATGCCCAGGTCACAGCTGGCGCCGTCATTGGACCAAATTGGGCTGTTCTGATTGACACCCTCTCCACCCCTGAGGAATCCCTGGCCATTCGAGATTTCATCGAACAGGAGTTAGAGGTCCCTGTCAGATATATCATTAACACGCATTATCATGCAGATCACAGTTGGGGGAACTGTTTCTTCCCCGGCACCACCGTGATATCCCATAGCCTGTGCCGGAAATGGCTGGATGAGCGCGGTAAGTCATCTCTTGAAGAAGTGAAAAGACAAAACCTGTCTTTTCGACAGGTGAAAATTATCCTTCCACATATTACCTTTACCGAAAATACACTTAATTTGCGGGTAGGCAAGAAAAACTTGACAGTGCTTCCCTTGCCAGGTCACAGCGCCGACAATGTAGGAGTGCTCGTCGATGAGGACAGGGTTCTCTTTGCAGGCGACTCGTTTATGCCCATGCCTTATATCGTAGACGGTGATATCGACGACATGATTTCGTCTTATAAGAAAATTGGCAAAATGGGGTTGGAAAACGTAGTCCAGGGGCATGGTGATATCGTACTGAGAGGTGAGATCGAGGGGTCGATCAAGGAAAACCTGGCCTACCTTTCAGCCATCCGCAAATACGTCCGTAAGGCTTCCAGGCGCAAATATCCCTTTGATATGCTGGATGAGATCAATGTAGACGAGTGTGGGAAAAGCCGGGTATTGATTGGAGGGCTGGCGCCCGAGCTACACAAGCGCAACTTACGAGCTCTGTACCGGCAGCTTTATGGTGAACCGCTGATCCCAGAAGACGATTATGAGGATTATTTCGACGAGGACGAAGAGTAGTTTCCGGTTGTATTCGATTAGCGCGGCATTTCTTTACGGTGAGCTCGCCAGCCAACCAATCTTTCTCTACCGGCAATCAAACGGCGGATATTCGGCAGCAGGGTGAGCACCAACAATATTTCTGCAAAGATTCCATAGAGAGCATATTGCCAGGGGGAAAGACCTGCAATCGCCATGATAGCAAAAAGGAGCGATGAGAGCAAAGCTACGCTCATCGTAGCCACTGAGGCATAGCCGATCCCAAAAAGGATCAGGGCAGCCAGTGGAACGATGATCAGGAAGGAAGGCGCCCATAATCCCACTGAACCTCCCACGCAAGGCGCCCCGCCTGCGCCTCCCCGTAACTTGAGGCTTCCATTTTCTTCTCGTTTGAGGAGAAATATCGAATAATTATGGCCAAAAATTACCGCCAGGGGGGCAAGGATATGCGTCCAGACGTTTCCGGGGGAAGCATCCCAGGGAAACAAAGCTCGTGCAACCCAAACCATTGCAGTAGCTTTTAACATATCTAACAGGGCTGTCCCCAACCCAGCCCAAAAGCCGGCTGCCCGCATCGCATTTGTCCCTCCTGTCCGACCGCTCTCCACCTTTCGGATATCTTTTCCGGTAGAGAGCCTTACGATAACCAATCCAAAGGGGATAGAGCCGACGATATAAGAAATCAGCAATAATCCGATGGCAAGCAGAATCTGCATATTTTTTCTCCAAGTATGTTTGCAGGTTTTGTTCTATTCCTAAAAACACAGAATTTGAAATAAAGTTACTCACGGAATTGAATTTCACTCACTGGCCTAGCTACCTGTCAAGAATGCGAAGCGCGATTTCTTTAAATACCCCTTCTTCAATCATAAATCCACGACATGACCAATCACCCCGATGCGGATACCAGATCAAATTTACTGCGTCTGGGTAGGCAGCCTCGCGAATATCTGTTGCCGAGGGGAATGAGGGGCCGGCAGGATGCGAATGGTAGATCGCCAAGAGGTCCCAATTATTTTCCTCAATCATCAACAGAGCTTCAAGCTGTTGCTGAGGATCCAGCCGGAAACGAGTGGGGCTGTGCAGGATATTTGGTACTTTGAAAACTTTCTGGGAGCGGTTATCCCTGCCGGCCACCAAGCCGCAGGCTTCTTCGGGAGCCTTCTCGACTACATCTGCTCGCATCTGATCCCAATGTTCTCTCAGGATCAAAATATCTCCAACTAACGGATCCAAAGGGCCACCATAGCTACAACGGCTAAAACGATCCCCGGTTCCAAGAGAGCTTGCTTCAATGTATCGCCTTCGTCTAAAGCACTTACCAGGGTAGTTAACGCGTAGGATGGCCCTAAAACAGCCAGGCCATAAGTCACGGAATTAAGCGGCCAATAGTGCAGGGCGGCTGCAATCTGCCCTAAAACCAGGGCGGTTACGAGAGCTTCCAGAAGCTTCCATCTGGCAGGAGACCTCAAACGCAGGGTTCGTAAGCTCACCAGTCCTCCCGCCAGGATAAGGGCGGGCAAAATGAAAAATAAGCGTGTACCTGCAGAATGTAGTACGATTGCAAGGGCCAGAAAAAGAGCAAAGGATACTGCGGTCAATCCGGCTGAGGCGGGTGCGTAACGGATGTCTCGGGGGTGAACAACAATATATTCTGCAACCAATACCAGCATTAACACAGCGCCTCCAACGGCGAAGAACGCCCACCACATCAACCCAAACGGCAGCTGGAAAAGCGGTACTCCAATAACCAGGGAAGTCAATGAGGGTAACAACCAGTGTTGGAAAGTGGGTTTGTCCCCTATTTCTGGATGATCTCTTAATAGCCAATCTGCCCCACTGGCAGTAAGTCCAGCTACCAGAAATGCAACCAGTGTTTGGATATTAAACTCAATGGATATGAAAAAAAAAGGCAGTTCGATGGATAAATCGCGTGCGGGTAGATCCACAAAGGGCGTCAGAGCGTAGGCCAAGAGTATAATGGCAGCCAGTACGCTCAACTTGTCGGCGCTCGGCAAGTACTCTATGGTTCTGGTCTTTATCACAAATGGATTCTACTCGCCATTCGAACAACTGCCAAGGAAACGCGGGGAGATCAAGTCGTCTTGACTTATTCCCATCTTAAGCGTACGATAATGATTAAGAACAAACGGTAATCATGAAAACCCATATTATTTCAGGAGACAAGCACCTATGCGCATTGGTATGATGGCCGATATTTATAAACCTCATATCAGCGGGATTACAACGTATATCTCCCTTAACAAACAAGGGCTTGAAAAAGCGGGACACGAAGTTTTCGTCTTTACTTTTGGAGACGTGGATTACAAAGACGAAGAAACCAACGTTATTCGCAGCCGTGGCGTACCAATTATTGATACCGGCTATTATCTTAATTTCGGTTACAAGCGGGAGGCCCGCAAGCTCCTTAAAACCATGGATATCGTGCACCTTCACCATCCCTTTCTGAGCGGGTCGATTGGTTTAAGGATTTGCCGTCCAAGGGGGATTCCGCTCGTCTTTACCAATCACACTCGCTACGATTTGTATGCCCAGGCCTACCTACCTGTTCTGCCGTATGTTATCAGCGAAACCATGCTCCAGGCTTATATGCCGGCCTTCTGCCGAGCATGCAACCTGGTTATTGCACCGTCAGCCGGGATGCGGGAAGTCCTGGTCCGGTTGGGAGTGGATGTCGATATTCATGTTGTCCCGAACGGCGTCAACCTGAGACCGTACCTGGATAACCAACAATTGGTCGATCGACAAAAATTCGGAATAGGTAGTGAGGATGTCGTATTGATCTATGTGGGCCGGCTTGGACCTGAAAAGAACCTGCCCTTCCTGCTGCGATCCTTCGCTGGCACTGCCCATGCCTATGACAAAGCCCGCCTGCTCATCGTCGGAGATGGTCCTGAGAGAGATAACCTTCAAGACCGGGTAAATGCCATGGGCATCCAGAAAAAGGTCGTATTTACCGGAATGGTGCCCTATCAAAGCTTGCCAGGCTACCTACATATGGCAGATGCTTTCATTACCGCCTCCATCACAGAGGTGCACCCACTTTCGGTGATCGAGGCGATGGCAGCCGGATTGCCTGTCCTGGGGATTGATTCTCCGGGAGTGGGAGATATCATCCATGATGGTGTGACAGGGCTGATCTCGTCTAACGATCTGGCCACATTTACTGCTCAAATGGTTCGCCTGGTCTCGCAGCCTGAGCTGCGAAGTGAAATGAGCCAGCACGCAAGGCAAGAATCCGAGCAATATTCGATCGAAAGGACAGCCATGCTGATGTTGGACCTTTATGAAAAAACTGTAGCAAAGGCACAAGCCAAAAGGCCCCCACTACGAACGAGGTTTTCACAATTCTTTGAAGATTGGCGTTGAAGCTAATAATTTATGAAGAATTACAAGCAATCTCTAGGAAAGTGGGGTGAAAAGATGGCAGCAAAATACCTGGAGGCGAATAGCTTCACCATCCTTGAGAACAACCTACGTACTCCTTATGGAGAGATCGATTTGATCGCCTGTAAAGATGGGGTAACAGTGTTTTTCGAAGTGAAGACTCGGATAACGACGAGCTTTGGATTGCCGGAAGAATCCGTCAACCTGCGCAAGCAACAGCATCTCCTCAACTCGGCCGAACATTATATACAGGAACATCAGGAAGTAGAGGGGGCCTGGCGAATCGATGTCATTGCCATCCAGCGGTTCAGGGATGGTCGATCTCCTCAAATCACTCATTTTGAAAATGCTTTCCGTTCCTGAGTTCGACGAAAAAAACCTTCACCCAGTCGTGGTCATTCTGGGGCCAACCGCGGTAGGCAAAACAGAAATTGCCCTCAAACTTGCCGGAAATTTGAATGGGGAAATTATCTCTGCAGATTCACGCCTGTTTTATCGCGGCATGGACATCGGAACTGCTAAGCCATCTAAGCAAGAATTAGAACGAGTCCCGCATCACCTGGTGGATATCGCAGATCCGGACGAAGGGATTAGCTTGTCAATATTTCAAAACCTCGCCCGTCAGGCCATCCAAGAAGTCCGAGAGCGAGACCGCTTACCCTTCCTTGTTGGTGGTACGGGGCAGTATATACGATCGGTTATAGAAGATTGGGAAGTACCCAGGGTTGAACCCTCTCCAGCATTAAGAGATATCTTAGAAGACTGGGCAAAAGTGATCGGCCCCGAGGGTCTCCACAAGCGACTGTCGGTGTTGGATCCTAGAGCGGCAGAGGGGATCGATTACCGCAATTTACGCCGCACAATCCGGGCTCTGGAAGTGATCTTGCTCACAGGTAAATTGTTCTCGTCTCAGAAACGGCGTGGCCGATCACTCTATCACACACTCCAACTCGGGCTAAACCGGTCTCGCTCTGAGCTGTATGAGCGGATAGACCGGCGAGTTGATTCGATGATCGAGGCTGGCCTTATTGATGAAGTCCGTACGCTACTCGAGAAGGGTTATCCGGGCAACCTGCCATCCCTATCAGCTATCGGCTACCGGGAAATCATTGCCTACCTGGAAGACCAGATTAGCCTGGAAGAGGCCATTCGCCTGGTAAAGCGATCAACAAGGATCCTGGTGAGGCGCCAGGCAAACTGGTTCAAGGATCGGGATCCGAATATCCGCTGGTTTAGGGCTGGGACTTCAGTGGCCAATTCGATGGAAGACGAGATCAAAGCCTGGTTAATCCAATTAGATCGCTTGGTGTAATTGTAACGCTTGTCACTTTATTGACAATTTCTGTTAAAAAATCTATACTATGGATACAATATCAACTGAAAATCTTTAACGGTGGCTTGTCACTAGACCTGGCCCATTTCATCAAATATTAGAAATCCAAAGGAGGAGGGATGGACAATAGGCCTTGGCACAAGCGTTACGATCAGGGTGTGCCACTGCATATCGATTACCCTGATATTCCCCTGCACCAACTACTGGAAGAGTCTGCAAAGAAATATCCCGAAAGCGCATGCACAATTTTTAAAGGTGCAACGATCACCTATCGGGAAATGAATGCGCTTACAGACCGGTTGGCGGCAGGATTAGCGGAATTGGGAATTAAGAAAGGCGACCGGGTGGGGATCTTTATGCCAAATACCCCCCAGTTCGTCACAGCCTATTTCGCTGTATTGAAACTGGGGGGAATCGTCGTAGCGGTGAATCCGCTCTATACCGAACGTGAAATTGAACACCAGGTAAATGACGCCGGCATAGAGATTATGCTCGTCATGAGCAATTTCTACCGCCTTATAAAAAAGGTTCAACCCAAGTCCAAGATCCGTCAATTGGTAGTGACGAATATCAAAGAAGCTCTGCCGCCGGTTCTGGCTGTTCTTTTCTCCCTGACCAAGGAAAAGAAAGGCGGCTTCCGAGTGGAGCTGGAGCAGGGCGATATCTGGATGAAGGACCTTATCGAAAAACATAAACCGGAAGACCGGCCTAAAGTAGAAGTTGGAGCAGACGACATGGCTCTGTTCCAATATAGCGGCGGTACCACGGGGATTTCTAAGGGCGCGATCGCAATGCACAGAAACCTGGTAGCCAATGCGCTCCAGATTCGGCAATGGATGGTAGACGCACAGGATGGTAAAGAAACGGTCTTGATGGGCATTCCTCTCTTCCATGTTTATGGTATGGTGGCAGGAATGTTGTTTGCCATTCAAACCGGGGCTGGCATGGTGATGGTCCCAAACCCGAGAGACTTGAAGGATGTATTGAGCAATATCCAGAAGTACAAGACGACGATCTTCCCAGGTGTACCCACGCTCTACAATGCCATCAACAATCACCCGGATGTCCTGGCGGGGAAATATAAGCTCGATACGATCAAAGCCTGTATATCTGGTTCGGCCCCCTTGATGCGAGAGACCAAAGAAAAATTCGAAGCGCTAACCGGCGGCAAGCTGTTCGAAGGCTACGGCCTATCCGAAGCGCCAACCGCCACCCATTGCAACCCGCTGAACGGTGAGAACCGCACGGGCTCGATTGGGCTACCCCTTCCTGATGTGGACGCACGGATTGTAGATTTGGATGACGGGATAACCGTCCTCGAACCAGGAGAGGTGGGAGAGCTGGTAGTCAAAGGTCCACAGGTATTCAAAGGCTACCATAATATGCCCACGGAGACAACAAACACCCTCCGCGATGGATGGCTGTATACGGGGGATATCGCCCGCATGGACGAGGATGGTTACTTTTATATTGTAGATCGCAAGAAAGAACTGATCAAGCCAGGTGGGTACCAGGTGTGGCCGCGTGAGGTCGAGGAAGTCATCATGGAGAACGATAAGGTCCTCGAAGTAGGTGTGGCGGGCGTGCCCGACGCTTATCGCGGCGAGACTGTCAAGGCCTGGGTTGTTCCGAAACCCGGTGTAAGCCTTACTGAGGAAGAGATAAAGAAGTGGTGCCAGGATCGCATGGCTAAATTCAAAGTGCCAACAGAAGTAGAATTTCGCCAGGAGCTTCCTAAAACCACTGTTGGAAAGATCCTCAGGCGGGAGCTCGTTAAGGAGCACAAAGAAGCTACCTCAGAATCTGCTACTGACACACAAAAAGCTGCGGCCAAATAATCGAGGGTAAACGAAAACAGCAGGCGCTGGAGCTTAGAAGCCAACGCCTGCTGTTTGTTAACCGAAGTATGCTACAGAAGGTTATCCCTCACCATCGATTGGGACTGCGGTAATCATGCGTACACCCCAATTTGAATACCCACCACCTTCCAGGCAGGTCTGGAGGGTCAAATAATTTCCCTCCCGATAGTAACGGGCAAATAAATCCTTGCTGCTTAAGAGCTCATTGGTCTGTAAATCTCGGAAATCGCTTCGAATGTCAAAGCGGGTCATGCGCTCGAAGTCAGCTATGGCAGAAACCTGGTACCTGCGAAAGCTACCGCTACCATAAACAATGCGAATTTCTTGGCCTGGTGCAAGGCTGAAAAAATGTTTTCCGCTTAGGAAATTATGGGCCAGCAGTCCGATTACCCCGTAGAGTGCAGGGGATTGAAACTGGGTGGCTGTGCCATCTTCGTTGGATACGAAGGCTACATCTTGGGCTGGCTGCTGGAGAACTTTCAACTTGATCAAGTCTGCAACATAGACACCGGTAACTGTATCAGCAGCTCCATTAGTCACTTCCTCAACGAAGCTTTCGAATACTGGGTCATTGTCATGCTGAACAACCCTTACCGCCCCACCTAAAGCTCCATCTGCGGGAGGTGCAGTTTCGTTGTTTTCAGGATGAGCTTCCAGCAGGAGAGCCTCTGCCTGGCTATCTGTGGTCAACTCATCCAGGTAAATGGTATCAGGAGGTGTAGTGGCTTCTGGTTCTATAGAAGAGCCTGATTTGAATTCAACAGCCGGTCCGGGAAGCGTCGAAGCGCTAGCTACAGCAGGGGACTTTTCGACTGTTGAATCGATTACTACGGGTAGATATGTATCTGGAATGGATTGTGTCGTTTCGGGATTTGGGGGCTGGTCCTGGTCTGAAAAAGCCAAGAACCGATTGACAAGACCAAACTGTACGATCAAGAAGGTAAAGCTGATAAAAATCAAGGTGAATGTCTTCGGGGATTGGGCAAGCTTCATTCGTGTTTATACCTCCAAATTAATCGGGGCCTGTTGATCAGCAGGCCCCGGAGAGGATATAATGGCTTGCATCCGTCATCGGTAACCTAGCTATCCTGGCCATGGCTTAGACATGGCTGTAGACCCATGGGCTTTGCGTCGCCGGTTTTCACCGGTTTTGCCTTTTTCGATTGGAGCTTTTTCTTTATTACACAAAAACAAGCGGTTACCGGGCAGGTACCCGGAAGGGGCTATTTTAGCCGATACTCGTGACTTAAGCAAGAGCATGAAAATTAGAACCCACCCAAATAAATGGCAAGGAACGGTATCAGTGATCACTGGGGGGTCTAGTGGGATCGGATTAGCTGCTGCGCATTGGTTAGCTGCACGTGGTTCCCATATCTGGTTGATAGCTCGGGGAAAAGAAGCCCTCGCAGATGCATATGAAAGTCTTCCCCGACAGCCTGGTCAAATTTGTGGTACAGTTACTGCGGACGTCTCCGATCCAAACCAGGTAGCTGCTGCTGTCGAGCATATCACCGTTGAAAGTGGAAATCCAGATCTCCTGATAAACTCTGCCGGGGCAACTCGCCCCGGCTATGTCCAGGAACTCAGCCTGGACATCTTCCGCTGGTTGATGGACGTAAATTACTTCGGCACTGTTCACATGACAAAAGCTGTGCTTCCACAGATGATCTCTAGAGGATCAGGTCATATCGTCAATATTTCTTCCGTGGCAGGCTTTATCGGTGTTTTTGGTTACACCGCCTACGGAGCCTCCAAGTTTGCGGTACGCGGTTTCTCGGATGCTTTACGAGAAGAACTGAAACCACTGGGGATCAAAGTATCGATCGCATATCCTCCTGACACCGAAACGCCTCAACTATTCCAAGAAATTCCATACCGGCCGGAAGAACAAAAAGCGTTAAACGCTATCCCACCGCTCAAGCCAGATGAAGTAGCCCACGAGATCCTCCAAGGTGTGTCCAGGGGCAAATATGTAATCTTACCTGGACGCCAAACGAAGTTGATCTATTTTCTTTCCCATGTCCTCAATCCGGCAGTAAACCCGGTTATGGATTGGCTAATCGCACGGTCCATGAAAAAAGCAAAAAGACGGAGGTAAAAAGATGGATATCTTTGAAAAATGCTCTGGATTTACCATTGCACGCGAAGCCATTGCAGCGGGAATTTATCCGTATTTCATTCCTCTCTCAGAAAACGAAGGGACTGAATCCATCTTTCAAGGCCGGCGCCTGATCATGTGCGGGTCCAACAATTATTTGGGATTGACAGTCCATCCAAAAGTACGCCAGGCAGCCGTCGATGCGGTCATCCGCTATGGGACGAGCTGTACCGGTTCGCGCTTTCTAAATGGTAACCTTGAGATGCACGAGCAACTTGAAGCCGAGTTGGCGGATTGGGTTCGAAAGCCAGCCGCACTTGTGTTCTCGACCGGAATGCAAGTCAACCTGGGTACGATTAGCGCTCTGGTCGGACGGGGAGAATACGCTATCCTTGACAAAGATGACCATGCCAGCATTGTGGACGGCACCCGGCTGTCCTACGGTGAAATGAAGCGCTTCCGGCACAATGACATGGAAGATCTTGAACGAGTTTTATCTGGGCTCCCGGAGAACAAGGGTAAACTTGTTATCGTTGACGGACTTTACAGTATGGAAGGGGACCTTGCTCTGCTTCCTGAATTGATCCCGATTTGTAAGCGCTACCAGGCCCGCATCATGGTTGATGACGCCCATTCCCTGGGCGTTATGGGAGGAGGACGCGGGACAGCAGAGCACTTTGGGATGACAGCTGAGGTAGACCTGATTATGGGGACCTTTAGCAAGTCTTTTGCTTCCCTGGGGGGCTTTATAGCGGGCGAAGAAGATATCATACACTATATCAAACACCATGCCCGCGCATTAATGTTTAGCGCCAGCATACCACCCTCCAATGCAGCCGCGGCTCTGGCAGCTTTAGAAGTGATGCGTGAGGAGCCTGAGCGGATCCAGCGGTTGGATGAGATTGGGGAAAAGATGCGTAAGGCATATCGACACCTGGGGTTTGATATCGGCAATTCGATCGGGCCAATCATTCCGATCATCATTGGGGATGATATGCGCACCATTTTTACATGGAAGATGCTTTTCGAAAATGGCGTCTTTGTGAATCCGGTGATCTCACCCGCCGTACCTGCAGGAAGGCAACTTTTGAGAACCAGCTACATGGCCTCCCATACAGATGACCAGCTTGACCAGGTATTGGAGATACTCGAACAGGTCGGGAAACAGGCCGGGCTGATTTAAGCAGCGCTGGAGCCACTTCAGATAGGCTATAATCAACATATTACGGTGGACAAAGTCAAAAATGCCTGCTGTATATAGATTTGCCTATGGAGAAGAAAAATGCATACTAGTGGGGAATTAGAGATCAACTCAAAAATCCTTGTGGTTGTCAATCCGATCGCAGGTAGCCTGTCTGACATTGACGAATTTAAGGCAATCCTGGATGATAGCCTTGCCAGGCATGGAAAATCGTTCCAGATTTACGAAACAACCGGCGAGGAGAATCTGGCAGAGCTCATCCGCTCAGCGAGTGAAAATGACGTTGAAATCGTTCTGGCTGCAGGGGGTGACGGAACAATTGCGGGAGTCATCAATGGGTTGGTCCATACAGATGTGGTGCTTGGCATCTTGCCGATGGGGACCGGGAATGGACTTGCCCGAGCGATGGAAATCCCGCTCGATCTCAAGGAAGCTGCTGACCTGGTCTTTGGGGAAAATTGCATTGTCGAATTAGACGCAATGCAAGCCGGCGAAAAATACTTTATCCTCAATGTCGGTACAGGTGTAAGCTCGCGTGCAATGAAAGATGCTAAACCCGAATCGAAGAGACGGTTTGGTATTATCGCGTATGTTTGGACGATATTAGGTCAGTTGTTTTCCTTCAAGCCTCACCGCTTCAAGCTTCAAGCGGATGGGAAGGACTATCTTGTCAATGCCACAGAGATCCTGATCTCGAACGGTACGCTCTTGGAAAATCCCCCTGACCCGCTCGGGCCTCCAGAAACATTTTTTGATGGCCTTTTTGAGGTATATATCATTCGAGGCAGGTCTTTGCCAGACTATCTGAGACTGGTCTGGAACGTTTTGACCCGGCGCAGGAAAGAGGATAATAAACTCAGGCAAATTACGATACGCGATAAGATCTTAGTCGAATCCACTCTGGGAGCGCAACCCGTTCAGGGAGATGGCGAGCTTTATGGGAATACGCCTGTAGAAGTAAAGGTTGTACCACGCGGACTCAAATTAATCGTACCCAAACATATTGTAAGCAAAGAAAACGAAAGCATTTGATAGTCAGCCAGAGGAGAGAAAACGATCAGAAAGATTTAAAAGAGGAGGTATAGATGCGAGTCAAATTACGTGATTTCAC
Organism: uncultured Anaerolineaceae bacterium; assembly: GCA_964486825.1. GTDB lineage: Bacteria > Chloroflexota > Anaerolineae > Anaerolineales > UBA4823 > CAZAQS01. The sequence goes on along the minus strand of CAZAQS010000027.1, from coordinate 11,973 downwards.
AATGGAATATGAGGAGAAAGGAGATGGAGTACCTTTGATCCTGGTCCATGGCTATCCCTTGAATCGCAAGATGTGGGAACCACAATTAGCTGCATTATCCAACATATCCCGGGTAATCACACCCGACCTGCGCGGTCACGGTGGATCCGAAACCGTCCCAGAAACAATGAATACAATGGATGATATGGCAAAAGATATCAAAGAGCTGATTGAAATCCTGGGAATAAAGGAGCCAGTTATTTTGGGAGGCTTATCTATGGGAGGCTATATCAGCTTTGCCTTTTATCGGAACTATCCAGAACTGGTTAAAGGCATGATACTTGCAGCTACTCGAGCAACTGCTGATACGATCGATACGAAAGTAAGCCGTGAAGAAGCCGCAGCAATTGCTCAAGAGAGAGGGCCAGAAGCCATTATAGATGGGCAACTTCCAAAGATGATCGCTCCTATTACTCAGGAAACAAAACCCGAAATCATGGAGCTCGCCAGGAGTATTATGATGGAGACCCCAGTAACGGCGATCGTAGGGGACCTGAGAGGGATGCTCAACCGCCAAGACTCCACTTCGACGCTAAAAACAATCGAGTGCCCGGTCCTGATCTTACATGGCGCAGATGACAAACTAATCCCCATCGAAGAAGTCAACCTCATGCAGAAGGAGATCCGGAATGCCCACTCCAAGATCATCCCGGATGCGGGACACCTCCTGAATTTGGAGCAGCCACGGGAATTCAACCAGGCTGTGCAGGAATTTATCCACTCCATTTAGGAAATCTGGATGGACAAGGCGAAAATTATTCAAAATCTCAATAGAGAACGGGAAAAACTGCTGGAGGCTATCCAGGATATTCCAGAGCCGGCAATGAGCGCCTCCGGTGTGCTTGGAGATTGGTCGATCAAGGACATTTTGAACCACCTGAACCATTGGGAAGCTGAGCTGGTGAGCCAACTCTGGAAGGCACAGCAAGGCCAAAACCCGCAGGTTGCTTCCTACTCAGATCAAAAAATTGAGCAGCTTAACCAGCAGTGGTATCAAGAAGGCCTTGACCGCCCCCTCGAGATGATTTTGGCCGACTTACACGGCGTAAGAAAGCAAACTATCCGGCGAATTGAGGGATTTTCTGAAAGGGACCTGACCCAGCCCGGTCGTTTCCCCTGGCTGGCGGGATTATCCTTAGCGGACAGGATTGCATCTTATAGCTACGAGCACGAAGCCGAGCATGCAGATCAGATTCGAAAATGGATACAGCGTCAACAGTTGTGAGGAAAGTATAGGTTGGTGTACAATTAACTATTCGTTGAAATCAGGCTATTAAGAGACCCTAGGCCGAAACAGTACAATCGCTTAATTTTACTGTTTCCGATACACGGAGAGACAAATATGGCTACTCCTGCACCCGTTACCGGTCCCAGGTTAACCACGGCTGACGTTGACAAGATCAAGGCATTTCTCAGCAAGACATTGCTGCATGAAATCGAGATTCACCCCATCCATGCGAACCAATACCGCGCTGTAGTAAGAGAAAAACTCGACCAAGCGTACGACAATTTAAAGCTGACACTTCCAAATGAGGTTCGCGAAAGCATCATCAAGGATGTATTCGATGAGCTGGTTGGTTTTGGCCCGATCCAACCACTTCTCGACGATCCCGAGATCAGCGAGGTGATGGTCAACGGCGCAAAGCAAGTGTATATAGAAAGAAATGGCGAGCTATTGGAAACAGGGATAAGCTTTCAAAACGACGAACAGGTTTACCGGTTGATCAACCGGATCGTCAACCCATTGGGCCGGCGGGTGGATATAGACAACCCGACGGTTGATGCTCGATTACCGGATGGTTCCCGTGTGAACGTTGTTGTTCCTCCGGTTGCAATCGATGGCCCATCGATCACTATCCGTAAATTCTTGAAAACCAGGCTGACAATGGACCAGTTTATCGAGCTGGGTTCTATTACGCCAAACATGGTGGAATTTCTAAATGCCTGCATCGTTGCCCGGTTGAACATCCTGATCAGTGGAAACACCAGCTCGGGTAAAACCACCCTGCTGAACATCCTTACCGGTTATATCCCTGGAAACGAACGGGTTATCACCATTGAAGACGCAGGTGAATTGAAGCTAAACCAAAAATATGTCGTCCGCCTGGAAACAAAGAATCCCAACCCAGATGGGAGTGGCGCAGTTACCCCGCGTGACCTGGTGAAGAATTCATTACGTATGCGTCCCGACCGGATCATCGTCGGTGAGGTGCGTGGCGGAGAGGCTCTGGATATGCTCCAGGCGATGAATACCGGCCATGATGGATCGCTCACTACGCTGCATGCTAACTCTCCAAGGGATGCGATCGCGCGTCTCGAGACGATGGTCATGATGGCAGGCCTAGAACTACCCATGTTTGCAATTCGCCGCCAAATCGCCTCCTCCATTAACCTCATCGTTCATATGGCCCGCTTGCAAGATGGGTCACGCAGGATCACTAACATCACCGAGATCGTAGGAATGGAAGGTGAGATCGTTACCACCCAGGATATCTTCAAGTTCGAACAATCCGGGACGAGCAAAACCGGTCAGGTACTCGGAGAGCTGCGAGCCACAGGGATCCGGCCTCATTTCTCGCAGAAGTTGGAAGTTTCTGGGTCAAGGCTACGAAACGAGATCTTTATACCAGGCTTAACGAGATAAGATCCAATTTTGTTCCAGGCTTTAGGCCGAACTATTCGATCTTTAGGGAAGTATGAGGACAGCTGCCTTTTGGGTAGCTGTTTTTTTTATTCAGGAATCCCAGATTAGGGTTTTCCCTTAATCCATATAGGGGTTAATTCCCTATTGATTTAGTAATATCCCTAATTTACCCCATCTACTATTAATCATATAATTCAGTTTAATGGGAGGAGGAAATGTCCTAACCCTCCTATTTTGGCGGTATTTCATGAAACACAAATAAAGGGAGGAGTAATAAAAGGTAAAAGGCAGGATGAAAGAGGATGCTCATTCCATGTTCACGCATGCCGCCAATGTTCAAGAAACTCAAGAATTTAGACTTAGAAAGGAGAACCCATGGAAATACAAACCATTCGAAGACATTCTATTAAGCTGCTGTTTATCGTCGGGTTAATCATTGCCCTGGCAAGTTTTGTTAGCATTGCAGCAGCCCAAGAGGAAGAACCAGAACAACAACAGACAGAGGTACAAGAAGGGGTAGCCCAAGAAGCCGCCCGGCGTAACTTCGCTTCTCAAGGGGAACTCGAACGAGAACGTCAAAGACAGTTGGATTATGAAGCAAGATGCGCCCAAGGACAATTCATCCTGTTAGGTGGGGAAACCCTGGGGCATATCACTATTAACTGTGGTATTCCTTTGGACTGGATACTGGCAGTTAACCCACAGATTGGTAATCCAGACCTGGTCTTTGCAGGGGAGGTCGTAGGTTTACCAGCTGCTGATGCAGATGCCACCACCTTGCCAGTCCTAACGCGTGAACAGGCTGATTACTTGGCCCAGGCCGGTTTTGTAACCGAATTTGTTGCCGAGACAGAAGAGCCAGTAGAGACTGAAGAACCGACCGATGTCGAGGATCCAGACGCAGAGCCTGCCGCTGTGGACGTAACGATCCCCGATACCGGCACCGAAGAATTTGCTCAAGAAGCTCGCGCGCGTATGATGGCTACCGAAGCTCAACGCCAACAAGCACGCCAAATGCGGGATAATTTTGAATTCCGCTGTGAACAAGGTCAGTTTGTGGTCTTGGGTGGTGAGAGCTTAGGGCATATCGCACGCAACTGCGGTGTCCCCCTGGACTTCCTCTTAGCAGCCAATCCTCAGATTAGCTTCCCAGACCTGGTCTTCGCCGGTGAGCTGGTGAACATGCCAGATCCTGATGTAGACCCTGCAACCATGCCTATGCTAACCTCTCAACAGCTTCAGTATCTGAGTGACCGCTTTGGTATTGCCATAGCTGAAGTAGAAGTTGGAGAGGCAGTGATCCCTGAGACCGGTACTGCTGAATTCGCTGAAGAAGCAATCGCTCGCCGCATGGCAACCCGGGGGCAGATCCAGAGCGCCGAAGCACAGCGGCATGACTTCGCACAACGATGCTCTCAGGACGAGTTTGTGGTCTTGGGTGGAGAGACTTTAGGCCATATTACTCGCAACTGTGGGATCCCGCTTGACTGGATCCTGGCTGTAAACCCTCAGATTAGCTTCCCGGACCTGGTATTTGCCGGTGAGCTGGTCAATCTGCCCGATCCAGATGCAGATCCTGCAACTCTACCATTTCTGACCCAGGCCCAGCTGGACTACCTGCAACAGACGGGGTTAGTGGGTGAGCCTGTTGAGACTGAGGTGGATGATGTTGACGATGAGAACGACTTAGATGATGAGGACGATCTGGAAGAGGAAGATAACGAGACCGATGAGAACGACGATTAATCGGTTGAAATAAATAGTCTAAAAAAGTAGGATACGATAGATAAAGCTTACTTTTACATGACTGTTACGAAAGTAACGCCGGTTTTAGGAAGGACGGTTAACCAATTCCTGAAACCGGCGTTTATGCTAAAGCTCTCCAGTTCCAGCAACTTTCCTATTAATCCCCCTCGATAAATCTTCGCTGCCATTCATAGAGCTTGTTCAAGGCTTCTATTGGAGAAATTGTATTCATATCGATTTTTTTTAGCTCATCCAGAAGCGGGTTAGTCTCAGGGAACAAAGCCATCTGGCGAGGTATCTGTACATCTAAACGGACAGCCTTGCCTGAGGAGGCTTCCAATTGGCGTAATATTTCTCCGGCCCTCAGGACGACAGGTCTAGGCAAACCGGCTAACTGGCCCACGTGGATGCCGTACGAACGGTCAGCGCCGCCAGGAACGATCTTGTGAAGAAATACCACCTGGTTATCCGATTCGCTTACTGCCACGTTATAGTTGCTCACTCCCGGAAGGATCTCAGCCAGCTGGGTTAGTTCATGATAATGAGTTGCAAAGAGGGTTTTGGAACGCAATTGAGGATGGTTGTGGATATATTCGACAACTGCCCAGGCGATCGAAACACCATCATAAGTGCTGGTACCACGCCCAATTTCGTCCAGGATGAGCAAGCTGCGGTTGGTACAGTGATGCAGAATATTGGCCGTCTCAACCATCTCGACCATAAACGTAGATTGGCCAGCCGAAATCTCATCCTGTGCACCGATGCGGGTAAAAATCCTATCTACCAGCCCGATCCGCGCAGACATGGCCGGAACGAAACTACCAACCTGGGCCATCAGTACGATCAGGGCTGCCTGGCGCAAGAAAGTGCTTTTTCCGCTCATATTCGGCCCGGTAAGGATATGGATACGCTCCCCATCCTTGAAGTTGAGGTCGTTCGGCACGAATCGCTCTCCGGACAGACTTCCCTCAACAACAGGATGGCGTCCTTCTTGAATTTCAAGCACGTCCTCTGATAATACCTCCGGGCGGACGTAGCCTCTTCGAGCAGCGACTTCGGCCAGAGAGGCCAGCACGTCCAACTCTGCCAGGGAACGAGCAGTTGAAAGCAGCCGGGAGCTACTGTTAGCCAGCTCCTGGCATAGTTCCTTAAAGAGGCGCATTTCGATCTCGTGAATACGTTCTTCTGCATTTAGAACGAGCGCCTCATACTCTTTCATTTCCGGTGTAATATAGCGTTCTGCATTAACGAGGGTTTGCTTGCGGATATATTCTGGTGGAACCGAATCCGAATTGGAGCGAGTGACCTCGATATAATATCCAAATACTTTGTTATAACCCACTTTTAAGGACTTTATCCCCGTTCGCTCTCGCTCTACCATCTCCAGGCTGGCTATCCATTCCCTGGCATGGCGTGAGCGCTCGATAACCCCGTCCAATTCAGCCGAATACCCGGACTGCATGACGCCAGTATGCTGCAACGTGGCCGGTGGATCTTCAGACAGAGCAGATTCAAGCAGATTTAACTCATCTGTGCAAATATCAAAAGAGTCTAATATAGACACTAAGCTGGGTTCACCTGCAGGGAGCAGTGCAAGTAGAGCAGGTAATTGTTCTAATGTAGAGCGGATCGATTTCAGGTCCCTGGGCTGAGCGGTACCGCTTACAACACGGTTAGTTAACCGCTCTAAATCAGCCAGGCTCTTTAAGGCTGCCCTCAGCTCAGCTCGCAGCATCCCATCCATATATAAGCAAGAAACCGCTTCCTGCCGACGGGTGATCTCTGGAACATCTAGCAAGGGCTTGCTTACCCATTGCCGAATTAACCGACCACCCATCGGAGAATGGGTCAGGTCCAGCACGCCTAATAGCGAGCCCTGTTGTTTTCCATTCCTAAGTGTTTCAGTCAGCTCCAGGTTGCGGCGAGTAGCAGCATCTAAGGTCATGAAATCGTTGCTGCTATAAGTACTCAAACTATCCAGGAGCTTTACGGCTGCTGGTTGAGTCTCCTTTAGATATTGTAGGATTGCACCGGCTGCTCTGACCGCCTGAAGGCGCTTTCTCAATCCAAACCCATCCAGCGATGAAGATTTGAAATGCCCCATGAGCTCTTCCTGGCAAAGAGCCAGCTCAAAATGCCAGTCGGGCCAGGCAGTCCTATGACCAGGAAGCTCCCCATGCAATGTCATCGAATCTGGATACAATATTTCAGCTGGATTTAACCGGCTCAGCTCGGCCTTGATCATCCCATGCACATCCTCGCCGACCAATTCAGTAGCCGCAAATTCCCCGGTAGTGATATCGACATAGGCGACTCCGGCGCACTGGTCCTGGTAAACGATGCAGACCAGGTAATTATTGCCGTGGCCCGGCAGAAGACCCGTCTCACTCACCGTCCCTGGTGTTACTACCCGGACAACCTGGCGAGCGAACAAACCTTTAATAGGCTCACTGCCTACCTGCTCGCAGATCGCAACATGGTAACCTTTTTCGATCAGCCGGGCGAGATAATTTTCGGCCGCATGATGAGGGATTCCAGCCATAGGCACACGCGCACCTTTGGCTACATTTCGTGAAGTCAGCACGATATCCAATTCGCGGGCCGTAATTTCAGCGTCCTCGTCGAAGGTTTCGTAGAAATCACCCAGCCTGAAAAACAGGATAGCGTTTGGGTATTGCCGTTTGATCTGCAAGTATTGCTTACGGATTGGGGTGAGGTCGTTTTCTCCGCTCATAGAGACCATTCTAAATGATAATGACCAAAATCACCACCAGTTTATTGATTATTGTGAAAAAGAATAATATAATTGAACTACCATATGAATCAAGAAAGGAGAAAAACGAATGGCAAGCGTAACATACGACCATGTCTACAAGCGATACGGGGACGTTGTTGCCGTAAACGACCTAGACATCAAAATCGAAGATAAAGAATTTTTAGTTCTGGTTGGCCCTTCGGGCTGCGGGAAGACGACGGCTTTGCGTCTCCTGGCGGGATTGGAGGAGATCACCGAAGGGAATATTATGATCGCGGACCAGGTAGTAAACGATGTCGCACCAAAGGACCGCGATATTGCCATGGTCTTCCAGTCTTACGCTCTCTATCCCCATATGAGCGTCTATGACAATATGGCATTCGGTTTAAAGCTACGCAAGACGCCCAAGGATGAGATCAAACGGCGCGTTCAACAAGCCGCAGAAATTTTAGGCCTTGAACAGCTCCTCGACCGCAGACCCCGCCAGCTCTCCGGTGGACAGCGCCAGAGGGTTGCAGTTGGACGAGCGATTGTACGCGAGCCAAAGGTTTTTCTCTTTGACGAGCCCCTTTCCAACCTGGACGCCAAGCTACGTGTAGAAACCCGCGCCAATATCAGCAAGCTCCACCAACAACTCCAGACGACCTTCATTTATGTGACCCATGACCAGGTAGAAGCCATGACCATGGCTTCTCGTATTGCCGTCATGAGCAAAGGGATTCTCCAACAAATCGATTCGCCCCAAAATTTGTACGACAAACCCAATAACCTCTTCGTCGCAGGTTTCATTGGCTCCCCGGCCATGAACTTCTTCAAATCCACACTCAAGAAAGAGGATGGGAAGCTGATCGTAGATGGGGGTTCGTTCCATGTTGAGGTCCCTGAAGACCGGCATGACACGTACGCAGCGTATGTGGACCGGTCGGTCATTTTCGGCATTCGGCCCGAGGATGTCAAAGACCCACATTTCCTGCCCCCGGGTATCTTCCCCCAAAATATCGATACCAAGGTGGATGTGACCGAGTTGATGGGAAATGAAATCTTCCTGTATATGACAACTGGTGAGCACAGCTTCGTCGCCCGGGTCGATCCACGCACGAGAGCACAGATGGGTGACCAGACAGAGGTGTCGTTCAACATGAACAATATGCATCTCTTTGACATCGACACCGAGCAGGCCATCCGGTAGAAGTTCAAGATGTTTGCCCTGTAATTCATAGTTTCCCCGTGCTCATTTCGTCAGCCAGAGATGACACGGGGAAACCTTTATCTTAAAGAAACTGGCCTACCTCAGTAATTAACTCTGGGGAAAGGATCAAAAATATGGGAGATTGCTATGACCGACCGTTATAAACTGATGCTTGTCCGGCACGGGCAGAGCACCTGGAACCTGGAGAACCGTTTTACGGGATGGACCGACGTAGGGTTAACGGAACTGGGCGCCCAAGAAGCTTTGGATGGGGCGAAGGTGATGAAACAAGAAAACTATACCTTTGATATCGCCTTTACCTCGGTCCTCAAACGCGCCATAAAAACTCTCTGGATTATCCTGGAAGAGATGGAATTGGAGTGGATCCCAGTTATTCGCGCCTGGCAGTTAAATGAAAGGCATTATGGCGCCCTCCAGGGCCTGAACAAAGCAGAAATGGCCGAGAAGTTTGGGGAAGCTCAGGTTAAAATTTGGCGCCGCAGCTACGACACTCCCCCACCTATCCTGGAATTGGACGACGAACGCCATCCACGCCACGACCGGCGTTATGCTGAATTAAGACCTGACCAACTTCCTTCATCGGAATCGCTTAAAGATACAGTCGCCCGAATGTTGCCTTACTGGCACGAGACGATTGCTCCGGTAGTTAAGAGCGGCAAACGCGTTCTGATAGCAGCTCATGGGAACAGCCTGCGTGCTCTGGTAAAGCACCTGGATAATATCTCTGACCAGGAGATAACCGAATTGAATATCCCAACTGGGATCCCGTTGGTATACGAACTTGACACAGACCTGAAGCCAATCAAAAGCTATTACCTGGGAGACGAAGAAAAGGTTCGCAAAGCTGCCGAGGCCGTCGCCAAGCAGGGCAAAGCGAAATAAAGACATCCGTAAATCCTACGAATAATTCATCTATACCCCAGAGCCTTTGAGAGTCTGAAGGCTCTGGTAATTTAAAACTCGCCTCCAAGTACTTTATCCCCCGTGGGTGCTGGGCTCCCCCCTATAGGCTCGATGGTTATCCCGAACCCTGGATAAGTTACCAGGGGATCGTGAGCATAGATCTCTTTTGAAGCATACCCCTGTGCATTAACGGAAAACGTACCGCCGTTTGCCCTTGCTCCGTTTCGGATCAACCATAATTGGTATTCGTAATTGGTTTCTAGATAGGGCAAACCATCCACTACAAGAGTTCCCTGTTGTCCGCTTGGATTGATAATAATCATGCCGGTTGCTAAGGGCGCTAACTCCGTCCCTTTCATCACAACAGTGATAAAACGGATTTCATCGGCAGAGGCGCGTAATTGATTCACTTCCCTCCACAAGAGTAAATTACTGGCTGCCAGGACCACTAGCAGAATACACATAACGATCCATGCAGCAGGTAGTACCTGGAATGAAGCTCTCAACTTTGACCACGCAATAACAGCACCGGCCGGCCTATTTTTATCTGAGACAGCCTTTAAGATCTTCTGCCTCAACTCAACCGGCGGCGTATAATCTGGCGCAGCTAAAACAAGTTTCTCTGAGACAGAGTAATACGATAAAAGCTCTGACCGGCAAAGCTCGCACACCTCCAGGTGCTCCGTGGCGCGGGCAGTCTCACCTGGATCCAAAGATCCAAGTGCGTAGCCAGGAAGCAGGTCTGCGATATGGTCGTTCTCGTTCATCGATAGAAAATTACCCTCATTCAATACTTAAGACTCCATTTTTAATAGTACGGGTTGATCCACCATTTGGATTTATTCCCCTGATAAAAACTCATTAGACAGGATCCGGCGCAGTTTCTGCATCGCCAACCGCAACCTGGTCTTAACCGTTCCCAAGGGTTCCCCTAAAATGCCAGCTATCTCGCTTTGGGAGTATCCCTGGAAGTAAGCCATGGCTAATACTTTCTGTTGTTCTTCCGGTAGCGAGCGAATGGCATCACGTATCAAACGCTTTAGCCGGTAAATTTCTGCATCAGTCTCAGGGCCTTCCACAACCAACCCCTGCCCCGGTGGGAGCAGGTCCCAAGCCACGCTGTTATTGTCCCCCCTCACTCTGCGACGCCGAAGCTCATCAATTACCCGGTTCCGAGTAATAGAAACCAGCCATGTACTTACCTTGCCAACCTGTGCATCATAAGAGTTGGCTTTCTCCCAGACCCTGGTGAAAACTTCTTGCGTAATCTCTTCTGCAATGGTCTGGTCGCTTATTGCATTATAAGCAATGCTGAATACCAGGCGACCGTACCTGTCGTAGATTTCTCCCAATGCATCACTTCTATTACCGGCTACCAGCCGCAGGAGACTGGCATCGTCTAGCATCGAATAATCCAAGCGGGCCCCTTTTCAAACGTATAATGCGAATGACTGGATTATAATTCCTTTGGATATCATCTTTCACCGATTTCCCATATCAATTGCCGGTAAATTATACAATCTGGACAAGATGGCTTTTTAGCCTGGATAAATCTGCCGTGACAACTGAACTCGAATTCGCAACCCAGCTCGCCCAAAAATCTGGCGAGCTTCTTTTAGAAAGTTTCTCCCTTTCTGGTACTCATACCACCAGAAAGAAGGATCGATCTGTGGTAACCCAGGCGGATATGGACACAGATCTATTGATCAGCGAAGCGATCCGCCAGCAATACCCTGCAGATGGCCTGTTGAGCGAGGAACTCAACCCAACTTATCCTACCGCAAAAGGTGCAGTATGGGTTGTTGATCCAGTCGATGGCACCACTAATTTTAGCCTTGGCTTACCCATTTGGGGAATATCTATCGCGCGCCTGGTCGACGGTTGGCCGGATATTGCAGTAGTTTATTTCCCACCATTAGATGAAATTTACTACGCTCAGAAGGGAGCTGGAGCCTTCTTAAATGGGACCCGGCTGCATTCAACCTCTAGAGACAGGCATGACACAACGACATTCTTCGCATGCTGTTCCAGGACTCACCGCCGCTATGATGTCCAGGTGCCTTACAAACCTCGCATACTGGGATCAGCTGCTTATAATCTATGCAGCGTAGCAAGGGGAATAGCTATCCTGGCATTTGAGGCTGTCCCAAAGATCTGGGATTTAGCAGGTGGTTGGCTGGTAGCCAGCGAAGCCGGAGCAGTCTTGCAAACATTGGATGGATCAAAACCTTTCCCACCCATTCCCGGCAAAGATTATTCAGTGGAGAGCTTCCCAACATTAGCCGCGCCCACTCTAGAACAAATCAACCGGGCGCGCCAGCTAATCAAGCCGAGGTGAGGCTTATGGCAGATTGGTGGTCGAAAGACCGCCTTAAAGACCTATAATATTTTGGAGGGAATATATGGAATATCGCTATCTGGGCAAATCAGGCTTACAGGTATCGGCGCTATCTCTAGGCGCCTGGGTCACCTAAGGTAACCAGGTTGGCGAGGATATCGCTTTCGAATGTATGGATGTAGCCTACCGGTCCGGCGTTAACTTTTTTGATAACGCCGACGTCTACGCCGATGGGAAGGCAGAAACCGTAATGGGCAAGGTGTTAAAAAGGACTGGCTGGAACGCATAGAGGCGATCCTTGAGAATAAGCCCGACCCGATTCCCGATCACCGTTAAGT
>CAZAQS010000026.1:0-30548 GCA_964486825.1 uncultured Anaerolineaceae bacterium | reverse complement strand
GATACGGGTGAGCAAATCCCGGCCCTGTGCATCTGTTCCCAAGGGATAGGTCATATCCCCCCCGGTTTGCCATGCTGGAGCGATTAACCTGGCGCGCAGGCTACCTTGCCTGGGGTCATGGTCGGTCAAATAAGGGGCAAAAACGGCTGCCAGCACAAAAACGATGACGACAACGCCTCCCAATAATGAAAGAGGGCGGCTGCGCATCGCATCCAATAACTTGATCAAGTTCAACCACTGCAGCCGTAACTGAATGGTGAGGGGATACCAGAATTGAGTCCTGGGGGTAGCAGCTTTTTCCATAATTTTACTAAAGAGATATCTTCGGGTTGAGATAGGTATACATGATATCAACGATCAGGTTTGCCATAACGAAGGTAAATGCGTAGATCATCACAGCGCCCTGCACGAGAGGAAAATCCCGATCGAAAATGGCGCTAACCACGACTCTGCCTAAACCCGGCCAGCTAAAGACAGTTTCTACGATCATGTTGCCCCCCAACAACACCCCTACCTGTAGGCCTACCACGGTTATGGTGGGGATCAGGGCGTTGCGGAGCGCATGCTTGATCACAACCAGGAGCTCTAACTGGCCTTTCGCCCGGGCTAAAGTGATGTAATCCTGGCGTAAAACTTCCAACATGCTGGAGCGCAGCACACGGGCGACAATCGCAGCTACTGCTGCCCCAAGACTAACCGAGGGAAGGATCAAATGCTTCAGACTGCTGACCAAGGCTTCTCTATTCCCGGTAATGATGCTATCCAATACGTAAAAACCGGTCACTTCTTCCAATCCAACCCCAAAACCGATGCGTCCCTGTACTGGGAGCCATTTAAGCTGAACAGAAAAGATAATAATCAGCACGATCCCTAACCAAAAGGCCGGCATCGAGATACCCAGGAATGCACCTGCCATAGTGGTTTGGTCGATAATCGAATTCTGTTTTACAGCAGAGATGATGCCAATCGGGATAGCAATGAACAGGGCGAATAATAAAGCACCCATTGCCAATTCAATGGTGGCGGGCAAACGTTCCACGATGATCTCAGTGACCGGTCTTCGTTGGAGATAGGAGTTCCCTAAATCACCCCGGATTGCCCCCTGCAAAAAAAGCCCTAACTGCACTGGAAGGGGTCTATCCAGGTTGAATTCTCTCTTCAGGCGCTCTACCTCGCCTTCAGAGATCACTCCTCTCCCTCCCATCATAATATCCACCGGATCGCCAGGGCTGAGACGCATAAAGAGGAAGACAATTACAGCAACCCCTAACATGATGGGGATGGTTGCTAGGATACGTTCCAGGATCTTGACAGCGCGCACAGTCGTTCCTTTTGATTTCTGCTAGATATCCTTTAGAGGAGGTCAGGGACCTGGGAAATCCCCAGGTCCCTGACCCGTAGCGTTTATTGTGGCCTAAGGCCCCAAGCAAACGTTGTGCAAGTTGATCCGGCTGTCAGAGGCGGGTTCCCAATTTTGAACCCGATCCGAGGCAGCTTCGAATACGTTCGGCAACAGCAAGAAAACAGCGGGAGCCTCTTCGTAAAGGATCTCCTGAGCCTCGTAGTACATGGCCTGGCGAGCTTCAGGGTCAGGTTCAGTTTCACCTGCTTCGATCAACTCATCTACCGTAGGGTTGCTGTAGCCGGAGAAATTCCCACGTCCCCAGTAGGCTACACCTTCAGTATAGGAATGCCATTTCGCCTCGATATGGCCTACCGGATCGAAGGCTGAGTCACCCCAATCGCTCACATAGGCCTGGCGTTCGCCGGCTAACAGCAAGGGCAGAATGACCCCATACTCCCAAACTCGGACGGAAGCATCAATCCCGATCTCACGGAGCAAGCCAGCCAAAGATTCAGCCAGGGAAGACATCTCGGGTGGGCTGTCAATCACAAAAGCCATTGGTTGACCAGCGCGATCGAGCATGCCGTCATCGTTACTGTCTACCCAGCCTGCTTCCGCAAGCAGTTCAAGAGCGCGGTCGGGATCGTAAGGGTAAGGATCCAGGTCCGGGTGCGCCATATTGTTCAGGGGCGAGAGAACGCCGGCCAGCGGCTGCCCCATACCATTGTAGAGGGTCTCGATCAAGAGCTCTTTATCGACGGCATAGTTCAACGCCTGGCGGACACGAACGTCATCGAAAGGAGCAGCGTTGACATTCATTTGCAGCCAAATTGGGCGGGTGCCTGGCGCTGAATATACCTGTACTCCGGGCGTTTGATCGAGCAATTGCACCAACTCTGCGGGGACTTCGGTGATGATGTCCACCTCTCCGGCCAACAAGGCGGCCACCCTGGTGGAAGCCTCAGGGATGGTCCTGAAAACAACACCTTCAACACAGGCTGTTTCAACTGGTGGGAGAGTCTGTGCGCCTCCGTAATAATCATCGAAACGTTCCAGGACAACTTCATCATACCCTGAAGTCGCTGAGACAAACTTGAAAGGACCTGTTCCGATCGGGTTAGCGATGAAACCCTGGGTACCGACTTCCTCCATGTAGTGCTGGGGGATGATTTGATTGTGAACGAGCAACTGCGACCAGACCGGCCATGGTCTACTAAAGTGCATCAGCACGGTATAGTCATCCACCTTTTCCAATGATTCCATGGAGCCTAAAAATCCTCGGCGTGGTGAACTATGCGGTTCGGGGTATTCTATGGAATCATCTGTCAAGATGCGTTCATACGTGAAGATGACGTCGTCGGCAGTTAGCTCTACACCATCATGGAAAAGAACTCCTGGATGGATCTTGACCTCCAAAGTGGTATCATCCAACCACTCCATCGATTCGGCAATTTCCAGATGAACACCGCTGCGGGTATCACGGGTGATCAGACCATCGAACATGTTTCGAATGACAGTCTCCGTCTCTCGATGGCTATAATCTGCCGGATCCAGAGTGAGGGGTGTGCGCGCCAGCCCAACGATGATGGTCTGGCGGCCCGGGGCTGGGGTAGGAGTGACTACTCTTTCAACCTCTTCCAACTCTGTCACTACGACCGTCTCCTGCACAACCACAGTCTCTCGAATCGTGACGGGTTCAGGTTGACTTACTTCAGGAGTGGGTTGAGCGCATGCTGAAATAATTACGCTCAAGATGAGAAGGACCGAGATCGAGATCCTCTTAACGGACAACATAATTCTCCTCCTTTCAAAATAAAACTGATGGGTTGTGGGTTATTCCGGTTTGGGAATAAGTATTAGATTTGTTCCACCTCCTCTCCTTACCAGATCGAGGCACAGCCAGAACGTCGTTTTATTCCTACGACCTGTTTATTGACCTACTGAGAAAGACTGGCCTGTTTTCCAGGTCTCACTTCCGCCTGTAGGGCTGCCTCGTTTTGCCATCCATTCGTGTCAAACGAGAGAAGCTCTCGCTTCATCACACGCAGGGCCTGCTCTGGGTGTACCTTACCATAAAGCCCACCTAAGATACTCACCAGGTAGCTGGCGTCCAGGAGCACCTTTCCATTCGGACGCAAGAGGTTATATTGATCCGGGTTGTACAAAACTCCGCTGGCGATCAGCGCAAGGTCTTCCTTATACCCGGGTTTTCGATCACGGCAGGCGTGATAAATCGTTCCACCGATTAAAACTACCGTTACATCCTGGTTGAAATAATTGACACCGTGCTGGAGGAAGTAGGTTTCGGTTTCCTTGACGTACCCAACATGTGTACCGGTTGCGATTGCCATGATCTCCCTGGCAAGGAAGGAATTGGCGGCGTTCTCCAGTATGTTCTCCGGCGTCTTGTGTGGATTCTCACTGATCCATGAGAGGTAGCCATCCAGGTCAATGACCGGCGAGCCGTTGCGCATGGAGAGGAATTGGGTAAACTGCCCGTCACCCGGGCGAAACTCTTCGGGGAAGCGCTGGGAGAGGTAGCTTCCCATATCTCGCGCTAACTCACCATTTTTGAAACGGGATAGTTCCTTGAGATTTTCGGAGTTATAAGCCAAGCCATACTTGCCCTCCACCCGCCTGTAAACCAGGGGAACGTTGGGAGTTTTTAAGATGGTACGCTTGACCTTGCGAGCTCTATCCTCTCCAGGAAACAGATAGAGCGGGTTATCCGTGACGTTAGAATAAAAGTCGGTCGTAGCGCCGCCGATATCGAGGGCCAGGATATTGCCGATCCCGGGCTCATTCCCGTATCCGTGGGCTAATAAATTTATACCACGAAATGCCGCTCGTGGGGTAGGTATGAATGGAGCATCCATATACTCTTCCACGACATCAAATCCTTTTGCCCGGACGATGACGGTCTGGAAAAGCTCACGGATGGCTTCATTTACCACTTCGATATGGAACTCATTGATTTCCGGCATCACATTTGGCGTCAGGCGGATATTTATATGGTGGTGCTTGAAGATGTTTTCGATCTGTTCGCGGATATCCTGGTTGCCGGCGTAAACAACCGGTACGCCACATTCGGTATAGTTTGCGTATTGGCAATTTTCAGCCAGCAAGCGAGCATTATGAAGCTGGGTCTCGGAATCCCCACCCTGGTCGGTACCGCCAGCCAGCAAGATGATCTCGGGTTGGTCGTCCTCGTAGATGGATCGAGCCTGCTCAGGCGTCAATTTGCCATCATAGGCGCCTACCAGTTTAGCGCCCGCGGTCAGAGCTGCCAGCTCAGCAGCAAAGCCCGATTCCTCCTTGACGAGGGAAACCGTAGCTACCTTCAAGCCTCCTTTAGCGCTTGAACAGGGCAGCCGGGCGGCGAATTCACTCATTTTATCTCCCAGGGGTTTCCAATCCCCACGCGCCTGGCATTCCTCTAACACACCCAATCCATTCGCCAGGCCAACCCGGATGTCCTCGATGGTCGTTGGAACATAGTTCAGGGAGAAGGTCTCTTTGCGGGTGTCAAAAATCCCGATCTTGGAGAAGGTGCTGCCGAAATCTACCACAAGCACTTTCTCATCAGCCAGGCCGGTTACCCCGATCTCTTTACGGAAATTGTTGACCACGTTTTCATCGATGCTTTCCACATCCGCGTCATCATTGATAAAACTATCATCGTCGGCGCGGCTGACGTCTTTATAGAAATACCAGGGATAGCGCTCTCTTACCAGGTCGACGCGCTCGAATTCGCTATTGACCTTGAACCCGTCCCATTCCTCAACGCGGCACATACCGTCTACTACCTTGGTACGGCAGGCGCCGGACAATTCGTAGCGGCGGTCTACCACCGTGATATGCGGGCCTTGGAACAACCCAATCTGTAAAGCCAGATCGAACGTGTCGCCTCCGATTACGCCACATCCCCCGGTCGGGTAGTTGGCTTCATCGATCAGGCTCAATAGCATGGTTTCGAAGTTCTTCTCCGTGTTTTCCGAAGGCTCTTTAGCCCAATCCCAGAAATTTTCAGGAGTGATGGGACCTTCGTACCCACCGATCAAGGCTGCGTGCAGGACATTGTACATCGCGCCTTGTTTCAACTCACGGATGCGAGACTTGACCACCGGGTCGCTCCAGACCTGGGGGACGTTGCCCTTGATGAAATCCCAACATACCTGCTTGACGATTTCACAGGATTCGATGATATCGTCGGCGCTGGCCTCGTGGTGGGCTTCGGAATGGGTGACCACGTGCAGGACATCCGGCTCCATATAAAGCTGGGTGTAAATGCCAAAAGCCAGGTGACCCTTGGCCTGGTTCAAGTTGGGCGGGAAGCTGGGTAGGCCGGAGCGGGTCTGCTTGATGATGTTGAAGTCGAAATGACGGGTCAATGGCTCGGCCAACTCGTAGGAGGCCTTCATTTTCGCCAGGTCATCCATGGCGGAAATTTCGGGGGGCAACTCGAACATCATTTGCATGACGTAATGCTTAATGCCCTTTTTCAAAGCAATCACCGCACACAAAACGTGGTCCGTAACCTGCATATCATCGCTGGCATAACGCAGGCCCCATTGGTGCGGGTCATTGATTTCCAAAGGCTTGCCAACCCCGGCCCAATATTCAATCGTACGGTAATGCTCCTCAAAGGAATCGCGAATGCTGATCGGGCCACGCCCATCCAGCTCGTTATAGAAGAAAATAGGCACCGCCGGGAAGCAGATATTGAGATGTTCTTCCCAGAGCAGGGCCAGTGCTACCAGCTCGTCCGTACCGGTATAGATCCGCGCCATGGGAAAATTACCGCGCTGGGTGGCTGCTTTGAGCCTGCGGAGATCCTCGACTGAACGAATGGGCGCTCCGCCCTGACCGGCCAGGTATTTACTGGGATCTTCCTCGCCACGGATGAATTTGGCCAACAATTCCTGGGAGGTCTGGTCGGGGGCCAGGGAAACGATTTCAAAGGCGCCCGCACCGGCCAATTTTTCGATGGCTTTGATGGTCGGCTCGATCGTTTCGGCTGCGATGCCGATATGGGCGCGGATGATCGGGCGATTTTCGCGCTCCCGGACCTGTTGGATACGCTCCACCAGGTAATCCGACCACTCCATCTCTGCATGTGAAAGGGCCGGCGGAAGCCGCATGGCAAAGCGCTCCAGCTCTTCCATGCTGACGAAGTCATCCGCGATCAGCTCAAAAAATCCCTGGAACTCCGGCCGTTTCTTGTACTGCTCGGCAACAGCCTGCAGGTCGTAGTGGCGCTCTTCATCTCGGATGAAGCGGTCTTCCTCCAGCGGGGCGCCCGTCATGGCCCTGACCAGGTTGGCAGCCGGGCGTAATCCCCCGAAGCTGTAGCGGATGCCGCTGTCCCTTGGTCCTAAGCCATATTTTGTAGCAGTCTCTATGAATTCGTTGATCAGTTTATCCACATGCAGGTCGCCAAGCCGCATGGAAACGCCTACCACTTCTGGGCGGGCTTCACGGATCTTATTGATCACCTCCTGGATGGGGACGGCAGGGCCGAGCTTGACCGTTACATAACCAATTCCCTGGTCTTCCATCCAGTCTGCAAAATTTTCTACCCCCAGGTTATGCACACATTTACCAATCGCTCCCACCATAACCCGGCGTTTAGGTCCAGTATTCTTTTGTTTTGCTTCGCTAAAATCTAGCTGGTGCTTCATTGGGATAGCCTCCAATACTTTTATTTTTCTTCGTCTTTATAGAATTATCTTGATGCTTGTGGGTTATCTATCGATATCGCTCATGAGTCCATAAGCTCACTTGCTCCTTGATTCCCTTCAAACCCCCTATCTACGCCAGTCTCATAGCTGAACGGAAGATATTGCATTTCCGACATAAATCTTTCCAAGCTGGTATAACCGAATCGTTGCGGTGAACGGGTACGATACAGGTCTGCGCCCGCCAGCTTTTTATCTACCAGGTACTCACAATCCATCCTGCTTTGCACCCAGGTTATCACTCCATCAATTACAGGAGTCTCAACACCAGCTAATTCGGCTATGCCGCGCATGACGAGCAAGCCATACGGCACATCCTCTGAAAGGTAACGAGACTTGAAATCGGGGATGTATCCCGTACCTAGCTTGTACATGGGCGCCAACAAACCTTTGTAACTGCTATTTGTGACAAAGCTGGATTGCAATGTAGCGCTGTCCTGGATGGTATCAGGGTAAGAACGCCTTAACCAATCTAGCAGCGGACGAACTGCGGAAAGATCCAGTTCAGGATAGGCCCGCTCGAGGGTGGATCGTACAGCCTGCACTTCCTGGCTCATTTGCTCCAACCTTTCGGATACCCGCTCGTCCACGCCCTGGTAGAACGGTTTTGGCTTTTCATAGGGCAAACCATCCCAATCATGGAACAGGCCATACATGATGCCCGGATGAATGAGCTGGCCTGTATCTGCCAGGGTCAGGCTGAGAAAGCCTGGGATAAGATTCAAAGCTATATCCAGGAGCTCAGCCAGGCCAGACCGAATGTCAGTAGCCTGGTTGGAGGGCCATACCGCCAGATCCACCTGGGCCTTGGCGCCTAAGATCGTAACCTGCTGACCGTATTCGTGAATGCGGCAAGCCCAGGGCAAGGTTTGAAAACCGAATACGGCAATCTCACTCAAACGCTGTTCGAAGATGTCTCGAACGCAAAGATCAAAACCGCCCCGAGCAGGCAATGCGCCTACCCAGGCGCCGGGAGAAATGTAGCCGGCAATTTGCTCTAAAACCAGCTCGTGGGCAAACGCGGGCAGCGCCAGCAAGACAAGCTGCGAGCCTGAGACAGCCCGGCGAGGATCGCGGTGAACAGCCCGGGGCCTTCCCAGGATATCCCTTTCTGCCGTGCGTACCAGGATGCCGCCATTTACCTGGAGGCCGGCCTGCCAGCGCTCAGCTTCGTCAACGTAAGGCGCGTAAATGTATACGGTTAATTCGGGCCTACTGCCAAGCAATCCGGCAAGTGTATGAGCAGCGTTTCCTCCCCCACAAATCGTGATTTGCATAAGTATCACATCATCAATAAGTCGTTTTCTCGATAGATGGCATCGACACGCTTGAGAGACTCGTATGCCTTTTCAGGAATGCGGTCAGCCACCATTGCTACGAAGACATTTAGCAAAGACATTAGAGCCGTTACCGATAAGCTGTGGGCAATTCCTTCCGTAGCAACTTCGAATGAGACATCAGCCATCTTCGCCAGTGGCGAAACGATGCTGTCTGTAATGGCAATCACCGGCGCGCCTGTCTCTTTAGCCCGAGAAGCTGCACTGACGGTTAAGCGGGCGTACCTCCAGAGGTCAATTGCAATTAGAAGATCGTCCCGTTCAAGCTGGGTAATTTCTACAGCCGCACCCAAACCTTCTTTATCGACCGGGATTACAGTAAACCCCATCACTTTGAGCGAATGTACGAGAAATACTGCCGGTCCTGATGAGAGGCCGGCGCCAATCACAAAAATCCGCTTCGCTTGTAAGATGGCATCCAGGGCATCCTTTAAACACTCTTCAGACAAGCTGCTGGCTGTTCGTTCGATGTTTTGAATATCTGTATAGAGGACGTTGTGGGGCGTGGAACCAGGCGGTTTTTGAGAACTCATGCGCTTCTGCATTCGGGCGGCTGCGGTCATATAGTTAGGCAGCTCGGACCGCAGGGCTTCTTGAAGCTCAGAATATCCCTGGTAGCCCAAGGCCTGGGCAAAACGAACTACCGTTGCAGCGGTCGTATCGTTCTTTTCCCCAACCTGGCTGGCAGATGAAAACGAGGTGAAATAATGGTTGTCGAGTATGAAGCGCGCGATATTTTTATGCTTAGGACTTAGCGTATCGAGCGTGTTGGCGATGCGCTCCTTGAGGCTGCCATAATTATCCAAGATGCACTCCTAACAGGCAGGACTGACTCGCCTGTCTCGTATTTTACAACAAAAGCAAGGATCACGCAATGAATATTACGGATTTTAATTCTTGTAATGACTGTTGTAATCTGGGATTAATGTAGCTTTTTTAGCGAGCTGTAAAATGGACGCCCATTTCAAGCCCACAGGTTGGATCGAGGCTTGAATAGGGATCGTACAGAAATACAGCAGCCAGAGAGAGTGGGCATTCAACGTTGGGGGCGGTGCCGGAAGCGTGCCCGAGGCCAGGAAAGACCACCAGCGTGGCCCTTTCTAAACTACCAGCCAACTGCTCCCCCAAATAGTCGGGTGAAAGCGGATCGAATTGACCGGTAAATACCAAAGTAGGGATTGAACTGGCTAAGGGGGACTTATTTTCTGGCTGGAAAGGAGCGGCCTTCCAAAGCTCACAAATGCCAAACAGGGTCTCAACACTTCCTAAGTTCGAATACCTGGCGAAAGCCGAGGTGTTTGGGAAGGATTCCAAATCTGCTTCCAGCTCAGAGGGAGAGGTTGCATACACCTGCTCGGGACAATTTTGGGAGAGCCTGCCCCCCAAAGATGGATCTAAGAAGCCCATACGATAGGCCAGGGCTGCTTCCAGGAAAGCGGTATCACCGAAACGAGCAGCATAAATCCCCTTCGGGATCTCAGGAATCAAAATATTCGAATACAGAGCTTGTAGAACGGCCTGTTGAAAACGAGTCCCGTCGATGATCATTTTTATTCCCGTGGCGCTGCCAGGGCTCGTCGAGGGCACTGTGATGGGAGCCTCATCCAGCTTTGTTTTGACGTCATAGAATACCGCTTCGAGGTTTGGGTAAGCAGAGCGGCAAGGGCTGCTTGCCGCGCAGGCCTCAAAAAGCTGGCCTAAAGCATAATCTGCTCCGGAGGCGATCGAATTGTAAGCTTTTACTTCTAGCGGAAGGGCAGAATCCAGGACCGAACTACGGACGAGGGAGGGGTATTCGCGCATTACGACTTGTGCAACGCTACCGCCGTAAGAGACGCCGTATAGATTAATTTGCTCGTATCCGAGTACAGTGGCCATGTCAGCGATATCGGCAGCAAAAGAAGCGATCGTGTAATTCGAGAACCGGATGCCCTGACTGGAAAGGCGATCCCGGCAAGCCTGCACGGCTGATACAAAGCCACCCGTTCTGGCGTTGTCATTCGGATCGTTCTTCAAGTCCACCAGGAATTGGTTATTCAATTCGGGACAATCCAGGTTCGGTGTAGATTGACCATTGCCACGCGGTTCCATCACAATTACATCCCGCTGGTAAAGCAGGGGGAGAATGAAGTTTTCGAAGTTATCAGCCGCCCATTCAATCGCGCTGCCTCCACCATGCAAGTAAACGATTGGGTCCGGGGGAGGGAAGGGATTTAAGCTCCGGTAGATGACCAGAGGCAGGCGAATAGAGCGAGCCGAATCGCCCTCCCGGCTTTCCGGGAGGATCATGGTCAGGCATTCGACGTGCGCATCCGAGGGCACCCTGAAGCGGCAATCCGAGGGTACAAAGGCTGGCTTGAAGACCAGGGGTGTAGGCGTAGGCTGCGGGGTAGACGAGGGCAGGGGGGCCGGGACCACCGGGAGCACGGCCTTTTGGCGGGGGCCCTGCACCAGCGTTTTCAAGACAGAAAAACCGATCAGCATCAATAAAAAGAAAATGATCAGGCCGAGGACGAAGTAGGCAACCTGGTTAGAAGTTAACGGGATCTCCTTCCAGGGAATCAGGGCTTGTTTTGGTTTTTTGATCGGTCGTTTTTTCGGACTGGATCTCGCCTGCAAGAGACCTGGAAGACCGAAGGCGCGTTGGCGAGTCAGGGGGAGCGCCAGAGACAGGCCAGGCCTGCCCCAATCCATCCCACGAGCCTGAGCAACACTCCTTAGCTGGTTGATGGAATCGGGAGATGGATTCACTGCCCCAGGTTGGTCGGTTCTCCGCTGGATGGGGCGCGGCTCAGTCTTTTTCCCAGCGGTTACAGCCGGCTTAGCGATTTCCTTGCCAGCAGGCCTGGCCGTACTCGAGAAGAGAGCCTCTTGCTCCTCCAGGAAGGACTCGAGGGAAGCGTCCTGGGGGTCCAGCTTACGCTGTGGGGTAGCTTTCAATAGCGCTTGAATGCCATCCTGGGCGGCCTGATTATGTGGATCAATTGCAAGGACCTGCTGCAAACAGGCCAGCCGCTCCGAGTCGGTTTCGACTGCCCCGGACATCCATAACCAGGCCTGTTCATCACCCGGGTTTAATTTGAGAGCTTCATCTAGAAGCAGGCGCGCTGATTCTAGATCGCCAGATCTCAGGTGAAGCGCGGCCATGTTGATCAAATCTGTATGCACTGGTATACACAACCTTCCTGCACAAGCTGATAGAGAAAGGATTCCACTGACTCTTATGTAACATAAATCAATGAAACCCCTATAGGAAGGAGGTACCTAAAACGGCATACATTTATGCAAGCAGGTTTATGGAATTAACGAATGCCTCATGGAGCGAAGGGCTCAGGGGCTTTATTCCGGTTGCGCTGAACGAATTCCTGGGCCTGTTGAGGGTCAAATTCATCAAAATGGAGCATGCGACCCCAGGAGGTCATGACCACAGGAACATCGATCGATTCCCAGGGGAAAGCGATGACTTTGAAATTATTTTCCGCCGACATTACCTCCCTGATTTGCTCCTTTAGGACCGAACAGTCCCCTTCATCGAGGATCGAACAGTTATACCAGAAGATCACATAACCATGCTCGAGGTTATGGACGAGAAATCCTTCCGGATGAGGATCGTTCACTTCTCCACTTTCATAAAAACCGGGTTCGAGTGTGGCTGCATAATGTCTTCCGGAGGTGGGAGGGTTTGAGTTATACGGGCCCGGATCGGTGCCCTCTGCCACGTGAGTGATATCTGCCATGACAGGGACTTCTTCTCCTTGTAAAGGACGTGTTGCTCCGATCACCGTGTTTGCCACAACAGCGACTGCTAATACTGCGACCACTCCCACGATTGAATAAGTTAGTAATTTCTTGCGGCGTCTCTTTTCTTGTGCAATTTGGCGTTTAGACTTCATTACTCTTCCTTTCTAACTGCTTATGATTTTCCTTCTTTACCTCTTCAGATGCTGCTCAAAAAACTGCAGGGTACGCGTCATGGCCTGGGTGAAGTAATTGGAGAGGTTGTGGTCATCTCCTTCGTATACGTATAATTCGACAGGTTTCCCAACTTGCTGGACTTGCCAACTCAATATTTCAGAGAACTCCAATGGAACGCTATCATCAGCGGTACCGTGATGGAGCTGTATGGGACCAGACAGGTCATGCAAGAAGGAGTTGGATGAGATCGAGTGCCAAAACTCGGGGTTTTCATCCGGCGTCCCATACTGTTCGATCCAGTTCCAACGCCAGCTGCGTGACCCAACTGCCCCTGGAGTGGGGGTAGGCCCTCTGCGCCAGCGAGTGAGCAGGTCGGGGTAGGAGGCCACAACACCGGCCCAAATAACACCGGCCTTGATTTCTGGGGAAATGACCATCGAGCGTAGCGTCAGGTAGCCGCCCATCGAATGCCCCCACATACCAATCTTGTCTGGGTCTGCCAGGGGAAATTGTTGTAAGGAGGAGACGGCGTTCAAAACATCGACGGTATAACCAGGGTCGCCATAAGCTCCGCTGGGCGAACCATCCGAGCGATCATGGCCGCGGTAATCGATACGGAAGACGATATACCCGGAGCGAGCCAACCCATCCACGTAAGCGAGATACCTTTCTGTGGTCCGGTATTGAGTAGGTGGGATATAGCCATGGTTGAAAACGATGGCGGGCCACCCGTTTGGCGGCATCTCCCCGTATGGCACAGTCAGCAGGCCGTAGATCTTGAGCCCTTCGGACAGGTAATAAGCGTAATAACGGCTGTAATTGGAGCCTGGCTCCAGCTCCCGTTCGATAACGATCTCACTGCCCGGGTAATCCCTCTGGCGCATGACCTGGATATCCATTGGATGAAGCGTGGGAGTAGGGGTTGGGGTTTCCGTAGGCGTGGGCTGCGGTGTGGAGGTGGACAGAGGCGCAGCCGAGGCGACCGGCGGCAGGAACGCAGTTGGCGTAATGCTGGGGGGAACCGGAGCTGCGGGCGGCAATGTGGAAACGGGAGCTACACCAACGGCAACAGGTTGGCCGCAGCTCACAGCCAGGATTGCGAAAAGACCTATGATCAAGAAAGGACCGTACCGGTGATTTGATTTCATTGAATATCCTCTATTCCTCGTTCTGGAACTTGCTTCAAGAATTATAACGGATAATTTTTATCTTTTAAGGTTCAATACATCCAGTGGATGTAGCTTCAAGAGATTTCGTATCAAGAAATGAGGCGGTGGAGCATAAATCTCCACCGCCTCGCATCAAATTCGAGCTCTTTTTCACTACTGGATCACCTACCCAAAGGTTGGCTTACCTCCGCAAAGTAAACAGGTCGAAGTGTACTTCTGTACCTGGGGTGGGTTGGGTCAGTGACATCACACCGACGTTACCATCCTCGAAGGTCTGATCCTGGACCTGGAGCAAGGCATGCCCGTTCACAAAGAGCGTCAGGACATCGCCTAAACAACTCCCACCGATGCGGTTGGTCTGCTGGGCAGGATTGAGCACTCCGTTTGCACCCTGGTCATCGGTCCCACGAGCCAGGAAGGTAACCTGGCCATCAACAATCCTGATGATGCCATAGTTACCCTGAGCATTTATACCGAAGGCATAGTAGTTATTTACATCTTGCCAGCGGCATACCGGGCCAAAGTAGGTCGTTTGAGGACCAGAACGATAGCGGGCATGAGTAGCTACATGCACGTCAGCCTGGTCGAAAGTACGGATACTGCTTACGAAGGAATTCGTGAAGTCATTAATGATCCGGTAGGTGCCATTGAGGTAATCAATGGTGAAATTATCTTCTTCAGTTTGGAACCAAGTCCTGGGCGGGTGGAATTCGTCTCTAAAGAAGATCGCGCCGGTATCCGGGATGACCAAGTCAGGGTCATCGATTACTTCATCCGGGGGAACCGGCACAGCCAGTCTCTGTCCTGGGAAGATCAATCGAGCGTCCCGGATATGCGGGTTCCTGTCTAGCAGGTTCCTAACCGTGGTACCAAAACGCTCCGCAATCCCTACCATGGTATCCCCCGACTGCACTGTATACAGGCGCTCCCCTACACCCGTGTCGGGAATGGTGAAATCAGGTGGGGGTATGGGGGTAGGGGTTGGAGGCGCTGGTGTTGGGGTGGGTGGAACCGGGGTTGGTTCAGGCTCTGTCACCGGAACGACGATCTGCAAGCCAGGATAGATCAGATTGGGGTCCACAATATGTGGGTTTCGTTCCATCAAATCACCTACAGTTGTCCCATGACGTAGCGCAATCTCACTCAAGATATCGGTGCGTTGAACGGTATAAAGCGTTTCTCCTGCACCGGTATCGGGAATGGTATCGATAGGCTCAGCCGGAACAACTACCTGGAGACCAGGGTAGATCAAATTCCGGTCGAAAATATGCTGGTTCCTATTCATCAGGTCCTGCACGGTTGTACCGAAACGGACCGCGATTCCGCGCAGCGTGTCACCCCGCAGTACCGTATAAAGCTGTTCGCCTTCCCCCGTATCCGGAACAACTTCCTCCGCCTCAAGCGGAACGACGATTTGCTGGCCCGGGTAAATCAAGGCCGGATCAACGACATGTGGGTTCCTGGCCAGCAGGTGCTCGGGAGTCGTACCAAATCGAAGGGCGAGGCCTGTGAAGATATCCCCCCGCTGCACCGTATAAAGCTGTTCGCCTTCATCTATCTCGGGTACGAAATCAACCACGTCAGCCGGGACAGCCAATTGGTCTCCTGGGGAAACCAGGCGAGTTTCACCGATATGCGGGTTCATCTCCAATAGATGATCCACAGTCGTGCCGAAGCGGACAGCTATCCCACTTAACGAATCACCGCGCTGGAGCGTGTAAAGCTGCTCATCTTCACCCGTGTCAGGTATGGCTATCTCATCGGGATCAGGGGCAACCGGATCTCCTTCGGGTATGTTCAACTCCATCCCGGCGAATATCAAGTTTGGATCGGTAATCTCGGGGTTAGCAGCTAGCAATGCTGAGACGGTGGTATTACATTCAATAGCAATCCGGGTAAGGTTATCATTGGGGCGCACCGTGTAGGTATCCCCACAAAGTCCATCCTGTGCCAGGCTACCCTGCACGATACCCGTCATGCCGAAAAGCAACGCTACTGCAAGAATTATTTGCAGCGAGCGGCGGGTTGGTATTATTTTGTTCATTGTATCCTCCTACCGTTATCTTTGCTCTATTAATCTCCTTCCGTTTGGAAATTTGTACTACACGCATACCATACTATTAATCAAATTAAACGTCAATGCGGGTGAATCCTAAAAGCGGGTAGGGAATCTCCTACCTCATGGACATCCCTGAAAATTAGACTATAATTGTCGCTAATGATCTTCTGCAGGTGAAAAAGGGGTAAATAGATGCAGCTAAACCCGATTAATTCGTTCTTCGATAACTCCAGTGGCAGCCTGTTCCAGGAGACATCGTTGTCAAAACAGGCTCAAATGCTATACACGGGCAGTCTGGCCAGGAACAAGGCATCACGCCTGAGAAATTTCTTGAAGGGGCAGTCCCCCGAACTGGCCAACCTAAACTCGATCGTGAAGTCCATTTGTGTATCGAACCGGCATTATAAGGGGGTCAAGAGCGTTGAAATCAGCAAGATTCTAGGAAGTGAAGGGCGCACAAAGGACTTCGATATCAGCTTTCGTCCCTTGTTGAAGAGCCAGGCATCTCGTTGGCTGAGCGTTGCGAATGCTCGCCTGGCAGATATCCCCCTCCCGCCAGTTGAGCTGGTACAGGTAGGAGATACATACTTTGTGCGGGATGGTCATCACCGCATATCTGTTGCCAGGTCATTGGGGGAAGAATTTATCGAAGCAATCATCGTCTCGTGGGAAATATGCGACCCGAAATTACCTCCAAAAGCGATGTAAGCCGGATAAACCTGTCCCCAAATACTTGAATTCTAATATCTCCCGCGCTCCAATTTGGCCTGTGGATT
This sequence comes from uncultured Anaerolineaceae bacterium, assembly GCA_964486825.1. Taxonomy (GTDB): domain Bacteria; phylum Chloroflexota; class Anaerolineae; order Anaerolineales; family UBA4823; genus CAZAQS01. Next base: position 14,209 of record CAZAQS010000026.1, on the reverse strand, counting down.
CACCAATTCAGACTCGAGCGCCGGGCAAATTTGGACAGCACAGGCTTTGAATTCAGGAATCTTGGCTTGCGGGTCGAGCTCATCGATCGTAAGCAAGTTAGCCGCCGCCTCCATGAAGTGGAAGGGGATGAAGACCACGCCGGTGTTGATATTTTCTGTGACGCTGGCCCTCAATACAACCGCCCCCCTTCTAGAAGCTACTCGCACAACCTGGCCATCGCTCACTCCCATCAAAGCGGCGTCCACCGGGCTGATCTCGACTCGAGCTTCTGGATAGAGCTCATCCAACTGGGAATGCCGCGTCAGGGTCCCGCCATGCCAGTGTTCCAAAACCCGCCCGGTTGTCAGGATATAAGGGTATTCGTCATCAGGCTTTTCCATCACGGGTACGAACTCAAGCGGGTGAAACTTGCCGCGCCCGCGCGGAAAGCTATCCGTAAACAAGTAAGGAGTACCTGGGTGGTTTTCATCCCAAACCGGCGTTTGCAAGCCATCCTTATCGATGCGAGCGTAGGTCACACCAGCGTACTCCGGGACGACCTGGCTTAATTCTGTCATGATCTCCTGGGGGTGGCGATACTGCCAGAAGGCAGAACGAGGCCGGTCTAAACGCTGCTCGAGCCTGGTAGCCAGTTCACAGATGATCTGCCAGTCAGGGCGGGATTGACCGCGCGGGCTCATGGCCTGGCGCACTCTCTGTACCCGCCGGTCGGTATTGGTGAAGGTGCCCTCCTTCTCTGCCCAGGATGTGGCAGGCAGGAAGACATCTGCGAAGGCGCCGGACTCGTTGATGAAAAGGTCCTGGACGACCAGGAACTCCAGCTGCTGCATATGCTTGCGGGTGGCGTTCAAGTTAGGCTCCGACATCATCGGGTTTTCTCCCATGATGTACAGGGAACGCACGCCGCCTGGATGAGCCTGAGAGAGGATTTCTGTCGTCGTCAATCCACGTTTGCGACTGAGCTCTCCTGTCTCCAGGTTCCAGGCTTGCTCCCACTTTTCGGCATTGCCGGCCTGGTCTACCAGCATATAACCGGGGAAATGGTAGGGCATGGAGCCCATATCCGAGGCTCCCTGGACGTTGTTCTGGCCGCGCAGGGGGTTCAGCCCGGTTCCTTCTCGCCCGATATGCCCGGTCAGGAAGGCCAGGTGGATCAAAGATAGGGCGCTGGCGGTCCCGTGAGACAATTGGGATATTCCCATACCCCAGTAGATTGCCCCAAGTTGGGCGGTTGCATACATACGCGCGGCTTCGATGATCAAATCGCGCCGTACGCCAGATACGGCTTCTGCATACTCAGGCGTGAATTTCTCCACCGACTGCTTGAATTCTTCGAAACCCTCCGTCCGATCCTCGATGAATTTACGGTTGGTGAGGCCTTCGGCAATAATTACATGAGCCATGGCGCTGAAAACCGGAACGTTCGTGCCCGGCTTCAGCGGCAACCATAAAGCAGCAAAATCACACAGCTCCATACGACGCGGGTCGACAACGATCATCCTGGCGCCGTGCTTCTGGACGGCGGCCTTCATCTGCAAAGATATGATGGGGTGATTCTCGGTGGTGTTCGAGCCGGTGACGATGAAACAGTCGCTTTTAATGACCTCAGAAGCCGTGTTGCTCATGGCCGAAGAACCGATGGCCTGCTGGAGAGCTACCACGGAACCGGCATGGCATAAACGGGTGCAGTGGTCAATATTGTTGGTCCGAAGGACTGCCCGGAACATTTTCTGCAACAAATAATTGTCTTCATTGGTCGCTTTTGCACAGCAGTATACTGCCAGCGCTTCCGGCCCATCACGCCGGTAAATCTCCACCATGCGATCGGCGACGTAATCCAGGGCTTGCTCCCAGGATACCGGCTCCCACTCGCTCAGATCGAAGGCCTGGCTTCTCTCCCCGGACGCCTGGGGTTGTTTACGGATCAGCGGAGTTGTTACCCGCTTGCGATGGTAAATAAAGTCGTAGCCGAAGCGGCCCTTCACGCACAGATTACCTTTGTTGACCACAGCATCAAATGGGGAGGTAACCCGGTATATGAAATCGTCCTTAATGTGAAGCTCCAGGCTGCAGCCAACTCCACAGTACGGGCAAGTGGTAGAGACGATCCGGTCTGCCTCAGTCATAATTGTCCTCCGAATGCCCAGCTTGGTTCACTTCTTCCGCCCGGCGGCGCTTTTTTCGATCCGGTTGGGTGAGCGTTAAAATCTCCTCCAACGAGAGATCGCGATCCAGCAGCCATTCACGCTTGGGTTTCAATGCCCCTGTCGGGCATACACCTACGCATTGACCGCAGAAAACACAGGAAGTGGCCGGGAGAGGCTGGTCGAAGAAAGTGCCAATCTGAGTTTCGAAGCCTCTCCCTTTGAAATTGATGGCGTAGGTGTATTGGGCGTCATCGGCGCAAACTTGTACACAGCGCCAGCAGAGCACACATTGGGAGTAATCACGCACGAACATGGGGTTATCGTCCATCAAGGGCAGCTCTCTTCGCTGTGCTCCGGGGAAGCGAGCGCTGTCTGCCCCATACTCGTCGATAAATTCCTGGATCTCCGGCGCTTCCGACAGGTCGACGGTAGAGGCGAGCATTTCCAGGAGCACCTTCCGGCTGCGCATGACCCGCTCGCTGCGGGTCGAAACCCGCTGCCCATCGGTTGCCGCGGTAACACAGGCAGGAGCGAGGACTCGTGCACCCTCCACCTCTACAACGCATAAACGGCATAAGCCATTGGCAGTGCAGTGCTCGTGGTAGCAGATGACGGGTATCTTTTCGCCGGTCTGCAGTGCAGCTTCCATCAAGGTCGTCCCTTCAGGAACTTCAACCGTTTGCCCATCAATGATCAAGGTGATCAAATCCGTCCTCCTTTTCCCCTCTCGTCGATTCACTCCTCGTGGTAGACTACCTTTGGCAAGATCACGTCACCAGATTCTTCCAGTGAACCCAACCTTTCCGGATAAGAGTAAACGTTCAAGCGGTTCCTGCGCACATAGCCACACAGGGTGATATTCCAGGCGCGCGCCAATTGCACCGTCAGGCTGGTCGGGGATGTACGCGAGGCTACCAGCAGGCATCCCATCTGGGCTGCCTTTTGGATCATTTCTGAGGAGACCCGGCCTGAGGTAAGCAGAATATTGCCTTTCGGATCAATGCCCTGGCGCAGGCATTCTCCCCTTATCCGGTCGACCGTATTATGCCGGCCGATATCCTCTGCCACTACCAACAAATCCTTCCCGTTACTCAATGCTGAAACATGCACGCCCCGCGCGCGGGCGTACAGGCTATCCTCTGATTGGAGAGAGTTTATCAAGAGGCCGATCTGTTCCGGCTTGACCCTCAGGTCGCCTTCGACAGGGGCTTGTGACTCAGCCAGGTCGCGGAATGTTTGACCGCCAGTGCAGCCTGAAGTGATAACCCTGCGCCTGGGTTTGTCCCAAATCGAATGAGAAAGCCAGATATCAACACAACCTCCGCTCTGGCAAACATGGCAGATCTCTACATCCTCCTGGGAGCTGATCAAACCCTCGTTAGCCAGGAAACCCAAAGCCAATTGTTCTGGATCGTGGGGGGTGCACATCAAAGCCACCAGCTCCCGGCCATTGACAAAAATGGCCAGTTGGCGCTCCTCGATGACTTCAGCTTGAATGGTCTCCCATTTACCATCATAGATAGCGTATTGAAAATTCACGGTTCCATCAGACATACGGATTATTTGCCATTCGTTCTTTCGATTAATCCAGGCCACCTTTTTAGGGCACTGAGAACAGCGGAGGCGGCGGTTTGACCAAGACCACACAGAGATGCATCCGCCATGGTCCAGCCAACGTCGGATAAACGCAATTCGTCGCCTGGTAAAGCCTGTCCGGAAGCGGCGCGTGCCAATATCTCGTACTGGCGTTGTGTCCCGATCTGGCAGGGGAAACATTTCCCGCACGACTCCTCAGCAAAAAAGTGAGCCACGCGCTTGAGCACATCCCGCATGTCCCGGGTTTCATCGAATACCATGAGCGAGCCAGAACCCAAAACGAGACCGGCGGAGCGCAGGTGTTCGAAGGTCAGGCGCACGTCCAGGTCCTCTTCCAGGGCGAACGTCCCGGCCGCCCCACCCATCAGCACCGCTCCCAATTTATTTCCGGAGGGCAGTCCGCCGGCCAGGTCATACAACAGTTCGCGCAAGGTTATCCCAAAAGGGACCTCGTACAGACCAGGCTTAACGATATCTCCTGAAACACAGAACAGCTTTGGCCCGGTCGAGAGAGCGGTGCCGATCTTCCGGAAAGCTGCTGCGCCCTGGCGGATGATATAGGGTACATTGCAAAGGGTTTCGACGTTATTGACGACGGTCGGTTTCCCAAAAAGCCCATGCGTCGTCGGAAAAGGGGGCTTTATGCGCGGAAAGCCGCGCTTGCCCTCGATCGATTCAAATAAAGCCGTCTCTTCTCCACAGATATAAGCTCCGGCGCCTTGACGGATTTCGAGCTGAAAATCGAAACCCGAGCCCAGGATATTTTCGCCTAACAGGTCGGCGGCCTGTGCTTCTACAAGCGCAGCTCGTACCGACTCGAGAGCACGCGGGTACTCTCCGCGTATATAAATGTAACCGGAATGCGCCCCGACTGCGTACGCGGCGATTAGCATGCCTTCCAGGGTACGATGAGGGTCTTTATCAAGCAGGATACGGTCCTTGAATGCGCCCGGCTCGGATTCGTCGGCGTTGCAAACAACATATTTGATATCACCGGTGGCTTTGGAAACCGCTTCCCACTTAACGCCTGCAGGGAAAGCAGCCCCGCCCCGACCCACCAGCCCGGATGCTTTAACTTCTGCGACCAGCTCTTCAGGAGCCATTTTCAAGGCCTTTTGCAAGCCTTCATAACCCCGCCCCTGGCGGTATTTACCCAGGGAGGCTGTGCCTGGTTCCCGGCAATGAGCTGTTAAAATCTGGGACGGCCCGGCAACCCAATCATCCAGAAGATGGCCCTGTCCTTCCAGCAAATCCTCCAGCCGCTCAGGATGCGCGGGCCCGCATGGTTTTCCATTACGGTGGACAGCAGGAGCCTGGCCGCATAGCCCCAAACACGGCACCCGCTCGACCAAAAAGCGCCCATCCGGGCTCAGCTGGCCATTTGCAACTCCCAGGCGCTGGCTGAGAGCCTCGAGCAGCTCATCCGCTCCCTTCAAGGCACAGGCCGGGTCATCACAAACCTGGAGAGTAATCTCTCCGCCCGGTTTTGTCGATAACATGGAGTAGAACTCGATCACACCGTAAACGTCGGCAAGCGGCGCTCCCAGCACCTGTCCGACCTCGGCAGCCATTGTCTCCGAGATGAAACCGAATTGGCTTTGCACAGCTTGTAAGGCCGGAAGCAAAGCTGTCCGGCCAAGTCCTGCAAATTCAGCCAGGATAGGAGTTATTATGCCGGTTTCTGCCATTCTATCTCTCACGACGGATCTCCTAACAATCACCATTGAAGGGGAAGCGAGCCTACAGCGCTATCGATCCATCCAACCCCTATTTGTTTTATTGAACCAAATAGCTGGATAAATCTCCTCAATTTAGCCTGGAATGAATTATATCAAAAGCTTCATTAATTAATCGCCTTGTGTTATTAGCGCTTCATTATCATGGGAGAGACATTCCGAATCCAGATGACAAACCCTGTTAAGCCTGCAAGGCAGCTTAAGTTTGCAGTACAATCTAAGAGAAAATTCTCGCACGTATCTTTATGACCCATAACCGGGGGTAGTTGGGTATTGAAGGAGTGAAAATTGCCCGAGGTAAAGGTAAAGCCGCAAATCCTATTAACCAATGACGACGGAATCCAGTCTCCTGGATTATGGTCAGCGGCACAAGCGTTATCTGAGATCGGTTTTGTACACGTTGCGGCTCCACGCGACCAGTATTCCGGAGGTGGGCGTAGTATGCCGAGCAATTCAGATGGTATCATCACACCCCTCCAGGTGAGCGTCCATGGAAAAGACTGGACGGTTCATAGCGTGGGCGGGTCTCCGGCCCAGGTAGTCCAACACGCGGTTTTGGAGATCTTACCCAGGCCGCCTGACCTGGTCGTATCGGGAATAAATTACGGGGAGAACGTAGGAACCGGCATCACCATCTCTGGAACGGTAGGAGCCGCGCTGGAAGCAGCTTCCCTGGGAATACCAGCCCTGGCCGTCTCACTGGAGACGGAGGTGGAGAATCACCTCTCCTATTCCGAGGAAGTGGTTTTTTCTGCAGCGGCGCATTTTACAGCCTATTTCGCCAGCCTGCTCTTGAACAAGCGGATGCCAGAAGACGTGCACGTCTTAAAGGTCGATATCCCGGCTGATGCTACCATCGATACGCCCTGGGAGGTTACGCGGGTTTCGCGAAAGCGCTATTACGAACCATATAAGCCGGACCGGGAGACCTGGGAGGTACCCAGCCTGGTGCGCTACCGGCTGGGGGATGATCCGCGAGAAGACAACCATAATACAGATGTGTATACATTACGGGTCAAGAAAGCCGTATCTGTAACTCCACTCAGCCTGGATATGACCGCGCGAGTCTCCCTGGATGAGATGGAAAACATCATGCGGTCATCCAGTGAGGAGGGATAAATTCGGAAATTGGATATTTATCTTTAACGAAATTAAGTGTACAATTGTTCTGTAAAGAACGGTGAGTGTCCTTTAGGTCTGCCCCGGGCGGTGGTCGTCCGGAACTATAAAACAGACCACTCACCGTAACTGAAAGGAGAACCCCTCATGTATCACACCGTCATTCTCGTTGGCAATTTGGGCCGTGACCCAGAAATGCGCTACACCCCTGGCGGGCAGGCCGTGACGAACTTCTCGGTCGCAATTAACGACAACTACACCAGCAGCAGCGGTGAGAAAGTCGAAAGGACGATATGGGTCCGTGTGTCCGCCTGGGGCAAGCAGGCCGAGACCTGCAACCAGTACCTGAAGAAAGGCAGTAAGGTGCTGGTAGAAGGCCGGTTGGTAGCCGATCAAGCAACCGGCGGGCCGCGGGTATGGAACCGCCAGGACGGCACCCCAGGAGCGAATTTCGAAGTGAGTGCTTCCACGGTTCGCTTCCTCTCAAGCCGTTCAGAAACTGAGACGGGCAGCCAGTATGAAGAAACCAGCGGCTCGATCAATGACGCTGACGACGGCATCCCCTTCTAACAACTGAATAAAAACCTACTCCTGGAGACAGCCGGTGATCTCTATTCCGGCTGTCTCCAGGCAGGAGCTCTTTCATGTCTTCTAACCCCAATAAACCCTTACAACACACCTCACCGGCCCTGGAGGTGCCCCCCGACCTGGACGTAACCTATGTCAACCTGGTCAGAATTGCACACTCCCCTTCCGAGCTGGTATTCGATTTTGCACATCTCTTGCCCGGCGCCTCACCGGCGCATGTAAAGTCACGGATTGTGATGTCGCCGATCGGCGCCAAGCTGCTCTTCCGCGCCCTGGCTGAAAACCTGGCTCGCTACGAAGCCGCCTTCGGGGAAATCAAAATACCGGGAGATTCCACCCTGGCAGAATCGCTTTTCAGGCCTTCACCCCCTCCAGACAATCCACCGAAAGAATGAGCCATGGCAAACCTGGAAGAAATTGCTGAACGTATTCACCAATCCTTTGAAGCGCGAACCGCTGCCAGGGACAAAGCACTCAGCCAGGCCAGGATCTTAACCCGGCATTGCGCCAACGCAATCCGGGCCATCCACCGCCAGGAAAACGAGCTTGCAAAGCAGAATATGCTTGAAGCGAGCCACCTGGTGACCTCTCTTCGCAGCAACCTGGCTGAATACCCCGACCTGTATTACGCAGGCTACACCCAGGACGCCCTCAAGGAGTTTGCGGAAGCAAATTTAGTCTATGCGCTGGTGAACGATCTCCCATTGCCCTCACCAGAGGAGCTGGGTCTAGAGAATTCCACCTACCTGCAAGGGTTGGCTGAATCAGTGGGCGAGCTGCGCAGGCGCTGCCTGGACGCCCTCCTGCACGGTCAATCCCAGGAAGCGGAGCGCTTGCTCGTCCATATGGATGATATCTATTCAATCCTTGTAACGATGGACTATCCGGATGCCATAACCGGGGGGCTGCGCCGGCTGACGGATATCGCTCGCGGGATAACCGAGCGCACACGTGGCGACATGACCATCAGCCTGCGCCAGGAGCATCTCGAACAGAGCCTGCAGCGCTTAGAACGCCAGCTTGACGAGTGAGTGGCTCACAGGAGTGAGTGGCTCCCAAGAGGGAGCGGCTCACAGGAGTGAGTGGCTCCCAAGAGGGAGTGGCTCACAGGAGTGAGTGGCTCCCAAGAGGGAGTGGCTCCCAAGAGGGAGCGGTTCCCGGCGAGCAGAGCCCTAGAAGAAGATAGAAAACTTGAGAACAATACGCGCCTCAGAAATTGCCACCTACCTGTATTGCCAGCGCGCCTGGTGGTTCCAACGCCAGGGGATAGAAAGTGAAAACCAGGCCAGCCTGGCTGCAGGCGCCCACCTTCACGCCCGCCACGGGCGTTCCCAAATGATCGGCGGTTGCCTGCGCTGGTTTGCATATGCCCTTCTGCTGCTGGCCCTGATCCTGGCGACCATCCATTTCACAGGCCTGATTCCTGCCTCCTGACGCCTCCCTTGCCCCGAAAGAGATATGCTCACTCTGGCGATCACGCTCTTCGTAATTGCACTACTGCTGCTCTGGGAATCGAACCGGCGAAAGCGCTCCGGTGGAATCCCGGGCGGAAGGATAATCTATACAGATACCCGAACCTGGGGAACTGTTGAAAAACCCTTGTTCGATCCATCTACAGGTGTGGCGGGAAAACCAGATTACCTGGTAGAAAAGGGGGAACAAATCATCCCGGTAGAAGTCAAATCAAGCAGAACTGTGGATAAGCCGCTTGACTCGCATATCTTTCAACTGGCGGCATATTGCCTGCTGGTCGAGCGCGTGATGGGAAAACGGCCTCCCTACGGCATCCTGCATTATCCCCGCAGCTCCAAGACAGGCCGTACTTACGCCATCGATTACACCCCACAGCTTGAAGCCGCTCTGTTGGACCTGTTGGGAGATATGCGCCAGCAAGAAAGACGCCGGGATATCAAGCGCTCGCATGAATCAGCTTCCCGCTGTTCAGGGTGCGGGTATCATTCGATTTGCGACCAGCGATTATAATTAAGCCGCTATGGTGGATAACCCCATCTTAAAAAATATTCTCGTCTTAGCTCACCCGCACCTACCCGAGGCCTTCACTGAAGCGACTCATCTGGCTCAGATCCTCAAAGAGCAGGGGGTGAACGCCGACCATGGCCTTTTATACGATGAAAGCCTGCATAAAAAAGCTGAGGCGGGGGACTATGATATGTTGATCGCACTGGGAGGGGATGGGACAATGTTGCGGGCAGGCCATTTAGGTGGGCCTTGTGATATCCCCATACTAGGCATCAACCTGGGTCATTTCGGATTCCTAACCGAGATTGACCAGACCCAATGGCGCTCTATGCTGCCACGCCTGCTCGGCGGGGACTATTGGCTGGAGAGACGGATGATGCTGTGTACGGAGCAATGGCGGGCAGGAGAACGACTGGGTTGTTGGGATGTTGTGAATGAGGTGGTGGTCAGCAGGGGAAGTATTATGCGCCCCGTGCATCTGATCACCAGCGTAGACGGTCGCTATTTGACCACATATGTGGCGGATGGCCTGATTGCATCGACAGCCACCGGTTCGACAGCTTATGCCCTGGCTGCCGGAGGGCCAATCTTGCCGCCCGAGCTGAGAAATATTTTAATCGTCCCGGTCGCTCCGCATCTCTCCCTGGATCGCGCCATCGTGCTGGCGGAAGGCTCCTCCGTGAGCATCACGGTCAAGACCGACCACCAGGCTGCTTTTAGCGTGGATGGCCAGATTCCTGTGGAAATGGAGGACGGCGATCGCGTAGATGCCTACGTGGGAGAGCATACTGTAAAGATGGTCCGGTTCCAAGACCCCGGCTACTTCTATCGAAATCTGACCTCCCATATGAACCGAAACCCTTCTACTGGAACCTATCGATGAGTGAAGAGCATATTCTATATTGTGTAAACCACCCTCAAACTGAAACCACCCTGCGCTGCAGTCGCTGTGAAGACCCAATCTGCGTTCGCTGCGCGGTTCGTACCCCCACCGGGTATCGTTGCAAAACCTGTGTGCGGGGGCAGCAAAAGATCTTTGAAACCACTGAATGGTACGATTACCCGACCGCCCTGCTGGTTGCCGGAATACTTTCTTTCTTAGGAAGCTTAATCGTTCCAAGGTTGAGCTTTTTCACAATCTTCCTGGCGCCTATTGCGGGTACAATTATCGCGGAAATCATCCGGGCGCTCCTTCGCCGCCGTCGCTCCACACGCCTGTTCCGCCTTACGGCACTAGCCACTGCGCTCGGCAGCTTACCTCTGTTGCTGATTTACCTGGCAGATATATTTGCAGGTGTGGCTGGCGTGGGCATCTTCCGACTGTTACCGCTGATCTGGCAAGCGCTTTACGTTTTCCTGGTTACATCAACCTTGTACTATCGTTTGGCCGGGATTCAGGTCAGGCGGTAAGCATGAGCAATCCGGACCACTCGTGGACAGGAATTCAACATATCCCGAACGCTCCCAGGTTGGATTAACATCTCCAAGAGCCATAGGAATGTACTATGCTTACCGACTTAAGCATTGAAAATTTTGCCATTATCGACCGTTTAGAACTGCATTTCCACCCGGGCTTGATCACCTTTACCGGGGAAACCGGCGCGGGGAAATCTATTATTATCGACGCAGTCGAAGTCCTGTTAGGCGGGCGCGCTGAGGCTGTCATGATCCGCAGTGAAGCCGAGCGAGCGACGATGGAAGCTGTATTCCAGGCGCCCGAAGCCGTACAGCCTTATTTGACAGCCATCCTGGAGAGAGAAGAACTCCTTGAAGATAGCGACGCGGTGACGCTGGGCAGAGAGATCCGACGGAATGGGCGCAATATCGCCCGGGTGAACGGCCGGAATGTCAACACGACCCTGCTGACAGAAATCGGGGAATACCTGGTGGATGTCCATGGACAGTCCGAGCATCTCTCCTTGATGCGAGTGAGACAGCACTTACATCTCTTAGACCGTTTTGCCGGCGTCGAGGATCTCCTTTCAAATTATAGCGACACGTACCGCCGTCTGCAATCCGTTCGCCGCTCCTTGAGTGAGCTTCGGCAGGCTGAGGTAGATGCAGCCCGGCGAGCCGACCTGCTAACCTATCAGATCAATGAAATTGAAGCTGCCCATTTAACACCTGGAGAAGACGATGAGCTGCGCGAAGAGCGCAACCGGCTGGCCAACGCGGAGGGATTGGCCTCCCTGACCCAGGAAGCGCTGCAGATCCTGGATGAGGGGCTACCGGAGAACCCTTCCGTTACAGATCTGCTGGGGAGCGTAACCCAGGCAATCAGCTCCCTGGCTCGCCTGGACCCCTCTCAAGAACCCCTGTCAGAGCAAGCTCAGTTACTACTGGACAACCTGACTGATATAAGCCATACGCTACGCCTTTACCAGGAGAATATCGAGTTCAATCCGAAGCGTTTAGACCAGGTTGAAGAACGCTTGAGCCTGATACATAATCTGAATCGCAAGTACGGGAAAACCATCGCAGAGGTGATCGAATATGCCGCTCAGGCAAGACAGCAGCTAGACGAAATCCTTCATGCGGAGGAAAGGATCCAGGAATTGGAAAGCGAAGAGGCAGAGCTCCTCAAGCGATTGGGAGATCAAGGCCAGAAGCTTTCAGAGAAACGCCATCAGGCAGCCATCCAATTAGCTCAAGCTGTGGAATCCGAGCTGGCGGACCTTTATATGAACGGAGCTCGCTTCAAGGTAGAATTTGCACAACGGCCGGACCCGGCCGGGGTACTCCTGGAAGATGGTCGCAGGGTTGCCTTTGACGCAACCGGAATCGAACAAGTTGAGTTTTTCGTCGCGCCAAACCCCGGGGAAGGATTAAAACCATTGGTAAAGATCGCCTCGGGTGGCGAGACCTCCCGCCTGATGCTGGCCTTGAAAAATGTGCTTGCTAAGGCTGACCAGGTACCAACCTTGATCTTCGATGAGATCGACCAGGGTATCGGTGGCCGGGTTGGCACGGTCATCGGTCTCAAGCTATGGAACCTGGCGCGCACCCACCAGGTGTTGTGCGTCACACACCTACCCCAATTGGCTGCTTTCGGGGACCAACATTTCCAGGTTCTAAAACAAATTCAGGATGGACGTACACATACGGTTGTAGAAGGGGTCGAAGGAGAGGCTCGTTTGCTGGAACTGGCCCAGATGATGGGCGAAGTAAGTGAAGGTACCCGGCGCTCAGCTCAGGAACTGCTTCAACTGGCTGCGTCGCTGGCCTTACCGGCCAAACCTTCTTCCCCAGTTTGACCTGGGAGCGAACCATCAGCATGAGATGAAGACCTTGCGGGTTCTATTGCTGGGGACGCCTGAAGTGCGCTGGGAGGGGGAACTTCTACCAATCCAACGCCGTTACCCGCGTGCTTTGCTGCTGTACCTGGCATCGCAGGGGGCCATGGTCGGAAGGGAGGAGCTGTTAACCGTATTCTGGGAGGATCTAAACGAAAAAACCGCCCGCCTGCGCTTGCGCGAGACTTTAAATAAACTGCGCGCCTCTCTACCCGGGCAAAGTATGCTCATCTCTCAAAAAGACCTGGTTGGCCTGGATTTTCAAAGGGTATGGGTCGACCAGCTTGAATTCGAAAATTTATGCGATTATCCGTGGAGCATTGCCCAACAGATCCCTGCCCAAGAACCTCTCCCAGAAAATATTTATAACAGGTTGAATGAGGCCGTTAAATTATGGCGAGGGCCTCGCTTCCTGGCAGGCTCAAATCTCCCAAGCACCAACCAGCTGGATGAATGGCTCTCGCGTAACTCCCACAGGACCGAGCATAAACGAGGCAGGATTTTGGAAAGGCTATCAGAACATGCCTTCGTGGTCGGGAACTATGAGGAGTCCCTGCGGCTGGCTCGCCTGGCTATCGAGAACGATGAGCTAAGTGAAAGCCTGCATGAACGGATCCTACGCGTCCTTATCCGCATGGACAGGCGCAACGAAGCCCGAGAGCATTTCAAATATCTGATGGATGTCAACCGGCGCGAGCTCAACCAACCTCCTTCCCCGCGTCTCTTTTCCCTCTACCACCTCACCCGCTCTCCAATTACCACTGTCCCTTATCTACCCGATCAATTACTATCTGTTAAGGCAAGCCTGGATGCACCATTCGTAGGGCGCAAGGATCATCTCGAGCAGCTGAAAGAGGCTTATCAAAAGGGTGGAGCGGTAGTCATCCTGGGCGAGTCTGGATTGGGCAAGACCCGCCTGGTTAATGAATTCCTTGCCCAACTCGAGACGAAACCACGGCTGATGCTGGCAAGCTGCCGGCCTGAAGAGACAAACCTTCCATTTCAGCCGATCATCGATATCTTCCGCAATTCCATCCTGCCTGAGGAATGGATCAACTTCCCAATCACCTGGATCAATAATCTACTTCCACTCATCCCGGATTTGGTTGACCTACGCCCTGAAGCTGGTGTGGTAGTTGAACTTGTCCCGGGGCAGGCGAGGTCATACCTCTTCGAAGCCATTCGCAATATTACCGCTCAGATTGCCAGCCAGGAACGCCTGATGATCTGCCTTGACGACGTCCAATGGGCAGATGAGGCTACGTTGTCAGGGATTGCCTACCTGCTCGAACGACCGCCTTTCCTTAAGGATGCCGTTCTCATCCTGTCTGCTCGAGTCGAGAGCAACTGCCCTCATTTAGATCGCTTGCTGCGTTCCTTGGATGAGAACAGGAAGGGAACAAACATAAACCTGTCCCGGCTTAACCCGGGCGAGATAATTGAACTTGTCCAGTCTGTAATGAAAATCACCCCTTCAGCGGAGTTCGCCGATCAGTTAGCAGCGGAGACGGGCGGTAACCCATTTTTCATCCTGGAAGCTATGAGGGCATGGATCGAGCGTGGTTCTACCGTGGAAATTACCACTGCAAAGCGCCTGCCCCTTGCCAGGAGTGTATACCTGCTTATCAGCAACCGTCTGAACTCATTAGGAGCCCTGGCCCGATCTGTACTGGAGGTTGCCGCCGTGGCGGGATCCGAATTCCGCCCCGAGCTGGTTGCCCGGGCGGGGGAATTTTCTGCCAGTGAACT
>CAZAQS010000025.1:0-31092 GCA_964486825.1 uncultured Anaerolineaceae bacterium | reverse complement strand
GCTGAACCCCCCCGATAGCGCCGACCCGCATTCGGTGTTCGAGCGCGCCCTGGTGCTGGCGGAGGTCTGTGATGCTATCAACGCAACCGACGCTTCTGGGGCCAATGTGCATATGTCCAGCGTAGGGGTGTGCGCGCTGCTCACCCGGGCAGGTTATGAGCCGGTCATGCAGGTATCCTGCCGCGACCGCAACCGTATCGCCATACAGGGTGACCTGTTGGGAGCGGCTGCCATGGGAGTGCGCAACGTATTATGCCTGACCGGGGATGGCGTGCAAGTGGGGGACCAGCCTGAAGCCAAGCCGGTCTTCGACCTGGACTCGACCAGCTTGCTGCGGATGGCAAGGATTATGAGGGACCAGGGGCATTTCCTGAGCGGAAGGAAGCTGGATGCGAACCCGCGCCTTTTTCTGGGAGCAGCCGAGAACCCCTTTGTGCCACCTTATGATTACCGCCCGTTACGCCTTGGTAAGAAGGTCAAGGCCGGGGCAGATTTCATCCAGACCCAATACTGCTTCGATATCCCGCGCTTGCAGGCGTTTATGCAGCAGGTATGCGATCTAGGCTTCCACGAGCGAGCCTTTATCCTGGTGGGGGTTGGGCCCTTACGTTCTGCAAAGGCCGCCGAGTGGATGCGCAGCCATGTGCCCGGGGTGGTAATCCCGGACCAGGTCGTGAAGCGCCTGAAAGGCGTCTTGCCTGCCAGGCAACGTGAGGAGGGCAAGCGCATCTGTGTGGAGATTATCCAGGAGCTCAGCCAGGTGCTAGGCGTCAGCGGTGTACATGTGATGGCGTACCGGCAGGAAGAATTGGTGGCCGAGATCATCCAGGAAGCTGGCCTGCTACCCAGGCGCGCCAGGCAGGCCTTTACCCAGAATGAGGAGAACCGGAACTGATGGAAACCATAATCACATCACCTAAACAGGTTGTCAAAATTGGATCTGAACACCCCTTCGTAATCATTGGGGAGCGAATTAACCCAACCGGACGGAAGAAGCTGGCCGTTGAGATGGCAGCCTGGGATTTCGAGCGAGTGCGCTCGGATGCCCTGGCCCAGGTGCAGGCTGGCGCTCAGATGCTGGACGTAAACGCCGGCATCCCACTGGCGGATGAGCCAGCAATTTTGGCCGAAGCCATCCGTATCGTGCAGGGGCTGGTTGATGTCCCGTTGAGCATCGATTCGTCCATTATGGCCGCCCTGGAAGCCGGGTTGAAGGCATACCAGGGCAAGGCGCTGGTCAACTCAGTCACCGGTGAGGAGGAGCGGTTGGAGATGGTTCTGCCGCTGGTTAAGGAGTATGGGGCGGCAGTGATCGGTATATCGAATGATGAAACCGGCATCTCGGAAGACCCGGATGAGCGTTTCCGTATTGCCAAGAAAATCGTCGAGCGAGCGGAGGCCTACGGCATTCCGCGCCAGGATGTGTTGATCGACCCGCTGGCTATGCCGGTTGGTGCCATGCCGCTTGCCGGGCGGACGCTTTTCAAGATCGTGCGACGCGTGCACGAGGAACTGGGGGTGAATACGGTGTGTGGCGCTTCGAATATCTCCTTTGGCCTGCCAGACCGTCCCACGTTGAATTCTACCTTCCTGGCTATGGCTATCGCGTCTGGAATGAACTGCGCCATTACCAATCCACTCGAGGAGGATATCCGCAAGACAGTACTGGCTGCGAATGTGTTGATGGGGGTGGACGAAAACTGCCACGCCTGGCTGAGCGCTCAGAGGCAGGCAGTTCCAGGCTCAGGAAAGGCTGACAGCGGTCGCAGGCGCCGCAGGATGCGACGGGAGGGGGGATAGGTATATAGGTATCCCCGTTATTGTCCCCGGATTATCCCGGGCATGAAGATTTCCAGGATTTTTTCGGTCACTTGCAAAGTGACAGGGACAGCTAGCTCGATCGATCGCGATGTCGAGCTACCGGCCTGGATCGAGATGGTGGCCTGGTAAGTACCAACCGCCTGTGGAGGGGTGACAGTAACCCGGATCGGATCACTGGCGCTCCCACGACTGGGAGCCTGAATCCAGCTTGCGCCCGGTGTGACAGTGGCTGTCCAGACCACATCCTGGGATGAGGTATTGATCTGCACTTCAATTGTGCGTGGAGCTGAGAAGGGATCGGCCAAATAATTGATGGCTTCCGGAACGACCGCGATCGGTGTTGACCCGAATAAGTCCGCCAGAGTTGCGGAGGGTTGCCCTATAAAGGCGTTGTTGTATTGGGGTTTGGGATCGTACCATTCGTCCTTATCCAGCCACATGGACAGCCGTGAATGGACCGGGTGCAGGTAGCGCTCGACCGTCGTGGCGTTAAAGTCAAAGTAGGATTCGTAGGCCTGCCCAAGGGTCTTGCCCTGGAAAAGGAAGCGAATATACATCTGGAAGGCATTGCCGAACCAGTTTGCAAAATAACCGGAAGCGCCGTTATCCAGGAAGGGTTGGGCATACAGGGCTGCCCTGCGTTGGGCCTCTGAGCTGGATAAACGCTGGGTATCCGAGCTGGATGATCCGGCGGTGTAGCACCCGTAGAGCATGATAATCGCATTCGGCGCCAGGCTCAGCTCCGAGCGGATTGTCTCAGGAGTGATGATACGATCTTTTAGTGAAAAGCCACCCACGTTGCTTGGATAATTGGGGTCGCCCCAATACACACCATGGCCTCGGTAAAGCAGGAAATGAGCGCCTTGAGCGGCCTGCTTGATCTGTGACCAGTCATTGTTGGGGGCGTAGAACTTGTGTACGGTGACGCCATTCGCAGCCAGTTCCGCAGCTGCCAGATCCATGCTGGCCTTCTCCTCCTGCGTCCACGAACCGTAATCCCCATCGATCGGCCCCACCAACAGCACCGCTTTGAGTGGGGGTAAGGCTGAAAGGCTGGCGGCCTGGAGACTGAGCTCGTCCGAGGACAGGCTGCCGGTCAGAGCTGTGTCTGCCTGCTCGGATAGGGTCAGTTGTTCGGGGATGAGAGGGGGAGTTTGTGGGATGGATGGATCGGGAGGCGCTGCCAGTGCTGTTGACATCCCAGTGAAGAACCATAGAATCGCTAAAAGTACAATCAATAACCGTCCTAGAAACCTCATCAAGCACTCCTGGTTGTGTGGATTTGGTCAAAGTACTGGCAGTGCTGTGCAATTTTGTAACAGGCAGCCGGTGCGTGGTTAACAGATTTCAGGCACGGCGAAATACCGTCAAAAGGCTGCCGGAAGAGGTACCAATAAACTATATACCAAAAAGGCGGTCAAGTTACGGTAAAGACTGCCCTCCAGGGTCGAGAGCAGAAATACCATAGCCATTTTAGCAGAACGGCTATTTCAAGCAATGAGCCATAAGTACCATAACAAGGGTGACCAAGATCACCAATTTAGTACACTCTGGCAAGATACCGCTACTCTGTTTGAGTGGGATTATTTCCCGAGGGTTGAGTATGTCTTAATAATGAGGACTGGAGTACTTCCTATGAAAGAGACATAGCCTTCAAAACATGCGCACGTAACAGGTCGTGCGCCAGAGCAGCGCTGACATGCCCTTTTTCGATTACGGTTACAAGATGCTTCCCATAGGATTGTCTCTGGCGGGTGAAGCGGATGATCTGGTCATAGCGCGCCAGTAGTGGGTGGACATTCATTTCTGGCGCCTGCAGGAACTCTATCTCGAAGTTCAAGAGGCTTTTTATTGCGTTTGGGGCATGCAGAGCTGTTTCAGCGGTGAGGGCCTGGTAAGCAGATGCCAGAAATACGTCATCCAAGGCTGCTCCAGCCAGCATCGGACAATAGATGTCTGCACTCCCGCAGTGGGAACGGTGCAGGTTAACCACCCAACCACCCAGGCTCAGCCCGGCGACGACGATTGGACTGCTCAAGCGCTCGTGAGCAGAGCGCACCAGGTTTTCCAAGAGCGCGGTGGAGGTCGCCAGCATGGCGATCCAATTTGACAGGCTCACGCTCGCCTGAAAATACTCCTTGAGCGAGCGATGGAAAGGAGCGCGCAGGCTGATCAGGTTGGCGGGAATCTCTTCCTTCTTGGATAAGAAAATGTTCTTGAAGGAGTTTTTACTGGCCGGACCGTAGTCAAAGGGGCGCTCATTGTTGCCATGGTGGTAGATCAGGGTGGGGAACTCGCTGCCTCGCCACTGAGCGACGTGGAAAGCCGGGTCCATTGCGCCAACCAGGCTGCGTGCAGGCACTTCATAATACCCTTCCCCCTGGATGCGGGGCACATCCAAGTCAATGGCTTCCAGGTGCTCACGAAATTCTGGGCTCTCCAAGCCGTTGCTGAAGAACCTGAATTTTGAGAGAGCGGCTGCTTTTACGCTAAGGTTGTCCAGGGAGGCATGCAAGTTCATCTTTGAGTCCTTGATTATCGATTAGCAACCAATCCCAATAACGATGGAGGGAGAAAATGGTTGGAGGGATCCTTCCAAGAGAATATACCAGTAAATCTTGATTAAGAAAATATATTTCCCAGGATAGATTGGGATTATGGGAACTGGAACAAAGGTGGGCAAGTTTTCGAGCGTGTTTTTTTAGGGTTGATGAAATCGGATAAAAGAAGTATGATTAATCGAGATTTAACAAGCCAAAATTACATCACAGCATAAATGATATCATTCCGGATTGGATAAGCGCGTGACGACAGAATCCATCAATACGGATATGGAGAAGTTCTCCAGGGCGATCGAGCAAACTGGAGATAGTATTTTTATCACCGATAGCTCCGGTGTAATTTTGTATGCAAATTCGGCATTCAATAAGATCACAGGCTATCCACGTGATAATGTCTTGGGGAAACCAGCCAGCATATTGAAATCCGGCAAACATACTGACGACTTTTACCGGAAGTTTTGGGGGACAATCCTGGCAGGGGAGACATTCCGGGGCAGGTTTATCAACAAGAAATATACAGGGGAGCTGTATCACGAAGAGAAAACGGTCACACCGATAAAAAATCAAGCCGGGCAAATCACCCACTTTATCTCAACGGGCCGGGATATCACCCGGCAGGTGCAGAGCTTTCAAGATCTCGAGCAGCGAGTCGAAGATTGGAGTCGTACGTCAGCCGAATTATACGAGCAGGGCGAACAACGACGCCGAGAATTAGAAGCTCTATACCGGGCTGATGAGCAGTTATACCAGCATTTGAGGTTAGACCAGGTGCTCCAGGCGCTTGTGGATGTGGTCGTAGACATCCTGGATGCTGATAAGGCCAGCGTGCAGGTATGGAATCCCTTGAAAGCCCGCCTGGAAGTACGCGCGGCGCGTGGTTACAGCCCGGAGATGTTGGCTTTGATGTCTGATTACCAACCTGGAGATGGGATTGCTGGAAATGTATTCAAGACGGGAGAGCCGATTGCAGTGGAGGATGCTTTTGATGCTCCTCCACCGGCGGACCTTATTGCCAGGGAAGAAGGGATTCGCTCGGTACTCTCGGTACCCCTCACGATTGGAGAGCAGATCTTCGGGGTGTTTGGGATGGACTATTGTACAGCTCGTCGATTCAGCATCGAGGATAAGCGTCTATTCACAGCCCTGGCTCAACGGGCTGCAATTGCGATCAATAATGCCCGTCTTTATGAGCAAGCTGAACAAGCGGCGACACTGGTGGAGCGCCAGCGTCTTGCCAGGGAGCTGCACGATTCAGTTACGCAATCCCTCTACAGCTTAATGCTTCTGGCCGAAGCGGGGCGGCGACTTGCCCAGGCAGGTGACCTGGAGCAAAGCGTACACAATATGAAGCGAATTGGAGAAACGGCTCAGCAATCGCTCAAGGAGATGCGATTGCTGGTATACGAGATGGGCTCGTTAGATATGCAAACCGGGGGTTTGGTTGAAGCCCTTCAAAAACGCCTCAACCTGGTGGAGAAACGCTCAGGGATCCAGGCTAGTCTGCTGGTTCAAGGTGAGCTTAATTTAAGTGCGATTCAGGAAGAAGAAATCTACCGCATTACCTCTGAGGCATTGAATAATTCGCTCAAACATTCTGGTAGTAAGGAAGTTACCGTGCGAATCTGTTCGACAGGTGGGAAGGTTGAAATCGATGTTGCCGATAAAGGGAAAGGATTCGTGCAGGAAGATCTGGCGGAGTTGGGGGGAGTAGGGCTGGCAAGCATGCGCTACCGGGCAGAAAGTATCAATGCTTCTTTGACTATAGAATCTTCTCAAGGGATCGGAACCATTCTACGACTAATTCTACCTATACAGGCTCAAAGAAAATGAGAGAGGTTAATCAAATGGATGAAATCATTAAAATCCTGATTGCAGATGACCACGCTATCGTACGCGAAGGTTTGAGATCTTTGATATCTACGGAACCCGGGATGGAACTATTGGGCGAAGCCAGGGATGGTATAGAAGCAGTGCAAATGTACGAGAAGCTGCAACCAGATGTGGCCCTGTTCGACCTGATGATGCCCAGGAAAAACGGCATCTCAGCCATTGAGGAGATCATCAACCAGCACCCGGATGCGCGTATATTGGTATTAACCAGCTTCGCTGAGGATGAGCAAATCTTACCAGCCATAAAAGCCGGCGCAAAGGGATATCTTCTGAAGGATTCTTCTCCTGACGATCTGCTCAAGGCCATCTGGGAAGTTTTTGCGGGTGAATCGTCGTTGAGCCCTTCCATTGCTCGCAAATTGCTCCAGGAGATCAATCGCTCCCCGCAAATGCCGGAGACGTTTGAAACGCTATCCGAACGGGAGATGGAGGTGTTGGTCCTTGTGGCTGATGGGCTGTCCAACCAGGAGATTGCCGAGAGGCTGGTAATCAGTGAACGGACGGCGCGCAACCATGTCGGAAATATCTTAGCCAAATTGGACCTGGAGAACCGGACCCAGGCAGCACTTTACGCGGTACGGATGGGGATAGCAAAACCCGGCTAAAGCATCCTATTATCGACCTCTTCAATTGGTACATTTGTCCTATTAGGCCGCTCAACAAAGCGGTCTTTTGTCCTCCCGGGAATGAGCTTGCCGGACGATGCGCACCGGGCTTTTCTACGTTATGTTAGTTCTAAGGATGGCAAACACAGGATAACGATGGCTAATCAAAACGACGAAGTCTCTGTGATGCTGATGATGCGCTCTGGTTCGATACGGGACGGGTTGCTTGCATTGTTGAGCTCGATAAAAGGTATTTCCAGGATCGACTTTTCCGATGACCCAGCCAGGAGTTTGCAAAGGGTCGTCACATGGCAGCCAAACTTGGCCATCGTGGAAGGAAATGGGTTTGGAGAAGAGATATGGAGCATGTTACCGGAAACCAAGCGAAAATCTCCCCGGACCCGTTTTATATGGTTTGCAGAAAACCTGCCCGAAATGATAAAAGAGGTAGATTTCCAGATAGAGGCAGTCATTCAGCAAGGCGTCCATCCAGATGATTTGGTGAGGTTGATCGAAAACCTCCTCCAAGAAGCAAAAGAAAAAAAGGAGATGTAAAAATGAGTAAAGAGCAGATATTTCGAATCAGTGGTTTGACAGCAGTCCTGGTCGGGTTGGTATTGGTGGTCTTCAATGCTGCAGCTGCCGTTGTACAGCTTCCCCAACAGCTCATCAATTACCGTACTTTCCTTACACCTTTCTTGCTGATCTACGCATTCACAGGCCTGTACGCCTACCAGGCTCAAAAAGCTGGCCTGTTGGGGTTTGCCGGATACGTCCTCACGATCGCCAGCCTGGTTTTGAACGCTTGCTTCCGTTTTGCTGACACCTTCATCGGATCTATCCTGCTAGGAACGTATACCGAGGCCATCATGGCTATCCTGCAAGGGCCCTATAGCATTGTCCAATCGATTACCTTTGCCCTGTTTTTGATTGGATATGTGCTTTTTGGGATTGGCACACTGCGGGCGCGGATGCTACCACGCTGGGCAGCATGGATGCTGATCCTGGGTGCGGTGATGAGCTATGCTCTGGTTATGCTACCCGTAAATATCGGCGCTATCCTGGCTGGGATTGCTCTTGCCTGGATGGGGTACGCCCAATATGGTGCAGTATCCAGTGAAGAGCCAGCCTTCGCCGGACAATCAGTCACCCAACAATAGAACATCTTATCAGGAGGCCTCACCTACAGTGCCTGTGGGTGAGGCCGGGGAATCGAGGACTTAAACAGGAGGGTAATTATGGTATCACCAATAACCATATTTAGCATTGCCGGATTAATATTTATTGCCCTATTCATTCTCATCATGGTAGGCCAAATCAAAAAGGCTCGCTTAATATCTAGCTATACACCCCCGGGCAGGTTGGTGGACATCGGTGGGTACAGGTTGCATATAAATTGCCAGGGGGACGGTGGTCCGAGCGTGATCTTGGACGCCGGGCAGGGTGAATCGAGCTTGAGCTGGGGTGCTATCCAGCGGGAAGTTGCCGGGACGACCCGGGCCTGCGCTTACGACCGTGCCGGAATTGGATGGAGCGACCCAAGTCCCAGACCTCGTAGGGCACGTGTAATGGCGGAGGAGCTTCACCGGTTACTCGAGAATGCAGGTGTTCCAAAACCATACGTGCTGGTTGGAGCGTCATTAGGTGGGCTAAATTCTCGTGTATATGCTCATTTATATCCTGAAGATGTCAGCGGGTTGGTGCTTCTGGATGCGGCGCACGAGGAACAATATCTACCGGAAGCGATACAGAAAGCACTCAAACAGATGGCGGGGATGATGTCTATAATGGGCGGGTATGCCCAACTGGTGGTTGGCAGCGGGCTGGCGGCCCTGTTCCCCAGGTTGCTGCCGGGTGGAAGTGTGGGCAGCGATAGGGAAGCGGGGCGGATCGACAGGACGTTGGGTGTAGCCAGAAATGATTATATGAAGGCTTCCATTCAAGAGATCAAAGATGTCGGGTTGAGCCATGCTGAGGTACGGGAGATGGTGATCTCCAACCTGGGCGATATTCCTATCCGTGTGATCCGGCATGGTATGGTCCAGGCGCAGATGATGCCAGAAGTAACGGAAGTGATTGAGGAGACAAACCGGCGCCTCCAGGCAAAAGTAGCCGAGCAATCTCCGAATGCACGGTTGATCGTGGCGGGAGAAAGCGGGCATGCCATCCAAATAGACCAACCCGCACTTGTGGTCGAGGCGATTTTGGAGGTGGTCAGCCTGGCACTGGAGCAGAATAGGGTCCGTTCCACAGGCCCAGGCTCTCCGAATGGGTACAAAAAAGAGCGAACTGCCCAACCGTAGAGAAAATGTTTACTACTTGCGAGAGAAGACTTCGTTTAACTTTTCTTCATCATAGCTGACGATAACGGTCCCATCGATCTCGAAGGTAGGCGTGGTCTGGTTGCCATTGGCCCAAGAACGCACTCGCCGGGCGGCTTCCTTATCGTAGTTGATATCGATCTCTGTATAGTTGATGCCACGCTGTTCGAGGTAAGCACGCGCCCGGTAGCAGGTCGGGCACCAGCGGGTGCAGTAGAGTATGACACCCTGCCTGGCCTCGGGCTGCGGCTCAGGTTCTGGCTCGGGCTCTGGCGCTGGTGGAACCGGCACGGCATCCGGCTCTAGCTCGCCTAAAACCTGGAAAAGGACTTCGTTATCCGGCTGGTCGTCGATATCGTGGACGTCAACATACCGGATAATACCATGTCGATCGATTACGAAGATGGCCCGCTCGCTGGTCCCGTCTGTCCTCAGGACGCCGTACTTCTGGGCGACTTTCCCGTGTGGGTAAAAGTCGCTCAAGAGCGGGTAGGTGATGCCCCCCATGCTATCAGCCCAAGCCAACAGGCTGGGAACACTGTCAACGCTCAGACCCAGGACCTGGGTCCGGACCCCATCGAACCGGCGTAGCTCTTCCTGGTAGGATGGGATCTGGTTCGTTCAGACCGGTGTCCAGGCCAATGGGAAGAACGCCAGCGCCACGTTGCAGCGCCCACGGTAGTCGCTCAAACAAACACGTTGTCCGAGGTGACTTTCGAGGGCGAATTCCGGGGCGAGTTCTCCAACTTTCAAGGCCATACCAGTATCTCCTTCATCTTCAATCGACCGCAAATCTCCAAGAATAAGCGCAGTACTTGGCATTGTGAAGCCGTGTTGCCTCGATGCGCGTTTCGATAATTGTAATCCCGGGATGGTTTTTTAGGTGAGAGATTCGCGCAGGATTTTAGGTGGGTTTTTTTTGAGTTGAGGCGCCCGCCTATTGATGGTGATTATTATCGTACGGTCGGAGCATGAGGGCCAGTCGGTTCCAGGAGGTAATATAGTGCAGGATGACGACCGCGGCAAATGCCAGGCTCCACCCCACAGCCCCGACGGCCCGAAAGGCCCAGGTCGCCAGGCTAAAATAAGCCAATTCAAGGGCCAGGCGCAACCATCCGGGTACGGGAACAGGTACCTTCCCCGATCGCCCGGCGTCTTCTGGGAAGCGAAAGACGCCCCAAAGAGTAGCTGCAGCCAGGGGGAGCAGGCAGGCCAGGAGCAATCCGGTCCAGCCAGGAGCGAACGTCCGGCCCCACCAGGCCAGTGCTCCCAACGCAATGAGCTCGAGTGCGAAACGCAAACCGAGGTTAATTGGATGATAAGCCACTGCGAAGCCCTCACTTGTATTATTAAGGTGAGCAAAGTATACAGCAATTACGACAACATGGGTAGTATATTTATGATCAACAGATTGTATCTTCCATGCTGTCCGGAGAACATGTGAAGTAACTCCGTACTTCTCCTGCCAGATCCAGTCGATCCTGGGCGGGCACGGGCGCTTACCAGCTACATTTATACGAGATGGGGGAAGAGCAAGGGCTGCCTAGCATGCTTCTGGAGCATGGCGGCACGGCCATGTCCGTACAATGGGGTTGGATCCAACCGGTAATCGCCAGGCACACGCGGGTAGTAGCTTATGATCGCCCAGGCTTGGGATGGAGCGAGGCCAGCCCAGAGCGCCTGGAGGCACAGCAGGCGGTGGATGATTTATATCTGGCTTTTCAGAAAGCTGGCATCCAAGGTCCTTACTTGTTAGTAGGACATTCGATGGGAGGGTTTATGTAATTGAAATGCTTGAGAGGGTTTCAGAATAGTGGAAGGCACTCACCCAATCGATCCTCATGCCTGGAAATCGGGTTCCCTGGCGAACAAAGCAGGTGCATTTTCCCGGATCGACTGCGCCAGCCTGCCCTTGGGCCAACCCTGAAAATCGCTTAGATTGATCGATTGCTTAAGCACGGTTGTGGTGGCAAAACTGCTGCGGTTTGTGACGGCTACATTAATGCTGTCTACCGGGAAGAATTTCAGTACGCGGATGCGCTCGATGCTTTCGATCTCATCCCAATCGAACCGCAGGTGGTAAAAAGGCCAAATGCGATATTCCATCCCTTTAGGAGATACTTCTAAGTAGCTGAACATCACTTCTCCTACCAGCAGCAGGAGTAAGATGGTGAGAATTATAATGAAACCCGCTACCAGGCCAAAAGCGCTCATACCTTCGGGGTCCCTTTGGGTCATGATCACCCCGGCCAGCTCTGGAAAGACCAGCAATGTTTCAATAGCGATCAACCCCAGCAGGAACAGCGGCCATTTCTTCCACCAGGCCATCCGATACCTGCGGACCTCGATAAAACCTTTGGGCGCCATACGTGTTTCTCCGTTATGAAAACCACCGCCAGAGTAGCTGTTCATAGGGCAACTCAGGACTGGATACGGTAATCCTCTCGGGGGGGAGTGAAGCAGTCAATGATAAGGGAGGGTGATAGGGTATAGGCTGAATGGGGCAGGTTGCCGGGGATATAGTAGCTATCTCCTGCACCGAGAAGGTTTTCCTGTCCACCAATTGTCATACGCACTTCACCCCGAACGACGTAGCCAACTTGCTCGTGAGGATGGGTATGGGTAGGGATTTCGACACCTGATTCGAAGCTAAATTCGCACAGCATCATTTCCGGCCCATCGGCCAGGGTCCTGCGAACCAGGCCGGGAAGCATCTCCACCTGTTTAGCTTCCTCTTTCAAATAGATCATCCAACACCTCCCTGAAAATATCCATATATCCCATTAATTATATGAATTTCTATTAGAATGTGTTGCAAAAACAGTTTACAAAAATGTGAAGGCTGTAGGAAAAGTGACGGCTCGTCCCCCAGGGACGAGCCGTCACTGACTTACTTAGATAAAACTAACTTGATAGATTGGCTTATACGGGGCTTCGGCCGGTTACAGCGCGTACGAGAGCGATCACGATGACAGCCCCGAGGAAAGCAATAAGTATTGTGGTAATGTTGATCCCCGTCAAAGGATCCGGTACGTTGAACAGAGCACCGGCGAGGAAACCACCGACCAGGGCGCCGACGATACCAAGAATGATATCACCGATCACACCGTGCCCGCTGCCCCTCATTACCAGTCCGGCCAGCCAGCCGGCGATCAAACCAACGATAATCCAAGATAGTAAACCCATTTCACCTTCTCCTTTCTATAACTAAGAGAACTTACTAATAAAAATTTGTTAAGATGCGCCTGAAATCTCGGGCGCGGGTAAGGCTTATTGCCTTTACTTGCATATACTATACGCGTTTATTACTTTGTTTTCAATGGGTGATGTTCCGAATTTGCGGTAGGGAAAACCCGTATTACGGAGAGAATAGGTCAAAAATTTGCGTACAAGCTTGAGAATCTGGGGGAAACTAGAAACTAAAATCGATCAGCTAAGGACAGGGGGATCTCCTTGCTCTACGACCAGCTCATCGTAGCCGGTTTCGGGATCCAGCCGCCTGAAGAAAGTCTTTTCCTCCAACTCTCCCAGGACAATTTCTGCAGTGGTATACACCAATGACCCGGGCTGGAGATGCCCGCCGTAGGTACGGGCCTTTGTATCGGAGATGGAGATGTGCAGGTGAGCTCCGTCCGGGCTGAACGTCCCGACCAGGGAAACGATTTCGAACTTGCCTTCCAGCAGGGTGGTAGAGCTGGCGTCAGCCAGGCGCAGGGCTGCCTTAGTCAAGCTACCAACGCAGGTAAGAACCAGCCCGGCGTGCATCTGGTGAGCAGCCACGAAGGTTTCTAGCTCGAGACGTAGATCTTGCCCTGGTTTCAGCCGCAGTGCATAGGTCTTCATGATTATGGTTGAGCCTGACTGCCTGCCTTCTCTGTTTGTGGCAGGTGGTTTTCCAACCAGGCGATCAAATCACGGGCGACACGCTCGTGCTCCAAATCGTTGTGCGGCTCATGCAAACTGCCTTCGTATACGAAAAGTTGTTTATCTTCGTGCGGGATCTGCTCGAAAAAGGTGCGCACTCCCGAGAGCAGGTTAAGGGGGTCTTCCGATCCATGGATGAAGAGCACCGGCAGCCGGACCCGGTCCGGACGGCTACTGGTCTTGCGTTGCACCGCCATGGCCTCCGTGCCCCAACGTACAGATACGAACCTCTGCACGAGAGGGTCATCCCTATAAGCATGAACGACATTTGGGTCGTGAGACAGTTGATCGGCTTCGATGCCCAGGTCTATAGAATAGTTAGGCCTGACCTTTGAGAGTAACTTTGCCACAAGGATTTTGATCGGGCTACCCACACCGGCAGGATCAATGGGCGTGCCGCTCAACACGACTCCCTGCAGGTCTTGCGGGTTTTCCTGGATGAAATCAAGCGCAATTTGAGCTCCCAGGCTATGCCCGTACAGGAAAACAGGCAGCTCAGGATTTTTCGATTGGACCAGCTCGAGAAAAGCGCGCAACCCGCTACTGAAATCCTCCCAGGTATCGATATGTCCACGCTGTCCAGGGGAGCTCCCGCACCCCAGGTGATCGTAAGCCCAAACAGCGATCCCCTGGCGGGTGAGTGGTCTAACCAGGTTCATGTAACGCCCAGAATGCTCGCTGACTCCATGGCAAAGTACCAAAACAGCCTTTGAGCCCAATTCTGGCCTCCAGACCTGAAAGAAGAGTTGTTTGCCGTTGACTTGAAATGTTCCGGTTGTCTGTTCCATAATAAATGCTACTCTTATCGGGCTAAGAAAATGGCTTCGATTTGGCTGAAGGATACACGAAAAGAGCTCCAGGTGCAAGGATTCACAAAAAAACGACGCAAACCAGTAGGATCGGTTTAGGGAAATCCCTTAGGGATAGATAGGATTATCACCCATTGAGCAATAAAACTGGTTCGTGTATATTGTAGCTTGGTGTTGACAAAGAAGGGAAGGAAGAACTGCGCGTGTCCAAACGCCGCCGTGAAGTAAGAAAACCGATTGAGGTAACTCTGCGCAATGAAGAAGCGACGGTAGAGAGGATTGGTTCAGGAGGTAAATGATGGCAAGAACAGTGATAGCACTATACGATGATGTCGAGCATGCTCGCGACGCAGTAAAGGATTTGATCGATAACGGTTTCGAGCGAGAGAGGGTCAGCATTGTAGCGACTGACGCACGCGGCCAGTATCGGGATATAGAAGGCGCCGGCGCTGGCAGGGATATGGCTTCTGATGTAGGAGCAGGCGCAGGCATTGGAGCAGTCCTGGGGGGCATCACGGGACTGGTGGTTGGACTGGGTGCGTTTACTATCCCGGGTATCGGGCCACTTATTGCAGCCGGTCCACTTGCGACTACCTTAGCTGGTTTAGGTGTAGGGGCAGCTGCTGGAGGATTGGTTGGGGCCTTGACCAACCTGGGTATTCCTGAAGAGGATGCGCAGACATTTGCGGAGGGCGTGCGCCGCGGTGGGACGCTGGTTACGGTAGAAACGGACGACGAGCGCTCCAACCTGGCGGTAGACATCATAAACCGGCATAATCCTGTCGACATGGAACGCCGTTCCAGCGAATGGCGCCAGGCCAACTGGCAGGGATTCCGGCCGGATGCCGAGCCCTTGAGCGCGGACGAAATCGACCATGAGCGGCAAAGCCGTACCATGCCTGTCGGTTATGATGAATTCGAACCATTATTACGCAACCACTTCCAGGAGAACTATACTGGAACGGATTACGCTTACGAGGATATGGATCAGGCTTATCGCTACGGTTACGATCTGGCCCACCATGATCGCTACCGCGGGCGAGGTTGGGAGGAGATCGAACGAGATGCCCGCAGTGACTGGGAGATGCGCAACCGGGAATATGCCTGGGAAGATTACCGCAATGCCATCCGCCACGGCTGGTTGCTAGGAACCAGGCGGTAAAATTCGTTACTATAATTCCGAGAGGGGGAATACCCCTACCGATAATGACTCCAGGGTTGACCTTCACCCTGGAGTTTTCGTTTCTTTTGGACGATTTATTTCCCACTTGAGAGCAAATTGGCTCTGTACAGGGGGTCGGTTTTCCCCTAAAATCAGGCAATGCCTACCCACACTGCTACTCATCACATCGATTTTGCTCGCGGCTACCCCATTGCTTTGATCAGCGCAGCGATCCTGGCGACGACCGCCATCTTCATCCGGCACCTGACCCTGGTCTACGAGATCCCGGCCCTGGTCCTGGCATTCTGGAGGGACGGATTCGTAGCGCTTACCCTGGTGGTTGCCTTGGGCGTGGGACGCCCGGAGCTCCTGCGTCTACACCGGCAGCATCTCCCTTACCTGGTACTATATGGGTTCGTGCTGGCGGTGTTCAATTCGTTATGGACCCAATCCGTGGTCTTGAACGGTGCAGCCGTCTCCACTGTCCTGGCCTATTGCTCAGCCGGTTTTACAGCTTTGTTGGGGTGGTGGCTGCTGAAGGAGCGGCTCGACGCGGTCAAGCTAATGGCAGTGGCCTTTAGCCTGGGTGGATCTGTGCTGGTCGCCAATGCGCTCGATCCTGTGGCATGGAGCTCGAACACGGTCGGGATCGTCATCGGCATTCTCTCCGGGCTGTGCTATGCGATATACAGCTTGATGGGGCGCTCGGCTGCCGGGCGTGGTATGAACCCCTGGACGACGATCCTGTATACATTTGGATTTGCGGGAGGGTTCCTGTTCCTGTTTAACCTCATCCCAGGCGGTAGCCTGCCTGGAGCTGCATCACAGCTATCCGACTTCTTCTGGCTGGGTAACGCCTGGCAGGGCTGGCTGATCTTGTTCACATTGGCAGCCGGGCCTACGGTACTGGGTTTTGGTTTGTATAACGTCAGCCTGTCTTATCTTCCTTCCAGCGTTGCCAATATCATCCTGACCCTGGAGCCAGTCTTTACGACCGTTATCGCTTATTTCCTGTTCGGAGAGATCTTAAACGGGCTACAGATGACAGGGGGGGTGCTGATCCTGGGAGGGGTGATTTTCCTACGCCTGCACGAAAGCCGGGTCGAAGATGCGCTGTAACAAGAGTTTTGCTGTTGCGACTGCCCTACCAGCCTTTATCGGGATTGTGAATGGCGATCAAGCGGTACTCGCGAAAGACTTTTTGGAGTAAGGCTCTCCCCAGGCCTTGATGCCTCCATGGACGGCGTACTGCAAGTTGGCGGACCCTACCTCGTTTCTTACGCATCTGGCAGATGGCGCAGCCCACCATTTCTTCACCACTCCAAACCGATAGGATAAGCCCGGGATCGAAAGTAGCTTGGTCGAAGTTGTCGTGCAAAAATGCCTCGAAATCGCCTGGGGCATAACCCCAATGATCCTGGAAGGCTTCCTCAATCGTTTCGAACAATCTCTATGCTCCTGACCCGGTTGGTACTGGCACATTTCAAACCGGGCAGGCAGGTTTGGCTCATCCAGTGGAATTTCCAGGTTGATTTCCATGCGGTAGAAATTTCGGACTAATTGGAAGCCTTCGTTCTCGAGCAAGGATCGGCCCGGAATGTCATTTGCGTTCAATACGTTGTTAAGGGTCACAGACATATCTATGGGCGCCAGGTTGGCCAGATCCCTGGCACGGGTATAAAGCCGGCGTATAAGCTCTGTGCCAATGCCCAAGTTACGGTACAAGGGATGGACGCAGCCGTCGCCAGAAAGAGAGCAGTTCATCCTGGTTGAGTTCGCTTTCGCCTCGTAAATCCTCTTGGACAGTTATAAGCAATGCCGTTACCGCTTGTAGATCGGATGGCACGGCTGCCCTAAGCCGGTAGGCATTCGGCATAAGGTTGGCTTCTGATTTCGTGTAGTTCATATCCTCTTTGGCTATTATTATGGATAAAGGCGGAGTGAAAACATGGAGACCCAAATCCGATCTGCAACGGCAAACGACAACCGGCTACTGAGGGTGGAGGGTAGGCGCTTATTTGAGGCAGCCTTCGAAGCCGGCTACCGGGCGGAGAATTTGGATGCTTATATGGGATGGATAAAGCTAGCTCCTTTCATGAAGCGACGGAATTGACTCATATACAGGTCGTAGAAAAAGCCTCTCTTTGCCATCAGCTCATCCATCTTCCCCCGCTCGATGATCTGCCCTTCCTGTAAAACCAAAACCTGGTCGGCATTATGGATGGTGCTCAAGCGGTGAGCAATGACGAATGAAGTGCGTCCCTGGAGGAGCTTCTCTAACGCCTTCTGGATCAAGCGTTCGGTGCGTGTATCCACACTGGATGTAGCCTCATCGAGGATCAGGATGCGAGGGTCCGCCAGGGCAGCCCTTGCAATGGCCAAAAGCTGGCGCTGGCCCTGGCTCAAGCCGCTGCCGCGCTCCCCCAATTGGGTCTGGTAGCGCTCCGGCAGGCGCTGGATAAACTCGTCCGCATGCGCCAGCCTGGCTGCCTGGATGACTTGCTCGTCCGTAGCATCCGGCTTACCAAAGCGAATATTTTCCATAACAGTCGTGCTGAACATAAATGTGTCTTGCAGGACAATCCCTACCTGCTCGCGCAGGCTTTCCTTGGTGACGTAGCGCACGTCGATACCGTCGATAAGCACCGCTCCGCCAGTGACATCATAAAAGCGGGGGATCAGGTTGATGATGGTGGTTTTTCCGGCTCCGGTAGGCCCGACGATGGCGATGGTCTGGCCTGGCTGGGCGGTAAAGCTGACCCCAGACAGCACCGGCTGACCGGCTTTATAGGCGGCTTCGACATTGACGAACTCCACCTTACCCTCTATAGGCGGCATTATTCCTGCCGTGGGAGCGTCCTTCACCTCATCGGGCACATCTAGCAAGCCGAAGATGCGCTCAGCGCCCGCGATTGCACTCTGGATATTGGTCCATAGCACCGAGATCTGCTGGATGGGCTGGTTGAAACGCTGTACATACCCAATGAAGGTAATCACCAGGCCGATGGATACAGCCGTTCCAAACAAGGCCAGGTTGCCGAGCAGGGCATACCCTCCGGCGACGGTAACGATCATCAAGGCTACGTATCCCAGGGCTTCCAGGCTGGGGGCCAGGGCGCTGGTGAAAGCTACCGCTCTTACATTAGCGTCGCGATTGGCGGCGTTGATCGTCCGGAACTGTTCGATATTCTCTGTCGCCCGGTTAAAGGCCTGTACTTCTCGGACTGCGGCAATGCTTTCTTGCAATTCGGCATTCACGTTACCGATCTCAAGGCGGGTGCGGCGGAACGCCTTGCGGGCCTGGCTAGAAAACCAAACCGTAGTCAGCGCCATTACCGGAACGACTGCCATGCTCAGTAAGGCGAAGGCCAGGCTGCGTGAGAGCATGTTGTAGCCGATCCAAAGCAATAACAATGCGCCACTGGCTACATTGATCAGGGCAAAGTTCAAGGCCTGGGCGATGGTCTCCGTGTCATTCGTGATGCGGCTCATCAGGTCGCCTGCCTCGTGTTCGGTATAGTAACCGATATGCAGGCGGTGCAGGTGTTTGAAAACCTCCACTCGAATTGTGCGCAAGACGTGCTGACCGGCATATGCCATGGAGAAAAAAGTCAGGCCGGTCATCACCGCACCGGATACATAAAGGAAGACCAGGAGCAGGGCCATGCGAGCTACGCCCGCCATGCGCTCATCTGGGGTGAGCGCGGTTGCTTCCAATGGTGGAGCCGGGAACCCGCCAGCCGTAAGGGCGGACTTGATCACGGTTTGGGTGAGGCCTTGCGGGGGGACTGCCAACCAAC
The DNA here is from genome assembly GCA_964486825.1 of uncultured Anaerolineaceae bacterium. Lineage (GTDB taxonomy): Bacteria > Chloroflexota > Anaerolineae > Anaerolineales > UBA4823 > CAZAQS01. The sequence goes on along the minus strand of CAZAQS010000025.1, from coordinate 12,199 downwards.
AATTGGATTGGATGGCCTCCTGGCTGGCGCCGGGGAAATTGTTGCCGTTAAAATCTGCTGATCCGGCGGGCGCCAGGTAGCAGTCGACCAATTGCCCGATCAGCTCGGGAGAGGTGACCTGGGTCCAGGTGGAACCGATCACCAGAAATACCACCAGGAACAGGATAAACCAGTAAGGTTGGAAATACCTCCCCAAGCGTGCCAGGGTTTCACTGGTGCGCTTGGGTTTGGATGTTTCCTGCATTAAGATATTTTGAGGTCCGCCACCGAACATATTCTCTCCATGTTTCGTGTAGCTATGCCTAACGGCGAGCTACGAATACTCTTGCGTTTCTTCTGTCTCTTTCGCTGTGTCATCTATCAGTTGTGAGCTGTAGATTTCGGCGTAGATTTCGCTGGTTTCAAGAAGCTCCGAATGCCTGCCCTGCGCGGCGATCTCTCCTTCATCCAGGACAAGGATCAGGTCGGCGTTCATGACGGTACTGATGCGCTGGGCGATAATAAAGCTGGTTCGGCCTTGCATCAGACTTTCCAGGGCTGCCTGGATGCGGGCTTCAGTAGCCATGTCCACACTGCTGGTTGAATCGTCCATTACCAGGATGCGTGGCTGAACCAACAAAGCGCGGGCAATGGCGATACGTTGTTTTTGTCCCCCAGACAGGGTAGCGCCGCGCTCGCCAACGTAGGTGTCGTAGCCGCCTGGAAAAGCGATGATAAATTCATGCGCTGCGGCTGCCTGAGCAGCGGCGATGACCTCCTCCTGGCTGGCGTCCGGTTTTCCAAAGGCGATATTCTCCCGGATTGTGCCGGAGAATAAGGTGGTCTCCTGGAGTACGATCCCAATCTGCGAACGTAAAGAATCCAGGCTGACCTGGCGCAAGTCATACCCATCGATCGTGATGACCCCTTCCGATGGATCATAGAAGCGCGGTAGCAGGTTGATAATGGTCGTTTTTCCAGACCCGGTTGCTCCGAGCAGGGCAATCGTATCCCCTGCCCTGGCCTCGAAAGTGACGTTCTTCAACACCGGCTCTCCACTACTGAAGTAACGGAATGTGACTTCCTGGAATTTGACATCACCTGTCACCGGCGGGAGGGAAATAGCGTCTGGCCGGTCGATAACCTCGTTTTCGGCGTCCAAGATCTCGAAAACTCGGGCAGCAGAGGCAGAGGCCTGTCCAAACTGAGCGATGATAAAGCCGAATTGCGCCACGGGCAGGAACAGGTAGATCAGGTACAGGCTGAACTCCTGCCACTGACCAATCGTCAGCGTGGCCCGGATGATCTGTAATCCGCCTGCATACAAGACACTGGCCTGGCCCAGGTTGGCAATCAGGAATGTCAATGGGAACAAGACGGTAAACAGGCGTACGATGAAAAGCTGCTGATTCATCAGGTCATCGGCCTGGCGCTGGAATTTGTCCTGTTGGCTTCTTTCGCGGGTGAAGGCTTGCACCACCTTGATCCCAGCTACATTTTCTTGCAAGGTGGTATTCAGGAGAGACAGGCGCATCTGGACGCGGGCGAAAAGCGGGCGGCTGACAACTCCAAAGATCATGAACAGTACCAGCGCGACCGGCAGGATCCACAACGCGACCAGGGCCAGCCGGGCGTTGGTTGTAAATAGGATGGTTAGGGTACCAGCCAGGAGTAGCAGCGCGCCGACCAGTTGGAGCAGGCCTTGCCCGATGAAGAGGCGAACTTTTTCTACATCATCGGTAGCCCGGATCATGAGCTGGCCGGTGCTGTTGCGGTCATGATAGGAGAAAGACAGGTTCTGGATCTTTGCATACAAGTCGTTGCGCAAATCGAAGGCTACGCTCTGGGAGTTTTTCTCTGCCCAATAGGTCTGAAGAAAAGCAAACACGCCACGCAATAAGGCAAAGACAGTGATCGAGAGGCCAGCGACAAGGATGGCATTCGGAGCCCCATCCCGTAATCCCTGCAAATAAACGATAAGCTGTTCGTAAGTCCAGCCGGCGGGTAGGCCGAGGAAGTCCAGGACTTGAGGCAGGGCTTGTGCCAGGAAGGTTTCGGGAATGGTGGGCAGTCGCTCGAGGAGCGTCTTAGCGGTAACGCCTTCGGTGACTGCGTCGATTATATTGCGGATCAAGCGCGGCACAGCCAGCTGAGAAAGGGTAGCAATCACGAGGAATACGTAGGGCAGGGCTGCTTTCCGGCGGTAATGAAGCAGGTAACGGGCAGCCCGGCCAAGGGCTGCTTTTTGTTGGGGGGGTTGCTTTGGGCGGTTGTTCAAAGAGTCTGGTTCCTTTTGATTTCAGGAAAGGTTTTCGTCCTGTAGATTTGAGCAGGTAAGCCGCGCAATGAAATCAACCGGTTGGTGTACATTTGGTATCAGATCTCACGCCCTCGTGCAGGTCTGGATCGAGCCGCTGGGCTGCCTGTGTGAGCAGGGACAGCGCCCCTGAGACCTTCTCTTGTTCATCCGGGGTGAGCGCCTGCGTGAGCAGCTCCATCCATCGTTGCCGGTACTCAATACCACTTGCTATAAGAGCCTTGCCCTGCGGTGCGAGGGAGACTTGTTTGAAGCGCCGGTCGGCTGTGTCTTCAGTCCTTTCCAACAGTCCCTGTTGCACCAACCTATCGACAAGCTGGCTGGCTGCCGCCACGGTAATCCCCAGCTGCTCGCCGATATCGGATACCCCGCACGCCCCACGGTGGTAGAGGGTCATCATGGCGCCTACCTGGGAGTGAGAAAGGCCGGCGCTTTCCATGAAGCGGCGGAAATCACGGAAGGAGCGATGCATAAAAACTTCGACCCAGGTACGTAATACGACCGGAAAAGATGGGTTTGTGCACATAGTTAAGCTCCCTTATGAGTTAAACGAGCTTAACTATATCTTTCCGGATGGAAATTGTCAAGATGATAAGGAGGACGAAGAAAGCGATTGTGCCGGAAGATATTATCATCAAATCAAAGCTTCGGATAGTATTTATCGTCGTTTTTTAAGCTTTCCTGTAATAGACGAGCCCTTACAGCTGAGAAAAATGGAGTAAGATTGGAAAAACTGTGGAGGTAGGGAATGGAGATACAAATTCGCCACGCGACTGCAAATGACAACCATCTCCTGGCGGAGGCAGGCGGACGCTTGTTCGAGGCGGCCTTCGCGGCTGAAAACCGGCTGGAAGATATGGCTGCTTACCTGGCAGAGTCTTTCGGACCAGGTATCCAGTCTGCGGAGTTGGCTGACCCGGCTTCCATTACCCTGATCGCAGAGAGCGAGGGACGTTTTGCCGGCTATGCCCGTTTGAAAGAGGGCCGTCCCGGATTGGAGATTGGGGCTCAGAAGGCGGTCGAGCTGGTGCGGATCTATGCGGAGCGGGAGCAGATCGGCTGGGGCGTTGGATCTGCTTTAATGCAGGCCTGCCTGGAAGAGGCTGCCACCAGCGGCTATGATTCAATCTGGTTGGGGGTGTGGGAGAAAAACCCGCGTGCAATTCGCTTCTACGAGAAATGGGGGTTTAAGGCTGCCGGTACCCAGACGTTCAAGCTAGGAGAGGATATCCAGACTGATATTGTGATGTACAGGGGGATTTGAAACACGAATTACACAAATGGGAACTCGAATTACACGAATAAAAACACGGATTGCAGCAATTTTGATCACGAATTCCTGGTGTGAGTACCGCTCGTGTCAATTGAAAAAACTTTTTTCTGAAAGCTACATCAACTTATCCATCTCAAGGGGGATGCCTTTCTCGGGGAGGCGCTGGAGGCTGAGGGCGTCGTTGGGACACTTGCTGGTGCACACACCACAGCCTATGCATGCGCCTGTATCTACCTGGGCAATAAGGTCAGGTGAGATGCTGAGCGCCTGGAACTGGCAATATCCTGTACATGTCTCGCAACCGATACACAGGTCCAGATCCACTTGAGCGATATACCCGGAGGAAGCCAGCATGGGCGTCCCGTTCCGGTGAGCTTGGATGGCGCCGCAGCAGCACGAGCAGCAGTTGCAGATGGCGTAAAAGCGTCCTAGCATGGCGTCCTTGAAGAAAGCATGGTGGGCGTGTCCGCGCTCGTCCTCCTCCTTTAGGATCTGGACGGCCTGCTCAGCCGTGATCCAGCGTGCTCGTTTTGGGTGGTGCTCGATGACGAAACTGGCGAACGGCTCACCGACCAGCAGGCATACATCCAATGGCAAGCAAGGTTCAGCACGGGCTACGCGGCAGGGGCAATCCAGGGCGACGATATGATCAGGGTTCTGTAAAATCAGGGCGCGCGCGGTGGGGTAGGGGATAACCTGCTCGAGATCCTCGATGCAAATCCCTTCATCGACTGTCACGAGCTGGCGGGCAGTCTCGAGTGGGACAACTTTGCCGTGATAGGTGTCAGCAATACCAGGGGAAGAGCCAGATAGCGGGGATGGCTTTTGTAGCAAGCCCAGGAAGAGCCTCACAGGCGGGCCGAATACTTTTACCAGCCAGTGCTCACCTGTGCCTATCCCAATATAGAGGTAGGGCCAGCGGGCGTAGATATAGCCGTGCAGCCAATCTCGGGCCCTAAAGTCACGGGCCAGGCGGGCCTGGCGTGAGAATTCAATTGTGGAGGGCTTGATGAAGGATTGCCATGCTCTCCTGCTCACTGCTTCCTCCTGCGGCTCGTAGAAGCGTCTTCAAGTATTATAAACCAAGCCAGCTGATCCGAAACTTCCCATAGCCTTCGTTGCACCTTCATGTTCCGATCATGATATGATTGCAGATAAGAGATTCTAGCAGCAATCAATGAACAGATTTGATTTCACACTTATTGCGTAGATTATCCCACAGGGAATCAGCAGATGAATATAAACCTGAAGCTAATTCTATTGGGTTTGCTCGCCATGCTTTTGACGGTCCTGGTTTTTACAGCGATCGAGTTAGCATTCATCCGCCCGAGTGTTGCCTCAAATACTGCTAACCAGCCCACTGGTACACAGGCGGCTGCTGCGCAACCGGCTCAATTCGCCCCTACCAGCGCACCTACTACCCGGACGGAAATTGCTCCTTCTACACCGGCCTTGCTATTGACATTGCCAGGAGAGCCATTTTCTTCAACTTCCACACCTACCAGCCCAGCTATATCTACCGTGACGCCCGGAAGCAACCCAGACCCCTCTTCCAAAGGCACACCTTCAGTAACCACAGCTTCCGGCGCGGCTCCAACCATGGATGTTATCCAACCGACATCCGTTATGCCGACCAATCCTAATATCCCCCCCGGGACAGCCGGTATTCAAGGGCGGGTATTGTTCAACGGTTCGTTGTTCAGTGGAACAATCGTGTTAAGGCTGGTCGACCCGGCATTGAACGACACCCAGCAGTTTACATTTATGGATGGAGAATACAACTTGCAAAACTTGCAGCCATCCTTGAAAGGCTACCAGGTCGTGTTTTCCAGGGATGACAATTTGCATCTAAGCCAGAACCAGGTGGTCAGCCAGGTGATGGCAGGGCCGCTGCCAGCTGGAGACGGAGAGCTGGTGAGGTACCCAGATTTCGATATCGCCTTATTAGGATTAGAACCTTTAGAACCTGAACCGGACCGGGTGTTTACAGATCACCCGATCACACCCCAACAACCTTTACGGTTTGTGTGGAGCGACTACCCAACCCTGTCGCAGAACCGGCTGGAACTGAAGCCAGGCAGGTTGGCGCAGCCGGTTTGGACTTCCGGCTACTTGAGCTCGGATAGCGTCGTCTTCGATGGTGTGCTCTCCAATGGCGCGTTGATCGAGAGAGGGACATACTGGTGGAGCGTCAGCGCCCGCAGCCCAGATGGGACGATCACTGTAGTGGGACCTACGGCTGAGTTCACACTGGATTGGTGAGTTCGCAGGAGTGGCGATTTCAAGGTCGTATCTTCTATCCCAGCGCGAAAGAAGCCTGGCCAAAAACCTGCCGGCGCTTGATCGGGTTTCTGACGCCGCCCCTGCGCATGTGGTCAAGGGTGGCCTGGAGTACGAAGCCATACTGGACCAACAAGATGGCTCCGGCCTGGTTCGAGGTGGGGATAAGCACCTTGGGAGGATCCCCAAAAGGTAAGCGCAACGCGGCATCCAGCAAACCTTGGGCGGAAGCCAGGTTGGCAGCTGTCCAGGGGCCGATTTTCTGCTCCTGCGCGATCAGGAAACCGGAGACCACTCCCTGTTCTTCATAGATGAAAGCCCGATCTGGAAAGTCATGCAGATACTCTCTGAGCACGGACTCTCGACGGACGCCGAAGATTTCTTCATCGAACTTTACCACTGCTGGTAAGTCAATTGGCGAGAACGGGCGCACAAATGGAGAAGGGGACGGTAAGGGAGTCTGCTCTTGCCTCGCGAATTGTCGTACCTGGTCATCCACCTCGAAGCCGGCGCGCAGGTAGAGCGGTTTGCCTGCCAACGTGGCGTCGAGCAGGATAATCGGGATGTTACGCTCGTCCAGTCGGGCAAGGATCTCGTCGAGCAAAGCAGATCCGATGCCGCGATGTTGGGCCTGCTTTGTAACAGCCATCATGCCCAGGTAAGCAAATTCCCCGTACTTTACAGCTCCGACAGTCCCGGCTGGCCTGCCCTTGTAATAGCCCATGATAAAGCCCTGCGGCTCTATCCGTAGCAGGCGGGCCATGTCTGCCATCATACTGCAGTTCGATTCAAAGGCTGAACAAAGGATATCGTCCGCTTCGGGCAGGTTTTTGGTTGTAATCTGTGTGATATTCATATCTCCCTAAGACTGTGTTTATTTGAAAATCTGGGGTGAAGGAGAGGATGGTAAATTCCCGGAAGCTTTCAAGGAATTGTATACCGATTCGGCCCAACTTTCTAGATTGTCTACAAAATTTGGGAGGTCCCGCCTTTAGGAAGGATCGCCTGGCAGTCTGGACACCGTGTAGGCAGCGGTATCCAGGTTGAAAAAGCGCTTGATACCGAGGTGGTCGATCTCGCTGATGCGCTCATTCATACGGGACCGGTAAGCCTGGAATTCATCAAGGCGGTTGCTCATTGGCTCCTCCTAGTAGCTACATCGTCTGGCGTCAACGGCCGAGCAAGGCCAACATGCGATCCGGGTAATTGGTGATTAAGCCATCCAGGCCTGCCTCGAGCATGCGACGCATGTCTTCAACTTCATTAATCGTCCAAGCGTGTATTTGCAGGTTTTTAGATTGCGCGGCTGATATCAAGCGTGAATTGAGGACATAGGTATCCCCTGAATATTCCGGTACCTGCAAGGCCTGGGCGGGCGTACGGTAGATTGCTCCAAGACTGGCCTGGCTTAAGATATAAAGGATACGGATCTCATTGCTGGTGGCTGAGCTGGCCACTTCTGGACATTCTTGGCGGAAATCCTGCAGCGTTCGGGGGTCGAAGGATGCCACCAGGACGCGTTCCTGCATATCGTATTTCCGGATCAGCTCACAAAATGGCAAAACAAGGGCTGGCTCGGATTGTTTCATCTCTATGTTCATATGCTTCCCTGGCAGCTCGATGAAAATTTCCTCCAGGGTGGGGATTTCGACCCCTTGCCCACGGAAAGGGTAGCTCAACCCATCGTCTGATGTCCAGCTATGGCCGGCATCCAGGGATTTGATTTGTTCAAGAGTCATCCCGGATACCAAACCCGAGCCGTCGGTAGTCCGGTCGACCTGGTCATCATGGATGACGACCAATACTCCATCTGCCGTACTGTGGATATCCATCTCCAGGATATCTACGCCCATCTCGGAAGCAGCGTGAAAGGCGATCAGAGTATTTTCCGGCCATAGCGCAGCTCCGCCGCGATGGGCAATGACGATGGGCCGGTTCTGGAGGGATGCAAAAAATGGATGAACGGGGGCAGGCTGGGCAAGCATGTACAGGACAAGGTACAAGGCAGCCAAAATGATCGGGATGAACAGAGAGGCTTTGATGGTTTTTGCTCGCATCGTGATTGGGCTCCGGACCACTATTCCCAGCAATATACCGGCCGGTCGACTGGGTTCTCAAACCCCAGCCGGGTAGCCAATGCACAGGAGGCTACATGATCCCATGGACACTCCCAGTTCGGGGACAGATCATTGAGCAGGCAGTGTTCGAGGAAGGCCAATGCAGTGACGGTGGCGAAACCTTTGCTGCGGTAATGCACGTCAGTACGGATACACACCTCCACCTCGCGTCCTGCGATGAAAGGGGAGGTGCAAAGACTGACGACGACATCCCCATGCATCAAGCAGAAACCGAAACCGCAATTCAAAAAATCCTTGCTGGATCCCCAGGCAGCTTCGATCTCTGCGCTAACCAGGCCCGATGTCCGTTCGAGCAGCTTTTCGTCGATGCGATAGATATGAAAACCTGCCGGTAAGCGGTTCAACCAGCCGTAGTGGTTCGAGAAGTTAGATGGATTGAAAGTGAAGCTCCGTCGGAAGATCTTATTTGGGCGGCGACCTTCTAACAAGTCGTTAAGTTGGTGTTCCCAATCTGAGCTACACGGGAAAAGCAAGAAACCCTTATCTCGAGCAGTTGTATTCGAAACCAGCTCGTCGAATATCTGGTCGTGGAGGCGGCGGCGGAAGGTATCGGCACGGCTATCGCCAGCCAGGTATGCAAAACCCCAACGTGTCCATACCAGCCCGGCTTTTGGTCGTTCCAGGTCATCTACGAATACCCGGCCCGGCGTGATCCCGAGCAGGACGGATCGGGGAGGGATATAGGGCAGGTTTATGAAGAGCGGTAGCGCTCTGGAGTAGTCCCCCCATCCGAGTTCATGCATTTGTCCTCCTGGCGGCGGACGGTATCGAAACCGGTGTTTTTCGAGCCGTCTATGACAACCAGCTCATCTGCACAATTGCCCGGAAGGTAACCACCCGCCAGTAGGGTAGGGTTAAAGCGGGGTTATTTTATCATGCAGGGAGGTTGAGGGGGTCGCAGTTGTGTTCCACTAAGGGCATATACCACCAGAACCGCCAGGAAAATAACCCTGGGAACAATCGAGGGCTTGAGTGCGTCTATTCAATAGACTTGCACGGATGGGGGAATTTTGTTATTGTAAAGACGAATCGGTAGCATTATAGACATCAGTTTTCTACCAGGAGGCGCTCTCATGAAATCGAATATCCTTCGTCTAAGCATGATACTGGTTCTGATGGTGACTACAATCATTTCTCCTGGCGTAGCCATGGGAAAGGCGACTCAAAACAAACCGCTCACCCTTGAATGGGTGGAGAGCCAGTCTGCCAACGCAGTGCGAATACAGTTCGAGCGAGGCGCCACCTCCGCGTCCATCAGCGGCAGCCTGTCTGCCAACAGCAGTGCACGCTACGTCTTGCGCGCCCTGGCAAACCAGCTCATGGATGTTACCCTCTCGGCTCCGGAGGGCGCTCGCCTTCTGGTTACCGGCACGGACGGCAAGGCGCTGGCGCCGGTTTCTGGAAGCAGCTTGACCGGCTTCCGTGGTTATTTGCCCAGGACCGGAGATTTCTATCTCGAAGTCCGCTCAGGTAGCCAGGCGATCAGTTACTCTTTCAACGTTTTCATCCCGCAGCGCATATCCTTTGATCCAGGGACGACCTCTGCCGCACTCTTCGGAAGATTGTCGCCGCACCAGAGCCGGGATTATATCATGCGAGCGCGGGGCGGGCAGCTCTTGGAAATTGAAGTATCGCCTGCCAATAGCGTCCAGCTTATCATCTACGGGATAGATGGCACGGTGTTGAGAAGCGGTATGGGCGAGGGCTCGAGCTTCCGGGGAGAGCTGCCAGGTAGCCAGGATTATATTGTTACGGTAAGAGCCGGTGGGGGGCAAGATGTTTCTTATACGATGAACGTGGTTATACCGAGAAGGATCAGTTTTCAGAAGGGCGCAATCTCCGGAGTGGAGTACGGTTGGGTGGGCGCAAACAAAAGCCAGTACTATGTGCTTCGAGCGATGAAGAACCAGACCATGCAGGTGGATGTGACCCCCGCGGATGGCTTGCAGCTGGTCATCTATGGCGCGGATGGCGCCGTATTGAAAAGCGGCTTGGGGGAAGGCGCCAGCTTCAAAGGCCTGCTTCCCAGCACACAGGATTACGTGCTGGTTCTGAAGGCCGGGTCTACTCAGGCGAGGTATAAGCTACTGGTGACCATCTGGTAAACCCAGGCTGGGTGAATAATCCTTTTTTGATCCTATGACCTGGGATTTCAACCATCCCGTCCAGGCCGATATGCCCTCGCCGGTCATCGCCGAAAGGGGGAAGGTGACCAGGCCAGGGTTGAGCATCTCTACGCCACGGCGAAAATAATCCATATCGAATTGGATATATGGCAGCAAGTCAATCTTGCTGACCAGCAGGACGTGCAGGTGGCGATAGATGTTCGGGTATTTATAAGGCTTGTCATCCCCCTCGGGGATGCTCGCGATCAGCACGTTTAGGTGGCTGCCCAATTTGAAAGCTGCCGGACAGATCAAATTGCCTACGTTCTCGACGATAACCAGATCTAGAGCTTCCAGCGGGAGCTGTTGCAGGCCTTGTGCCATCATTCCAGCATCCAGGTGGCAGCCGCCGCCAGTGTTTATCTGCACGGCCGGCACTCCGGCTGCCAGTACCTTATCCGCATCGATCGTAACCGGGGCTGTATCGCCTTCGATCACAGCGAGGCGTAATTCGGGAGCCAAATCCTGGATGGTTTTTAGAATGAGCGTCGTTTTGCCAGCTCCAGGAGAAGCCATCAGGTTGATAGCAAACACACCGGCTGAATCCAGGCGTTCCCGGACTTTTAGCGCCATTCGCTCGTTGGCGCTCATGATTTCTTCTTCAACGCTCAGGCGCTCATAAGTCATCAGCTCACTCCTGCTTAACCACTTCTATCTCCAGGCTGGCAACCCGGAACTCTTCTCCTGAAAGCACGCGTACCTCAAGGCTATTACATTCCGGGCAGGCCATCAGCTCGCCTTGGAGAGTATAGGTCACGCCACAGCTTTGACAGGCCAGGCATGCGGGGCGGCGCTCGAAGTGTAAACGTGCGCCTGCGCAGAGCGTGCCTTCACTGATCATATCCCAATAGAATTGAACCGAATCATCCACTATGCTGGATAACTGGCCAATGACGAGATAAATGCTGGTGACGCGGCTTGCATTGGCCTGCCGGGCGTGCCGGATGGCAATCTCGAGGATATTTTCGGTGACGGAAAGCTCGTGCATGCCTGTATTATACAACCTGGTATTGACAGATTGAGCAAGTGTGCGTGAATTTTTAGAGGGGATTAACGATGAGAGAAGGCGTAGAGATTGCTACACCATCCTTCGAGAGTTGGTTTCGAACTCTGTGCAGCATATGCGGAAGAGCTACCCATAGTAATTGATAGACTATAGATCCTCCGCCGAGCTGGTGGTGAAGCGGAAGGCGGGGTAGGACAAGCTTTGTTGGAGGCCGATCTTCTCTGCAACATTAACGGAAGGGAAGTTATCCTCCCAACAGTGCCATTCAGGGACCAGGCCATTGTCCAGGCAGTATTCAAGGCAAGAGACAGCAGCGACGCTAGCGAAACCATGGTTGCGATAGGCTTCATCCGTAGCCACACCTAGCTCGTAACGTCTCCCGCTGGTAAAAACCGACAGGCACCAGCTGGCGATTGCGTAACGCCCAACCACGCAGTAACCGAATCCCCGCTCCAGAAATGCGCTGGTTGATGGCCAGAAGGATTCGATCCATATTTGGACCTGCTCGCGGTTGACCAGGTCGCTCTCCAGCAGACCTGCATCGATGCGTTGGAGCGAATATGCAGGTGGGAGAGCGTAGCTGTATTCAATGCTCCCCTTCTGGAGAAGGTAAAGGCGGCGAGAGGTTTTTTCGATCTGGCAGCCTTCCAGGATGGAGGGGAGATGCATCTCCCATCCGGTAGGGTGAACTTGCAAGGACAGGAGCGGGATATGGCGCCGGCGCGCCTCTGGCAGGATCGTTTCTTGAAACAGGTTCTTTAAGGCTTCGACAAGGCCCGGTCCGTTTGGATCCCCTGCCAGGTAAAGGGCTTCCTGCCGGTTCCACAAGAGGGCTGCTGCGGCTGAGTCGGGGGAATCTGCATAAAGGCATCCCAGGCTATTGCCTTCCATGATCGACGCGATAGCCAGGTTGTGCTCCAGCTCGCTGAATAGAAATCGCAGATGATGATAGCGTTCATGGCTGATCTGGTGAAACATACCGGTCCCGATGGGGTAACTCCTTTCATTATCTAGACGGAAATACCGTGCTAGCGCTCGCCC
>CAZAQS010000024.1:29147-31261 GCA_964486825.1 uncultured Anaerolineaceae bacterium | reverse complement strand
GCCCAGCGACCGCGCGTATCCTGGATCAGGACGGCATATCCGGATTCGGCTGCCCACAAGGCGAAGCTGGTGGCTGAAAATCCTTTCCCGTAGGGGGTTCTCTGGAGCAGAACCGGAAGGCGGTTCCTTTCTTGCGGTAGGTAGAGATCCGCTTTCAGGTACACCCCATCGCGCATGGGGATATCGATATCGCGCTCTATGATTAAGGTGCTCATGCTGCTCCTTCTACTTATCCCAATTCCCTATTAAATTTGATCTACGTGTCATCTCTATTCCCCAATTGTTGGTCAAAAATCCCTTGTCAGGGTTTGCCAAAGTACATTAACATCCATTAAAGTGTAAATTTTCGAACCTGGTTGGGCAATAAGGGTTTCCCCCATCTACCATTCAGGAATAACCCTACCGCATCAGGGCCGGTTGGTCGAGGGCAAGCAGGACGGCGGCATATGCATCCAGGATCCCATAACCGGAGGCAGTACTTGGTAGCTCGTCCGCGCCCGGGCAGTTCGGGATCCTCCCGCTGTAAGGTTGAGCCGATTGGGCCAGGATTTGCTCGGTGCGATCGATATCTCCGATCAATCCCGGATTGGCCGACCAGATCAGGGCCACCGCTCCGGTGACGTGCGGACCAGCCATGGATGTGCCCGGGAGAGCAGAGTAGGAGTTGCCTGGATAGGCCGATAGAACGTCGAAACCGGGCGCCAGGATATCCGGTTTGGTGCGCCAGCTTCCATCAGCCGTCACCGGCCCGCGGCTGCTAAAATCGACCAGTTGCCCGCTGCGGTCCACCGCGCCTACGGAGATGACCTCTTCATATAACGCAAGTGGAGCGTTGATCGTCTCACATGCTGGTCCGTCATTCCCGGCAGAGACCACAACAAACACGCCTGCTGCACGAAGAGCCTGGACGCCTGGGAGCAGCGCCTCGGGATCACAACCTTCGATCTCCGGGCAACCCCAGGAGTTGTTGATTACGTGTGCTCCCAGGGAGGGCTCTCCATCAAGGAAAGGATCGCCGTTAACAGGAAAGGGCGCCAGCATGAACTGCATGCAACCCAGGTAAAGGGCCGGGTTGCCAAAAACTCGCACCAGGTTGGCACACGAATACCAGGTTGTACCTGGGGCGACACCCGTGTTCGCCCCTGAAACTGTGGCCATGGTATGTGTGCCGTGACCATTCAAATCCTGCGGGACTTCCGTGTGGTACCAGGGATCAAACCAGTTGTAATCGTGCCCTCCTGGGGAGCCGGCCTGGCCGCGGTAATTGTGGGCCAGCTCCGGGTGATCCACCTGCACGCCGCTGTCGGATTGGCCAACCACAATACCCTCACCTGTCACTCCCAACTCATCCCAAACCTGGTTTGCCTGGATCAGGCTCAGGTTCCACGGGATTTCTTGTGGCGCAGGTTGTGTCCCTGGGCTGGGCGTTGGCAGGGCCGGCAGCGGGCGCATCCAGGGATTGAGCAGGACCCGGTCGACTTCGGGCCGGGATGAGAGCCACAGGCGTACCAGGGGACCGCCGCGCACCTCTAGCGCATTCATCAGGTAATAGGGAGTGTACCCCAGGCGGAAGCGGTCCAGGTCGGATCGCAAGCCGGCCTGGGTCTCCTGGGCGTGCCTGACCAGCGTATCGTATACCAGGACTCGATGCTGGAAGTAGTCCTCTCCGGGGATGTAAGAGGGGACGGAGGCCTGCTCCTTCAATATCACGAACAGGCTCTCACCGTAGAAACCGGGCTGTCCAAGGACAAAATAAATGATTACTCCTACCACCCATACGGCTGTGACCAGGGCGAGCGAGAGTTTACTCGTAGAGACTGCTTCTTGGGTTGAACCAGGAATTTTCTGCCTGCTTTCCCAGGCAAAGATCACGAGCGATAAAGCGCTAAAGAACAGGCCAATCAAGGCTGAAAGGCCGGCGGTTCCCAATGCCAGTTGAAATATCTCCCCTGGATAGGCGCTTACCAGGAAGTGCAGTTCGCTGGGATCGACCAGGGTCATCGGGGCCGCGGCTGCCATGCCCACCAGCAGTCCCATGGGCAGGCTTGCCCGTGGGAGCCGCTCACCAGGGGTTTGGGTGCGGCTCAGCCAGACCATGCCCCAACCCAGGGATG
>CAZAQS010000024.1:24850-29137 GCA_964486825.1 uncultured Anaerolineaceae bacterium | reverse complement strand
CATCAATACAAGCTGCATGCCTCCATAACCAAAAGCAGTGGCGCTGGCAAGGATAAGCAGTGCTGTAGATGCGCCAAAGCCTGCCAGGGAAAGCTCGCCCGGGCCATCCAGGTAGGTTTGCCCCAAGGGACGGCTGGCCTTGAAGGTTCGCAACAGTCCAATCTCTACGATTACGGCAGCCGCAATGCCGGCCGATAAGGCAGCTACAGCTTGGAGCAGGGTATCCAGGAGCGAGCCGAGCGCACCCCGTGCCAGCCAGGGATAAGCGAACAAGCCAGCTACCAGCACGGCTGCTAGCAGAGCCATCCCTTTATGCAATCCATGAGCAATAGTTATATCTTCTGTTGAGCGCCGGCTGTTGCGGGTCACGAACAGCAAGAAGAAGATATATAGCCAGGCCAGGAGGATATGCAAAATGGCATGCTGCTGAGCAAGGAAGGGCCGGGTGAAGTGGACGGGCGCCATCAGCAGCACCAATCCGGCGGCCATCGTCCAGGCCCGGTAGATCCCGGCGTAGCGAGGCTCTCTCCAGAAGCGGGCCAGCAGCGCCAGCGGTAAGAGTAGCAGGACAGCCTGCCCGGCGGCAAGGTTAAAGGCGGTCGAATCCGGAAGTTGGTACTCGAAGGCTGAGGCAACCAGGCTGATCCCAATCCTGCCGAAGGAAATTCCAACGGTATACGACCAGGCCAGGATTAGCAGGATCATCGAAGTGCACCCGCCCCTCGTATCTGCTTTTTGTGGGGTTGAATAGGGTTGTTCCAAATTGTCCTCCTGAAAATGTCTGCCACGAATTTCACGAATTTACACCGAAATTAGTTTATCTTAAGAAAAATTAGCGGACAATCCTTTTGTATGTCAAGCTATTTGTACCGAAGTTGATCAAAAGTGCGAATTACAAAATCGGCAATATGGTCCCCGACTTTTATCCCTTTATATGTAACCGGAAGATGTTTTAATTGTTCAAAACGGATATTACACAGCTCGAATTCATGAGCAAGAGCGGCTTGATAGACGGATTCAAGAAAACCCGATCCTAAGATCCGATGAACTTCCATAGCTCTTCCGATTATTTGATATGCCTGCTCTTTGTATAGGATCTCAGACATTTTCGCTTCTCCATGTTTTCAAAATTCGTGATAATTCGTGAAATTCGTGGCCTAATTTTTTATTATGGTGTTTCCCTGATCGTATATTTCCAGGATGCGTTCCAGGATATCGACTCCCTCGGGCAGGCGGGTCCAATCGACGCGGGACAGGTTGTCGGTTGGACGGTGGAAACCGCTATCTCTCATCACCGAGTGATATGTGCCCATAATGGCGGTCGGAATTCCCTGTGATTGAAATGAAGCCCCATCGCTGATAACCGGTCCACCCGGTACAGGCGTCACCCCTGCCACCTCCCGGATCACGTCTTGTAGGAGTCGGTTCAACTCTTCCGAGGTGGGCGACAACTTGAAAACGCTGCCATCCAGCTCCCAGTACACGTAGTCCCCATCCTGTGCCATGGCTTCCAGGTTGATGGCTGCGCTTGGCAGAGGGAAGTTCCTGCTGCCACAATAAGCGCGCGAACCTTGCAGGTTAACCTCCTCGCCAGTGAACAACGCCAGGGTCAGGCGTGTGTTTTCCAAAACAGTATTTCCGCCTCGCAAGCGTTCCGCCAGCCCCAGCAGGATGGCGCAGGCGGTCCCATTGTCGACCGCTCCTGGGCTCGGCCTCACCAACCGGCCCAACGACATGTTCAACCCCAATCCCAGCGCCAGGAAAAGCAGCGGCAAGCTCAGCGCAAACCCGGTCCAATAGGTCCATGTTGCCCAGGGGGATTCCCGCCCTAGCAGCCAGGCATCCAGGGGACCCAACAGGCCCAAGAGCAAGGTGAGGATAATCCCAACTGGCAGGCTTTTCAGGAAGAACATACGCTGGTTGTGGTCCAGTAATTCGGTCTTGCTGTCGTAGTGTGCGCTAAAGAACAGCTCTCGCTTTGGGTCTGGAGGACCAAAATGGACCAGGACATTCTCTCCTCGTTTGCGACCAGGCCAGGTCACCAGAGGGATATGGAGGGCCTGGTCAAGGGTAGCGCCGATCAGGCCTAAGATGGCGATCGCTAGAGCAGGCCATCCCCAACGCAACCAGATCGCCAGTGCCAGCAGCAGGCGTGAAAGCACCAGGAATACCCCGATGCATTCGAAGAAGTAAGGGTAATGGGTGAATGCGTGGGTCTGGTAGGGGATATCTCGCTCTCGTAGCCAGCCTTGAATGGCGCGGCAGGTTTGCTGCTCTGCCTGGCTTCCGTTCGGGCGAGGAGTGCTCAACACCCCCATCAATTTTTCGAAATCTGTCATTGTCGCTCGGCTTCAATCTGGAGAATTATGGAACTCTTCCGCCTTCGCGAAAAGTGCGGGGTTTCCCCCCGTGTGTAGAAAGATGACCGGCTCGTTCTCTCCAAGCTGTTTGCGCTCAACCAGGTCGAGCAAGCCGGCGAAGGCCTTGGCAGTGTAAACCGGGTCGAGTAGTACGCCTTCCGAGCCTGCCATTCTGCGCAAGGCCTCCTCTCCAGCCCTGGTGGGTACGGCGTAGGCTTCCCCGCAATATTCGCTTTCGATCAGCGGGACCTGCGCAGGGTGGAAGTGCAAGGGCGCTCCCAGCCGGCTGCAAAGCTCACCGGCGATATGAGCGATGGAGGCCGGGAAGGTCTTCCAGAGTTTGCCTACGTCGATGCCCTGCAGCTTGATCGAAGATTCGACCAGCGCCAGCCCGGCCATCAACCCGGCCAGCGTGCCGCCCGAGCCGGCAGCGACCACCAGCCAGGCTTTTTCCAGTCCCAACTGGCGGGCTTGCCTGTCAACCTCCAGCGCAGCCCGAACGTAACCAAGGCATCCCCGCCATCCGTGCCCACCGACAGGAATGAAGTAGTGCGGCCCGACCCTGGCAAGCGCCAGCAGGCGCACAAGCCGGCAGGTAGCCTCCAGGGTCATGCCTGCGCCCGTCGATCCAAGCGGTACGAAATGCATGCGCGCCCCCAGGAGTTGGTTTATGGCAAGGTTGCCTTTCATTAGAGCCGGACGGGGATCGAAATAGAACAGGTGCGCCTGCATGCCCAACTTGCAGGCGGCAGCAGCCGTCAGGCGGGCGTGATTGGACTGTAGCCCACCGAAGGTCACCACTTTGCGGGCATTGAGTTTTTGGGCGTGCGCCAACAGGTATTCCAGCTTACGAGTCTTGCTGCCGCCTAAGCCCGGCCCGATCTGGTCGTCCCTTTTAATGTAGATCGGGCGACCAAGCTCTTTGCTCAGGCAGGTCAGCGGCTCCAGCGGGGTGGGATATTCTGCCAGCGGCAGGCGCGGGTAGCTATCCAGTTTTTCAGTAAGCGCTTCGAAGGGTAACATGGTGAGTGGAGGCTTCAGCTTAACCTTGCTGGGGTTGGCGCGATATGTTTGGCCAACCGCTTGCCCATCCCGATAATCGTTAGCACGGTTGGTCGATCCAGGGCTTCAGGGAATGCGCTTGCGTCGCATACGTATAGACCTTGCACCTCGGTTTGCAAATCCTGGTCCACCATGCTCCCAATGCGGACGGTGCCGCTGGGATGGGTACCGCGCAGGGGTGTCATGAAAATGCTGCTCTTCTCTGCCCCGGCTTCCACCAGGATCTCCCGGCAGACGTCCTCGGCCATCTTCAGGCGCGGCCGGTCGTTATCGGTTAAGGGCTTGCTGATGGTCCCATCCGGGAAGACGCCTCCGGAAATATCATCTTTCAGTTTGATCATCACCCCCAAAATATTGTTGTAGCGTGGCCAGTAGGCAGCGTATTTGGGACCTTTGAGAGCGTTGATGATGGGGTACAGGAGCCAGGGGTCGATCAGAGTGCTAAGCATATAGCCTACCTCCTGGTTTTCCCAGGACCAGGTCATGGGTGGCTCGTTGCCTGTGCCCTTTTCCTTGATAAAGCCATATACCATAACAGTTACGTCCATGGTCATGCCCTGCCCGGCCTGATTGAAACCGGAGGCCTGTAAAATCCGGGGTGTACCGATGCCGCCGGCTGCCAGCACGACTGTCTCAGCATGGACTGTGAAAGGTTTCCCGTTCAGCCGGCCTTCGACGCCAGACACATGCCCGTCCTGCACCAGGATGCGCTCGACATGAGCTTTCGTGAGTAGGTCTGCCCCGCTTGCTACTGCCTCGTCCACGTATTCAGCCGCATTCCACTTAGCTCCACAGGTGCAGCCTAACATGCAAGTCGCCCGGCATTCAAACTTTTCAGCGCGGGCTGGTTTCATGAACTTGAGCT
>CAZAQS010000024.1:0-24840 GCA_964486825.1 uncultured Anaerolineaceae bacterium | reverse complement strand
TGGCTGCCAATCATAACCGCGCGCCTGGGCGGCCTGGGCAATGCGAGTGGAGGCTGTTCCGCGCAGTTCAGGTGCCAATGGAGCGATCTCTAGCTCTTCGATTGTTTCGGACACTTCCGCGTCCAGATCGACGCCGTACTTCTCCTTGAGCCAGTTTGGTGGGGGAGCTGCGCAACCGCAATACATGCTGGTTGCTCCTCCGACCATCAACGGGCGAATGATATTGAGGCCTTCTTTCGTGAAGAGCAGGCTGCGGCGATCGGAATAAATGAGGGCGCCCAGGTAGCTGCCGTAATAGCTACGCGGGCGATGGTCGATACCACGCTCGAGCAGCAGGACTTTTCTCCCTCGTTGGGCCAGCTCGCGAGCGACGGTAGCGCCTCCGGGACCCGATCCGACGATGACGGTATCCGCATGTAAATGGGTGTTCATTGCACCTTCCTTTCCGGCGGTTTTCTTTATTATTGCCTGTGGCATAGTCATTATGCCACAGGCAATAATCATTATGCCATAGGCAATTAACATTATGCCACAGGCAATAAACCCTGGCCACGAATTAAAGAATTTTCTCGGAAAGCAAATGGAAAACCGCTGAAAGTATTTAGAATAAAACGCAGCCATGATCAGCCGTTTGCTCGAGCGATTGGCGGTTTGGAATTTGATTTTTTGTTCAATTTTTTTTCGGCCAATCTCCAATATTGGTTGCGCTGGATACGATCCAAAGATATACTTGTGCAATGGCCCAAACGATTGTCGAAGCGAAAAGCCCGCCACAAAAACGACTCACCGGCCGCTATATGGTCGGGATGGTCGTCCTGCTGATGCTGGTCTCGACGGTGCATGTGGCCGACAAGGAGCTGCTGGCGCCGGTGGCAGGCGCGGTCAAGGCCGAGCTGGGCATGAGCGACACACAGCTCGGAATGGTGCGCTCATCCGTATTCCTGGCGGCGCTGCTTGGCCAGCTCTTTTGGGGGCCGCTCTCCGATCGCTGGGTCCGTAAGTACATCATTACGACCGGCGCCATTATCTGGAGCGCTATCACCTGGATGACGGCCTTTGTCACCGGTTTTCCTTCTCTCCTAATGGCGCGCGCCAGCATGAGTTTTGCGGAGGGTTGCTTTAACCCCTCCGCTTACGCACTGATCACCGACACGGTCCCTAAGCGAAAGCACGGCCTGGTGCTGGGGTTGATGAGCCTGACCTACCCGGTCGGTACTGCGGGCGCTCTGGTGGTAGCCAGCCTGGTGGGAACCCAGAACTGGCGCCAGCCCTTCGTCATCTACGGCATAATCGGTGTCTTCCTGGGGTTGATGGTCCTGCTTTATGTGCGCGAGCCGCAGCGCGGCGCCACAGAAGAGCAAGTGCAAGAGGGCCAGGGCATATATACAGGTCGCTTCTCGCTGGCCGAGTTCCGCCAGGTGCTGAAAGTCCGCAGCGTCCTTTTGTCCTTCGCCCTGGATACCTGCCAGGCCTCTGCCAATTGGAGTATCGCATTCTGGGCGCCGCTGTACCTGGTGCGCTACAATATTGCTCCAGATGCCGAGGCAGCGGCTATGGCTCTGCTGCCAGCCATCCTGGGGTTTGTAGCCGGGGCAGTGCTTGGGGGATGGCTGATCGACCGGCTGCGCAAGCGCACCGACCGCGCAGCAGCCTGGGTGGCGTTGATTGCTATGTCTGGAGGCGTGCTCCTATCCCTGCTGGTCTTCAATATCTTCAGCCTGGGGATGTTGATGGCGGCGGCATTCTTCCTGGGATTGGTAGCCTATATGGTCATGCCGGCTGTGACCATCCTGATGTTCAGCGTTGTGCCGCCAGAGACCAAAGCCACCACCATCTCCGTCAGCAACGTGATCCTGAACCTGGTGATCGCAGTGCTTTCGTTCAGCATCGGCCTGGTAAGCGATGCAACGGAACTGCGCTATGCCTTTGGTGGGGTCGTGGTGGGAGCTTTCGGCCTGGGTATCCTGGTCTGCCTGGGCTTGCTGCGGACGATCCGCAAAGACCTGGCCCACCAGCAAGCACTGGTGGCGGAACGGGTGGGGGATTGAAAGAGGGAGAAGTCAGGTTAAAATAGGATCTGGAGACATGTATGCCTACCAACCTGCCTCCCGATTACGCCAACGCCGAGAAGCGCTTCCGTGAGGCGCAGACTCCAGCCGAGAAGGTGGCCTGCCTGGAGGAGATGATCTCCATCGTCCCCAAGCACAAGGGCACCGACAAGCTGCGCGCCGACCTGCGCCGGCAGCTCTCGCGCCTGAAGGACGAGGCCCAGGCCGCCCGTAAGAAAGCTGGCGGGCACGCCTCGGCTTTCAATATCGACCGGGAAGGCGCCGGGCAGGTTATGGTAATGGGGGCAGCCAACTCCGGAAAATCGGCCCTGGTAAAGGCTTTGACCAATGCGGACCCGGAAGTTTCTCCAGCTCCCTTCTCTACATGGAAGCCCACCCCCGGCATGATGCCATTCGAAGACATCCAGGTCCAGCTGGTCGATACTCCAGCCTTAGATGGAGACTATGTCGAGCCGGTCTTGTTCGATCTGGCGCGCCGCAGCGACATTATCCTGCTGTTGGTCGATTTGCAGGCTGACCCGCTCGGGCAGCTCGAGAAGTCACTGGATGTGCTGGAACAGCACCGGCTGGCCCCCCTACACCGCAGGCAGGGCTGGCGCGGCGATCCACGCGCGGTCTTCAAACCCTTCATCGTTCTTGCCAACAAATGCGACGATGAGAGCATGGATGAGGTATATGAGCTTTTCCGTGAGCTGTGCAATGATCTACGCTGCGGTGATTTTGATCAAATGCCGGTATCGGCCGTTGCCGGGCGTTATTTCAATATCCTTAAGCGGAAGGTTTACGAGCGATTGGGGGTGCTACGTGTTTATGCCAGGCCGCCCGGCAAAGATCCCGACCTGGAGCGGCCCTTCGTGCTCAAACAGGGCAGCACGGTCATGGAACTTGCTGGAATGGTGCATCGCGATTTCTACGAGAATCTGAAATCGGCCCGGGTATGGGGCAGCTCGGCCTTCGATGGACAAATGGTAACCCGGGACTATGTATTGAAGGAAGGTGACATCGTTGAGCTTCGGGCGTGATAGCGTATGACCCTTTTCCAAAGCACAAACCTAGATCATCTTGAGCGTGATCATGCTTTCAGCCATGTCGACCAAACTTTCCTCCAGTGGCCGCGATTGCCATCCGAGCACTTCACGGATTTTGCCAGTGTTGGCATGGTTGATGCGGCCCAGGTCTCGTTTTGTAGCACGAGCAGCCGGGTCAAACAAAGCCAACAGATGTAAAGCAGCGTTGGGAAGTTTATTGGTCCTCACCGGATAACCGCGCTTGGCGTAATTCTGGTTCAGGATTTCAGCAACCTCCTTCATCCAAAGCTCGCCAGCCACGCAGCAGAAGCGCTGTCCAGCCGCCTCTGGTGTTTGCATTGCTCTCAGATGCGCCCAGGCGACATCGCGTACATCCACCAAAGAAAAGCTAATATCAACGCAGCCAGGGTATTTGCGGCGCAGGAGTTCTCTGGTCAGTATTCCGGAGGTGCCTCTGTATTCCTCGTCCAGGACTGGCCCAATCACCAGGCTGGGGTTGATAACAACCAGCTCCATTCCCACAGCGGGAGATATTCCTTCCATGAACTCCCAAGCGGCTTTTTCGGCCAGAGTCTTGCTCTTGGAGTAAGCATCGATATCCCCCTCCAGATTGGACCAATCGTTTTCATCGAATGTGCGCCGGTTGGCGGCATGACCCGCGTTGATGGCTGCCATCGATGATGTCAGCACGACTCGCCGCACCCCCGCATTCGCAGCAGCTCGTAGCACTCGCAATGTGCCTTCCCGGGCAGGCTGGATCAGATCACTTTCATCCTTTGGCATGACCACCGGGAAAGGGGAGGCAAGGTGGAGCACGTATACGCAATCCTGGGTAGCTTGTGCCCAACCGTCTTCCACCAAAAGGTCAGCCTCACAGAACTCCAAACGATCATCCGCATCCACATGCCGCCTCAAAACTTCCCGGATATGCGTTTGCCTGTCCAGGTTGCGTAGGGTCCCACGCACGCTATAGCCGCTCTCCAGTAGCTGCAAAACGCAGTGAAGCCCGATATAGCTGCCTGCGCCCGTCACCAGGACCAGGGGTGTGCTTTGATCGTTCATGTGAGCTCTCCCAGTTAGATTTTATCCCAAATACACTTATGTAATTTGCTTATTCTTCCATTCCGATTTTTGTTTGTCAATCGAATTGGAGTGCTTTTCCGCCACTGTTTCAGGTTCTTTATGGATTGGAGTTATAATGAATATTATCGCTAGCGAGCAATAAACCTGAAGGTGCATAGGGGATCGGGGAACCTACCACACGAAACACCTGTTCCCTTGCGAACTCTGTAACACCATGCAAAGGAAAGGAGTACTATGGTTTCACCGGCGACACCCGCGCATCCAGACCCGCCCCCCTGCGTACGGCTGAAGGGCTCGCACCGGGAGATGGGCCAGCAGCTCGGGGAGGCCTGCCGAAAGCAGGTCCTGCACAGCCTGGAAAACGCCCGGGCCTTGATTGAAAATGGGTACGACGAGCTTCAGCTGACCTGGGAAGGGGCAAAAATCCAGGCCAGCAAATATGTTCCTTTTACTCAAGAGCGCTATCCTCAATATATGCAAGAAATAACCGGTATTGCTGAAGGTGCGGATGTACCCTTGGACGACTTGTCCGTGTTGATCGGTATGGAGGCCGTCACAATGGACGCCCTGCACCTGACCAAGTGCACCAGTATGGCGGTTAACGGGGACCGGACTGCCGATGGACACGTCCTGGTGGCGCATAACGAGGACTGGCTGCCCGAGGACGAGCAAGATACCATCATCATCCATGCCATACCCGATGAGGAGCCGCCCTTCCTGGCTATGTCCTATGGCGGCCTGCTTCCCAATATCGGTTTCAACGCGGCAGGAATTGCCCAGTGCTGCGATTCGGTTTATCCAAATGATAGCCGCATCGGCATCCCACGCGTAGTGGTATCGAGGGCCGTATTGGGAGCTACCACCCCGGAAAAGGCCATGCGCCATATGCTCGTGCCTCACCGGGCGGCCGGTTACAACCACCTGTTGGTCCATGAGAGTGGGGAGATCTATAATGTGGAGGTGTCCGCACGGCGCTTCGCTATCCAATACGCGCAAGACGGCAGCCTGGTGCATACCAACCATTACCTGGACAGCAAGATGCGCGAGATCGAACAGGACCCGGATGAGCTGATTGCAACCCGGGTGCGGTATTTCCGTGCCCAACGCCTGCTTTCATGTTCGCCCGCGCACACGGTGAAATCCTTGCAGCTAATCCAGCGAGACCATATCAATTACCCCAACTCGATCTGTAATCACCTGGATATGACCCGCGACCCGCTCAACCGGGAAAAAACCATCAACGCCCTGATCATGGACCTGACTGCGCGGACCATGCATGTTGCCTGGGGTAACCCCTGCGAGAACCCTTACCACACCTTCCATTTAGAGGGTTAAGCTTTCCTCCAGCGACCATAACCGCTCAAACGGCGCGCTTCCCGGCGGCGGTGCTGCTCGTGAATCTCTTCAACGTGATTCACCTTTTCTGCGATAGCCGACTCCAACCAGAACTTGCCATTCTCGGCGCTGGCCAGGCTGCCTGCACCATACGCTCCGCTGGCTGTATCATCCTCCCAGGGTGGGTTAGCAACCAGCGTGCCGCCCTCCACCCAATCCATATAATACGCTGGGGTGCTGATGAAATCGGTCTCATCAACAACTTTTTCCATGCGGACAAGGTCGGGGCGCAAATGCATAATTTTTCGACCCAAATTATGCTCAGCGTGCTTCAGGGAACCTGGCCTGTTTGTTGAAGCCTCGCCAGGCGGCCTGGTAAAGTCGTCCAGATCGAGATTGAATTTCGTTCTCGCATACCTTTTCCGTCCAGCGCCGGGTTGCCTCCTCGGCCTGGATATAACAACGCTTGGAAAATAAGGCCCGCTCGTTTTGTCCCCTGTCCAGCACTTGTTTCGTATTCCGGATAAAGGACTCCTCCAATTGATCTCGATCACGGGCGATAACTGAAATTCGGGTAGCGTAATCTCGGATAACCTCTCGATGTAAGGCTTCATGGCGCCACCAAAGGGTAGCAGGATCGTAGGCGCCTTTTGGTACGGATCCTGTTACCGGCACGCCAGAGTCCATCCATACAGGTTTAAAAATACTCGTACAAGGAGCTGCAGTACCGGTTAACCAGTGAGTCTGGAGCTTTGGTAAGAGATGCGAGACCATGGAACCGGTGGTTTGAGAGTTACGGACAGGGCCATAACCGGCATGCATGCAGATATCAGCGCCCAATACGCCCTGGCGCAAATTCTGGGGTGAGCTGGCTTGTGGTCCATGATCGCGCAAGATCTTCATCATCGTTTCGACTGTTATTGAACCTTTAGAGCCAAGCAGCTCTGTGCTTCTGCATTGGCGAGGGATTCCGTCGCTCAATCGAGTGTAAAGAGGTTCTGAGTAGCAACCAGCAAAGCTGAACTCTTGTCCACGCTTGCACCAACCTTTTTCCCGCGCCAGGGCTACCAGGTCAGGCGAAGCCTGGTCCCACTCGCTGCCGATTGTCAGTGCGTTAGATATGCTCCGCACTCCCCGCACTTTTTCGAGCGCCCATTGCTTTCCAGCTGTTTCCAATACCCAGGCCTGGTAGGGATCAGCTACGATGAAGCTATTATGGTAGAAGAATTTGTGGGTGTATCCGCAATTTCCTCCCTGCCCGTATTTTTCCAGAAGGTGAATGATTGTATCGACTGCTTGCCGGGCAGTGCTGGCTCGCTCGAGTGCCAGGCGCATGAGATCCATTCCGAGCAGGCCAGGTCCTTTTTCGTAAGGCACCCTGGTAAAAACAGCTTCATTCCCTATGATTACCCCCTTTTCATTCGCTCCCATCTCCGTACCCCACATCCAGAAGGGCTTTGCCAGCAGGACGCCATACGTCTCCTCCACCTGGGGAATTTCGATATACGTGCACATAACTGTGCTGCCTGGCTCATGGCTTGCCCCTGGGATAAGGATTAGCTGGTGAGCCTCATTCGGTTCCCGGTCTGAATTCTTAGCGAAGATCACCGATCCGTCAGCAGTAGCACTCCCGACCGCAACCAAAGTATCGCACATGGGGGCTTCCTTTCACTCTTACGCTACTTAATTCTTTCCTGTTTCCACTTGGTGTAATATTGTGTACTCATCATGATAAGTACACCACCTTTTTAACGGTTGTAACCCAGCAGTTCTAGTTATATAAAGCAAAGGGCAGCCAGTTCCCCCGTGCTGGCAAGCATACGCTCACTAGCTGGTACCATCCGGTTGCCCATATTCGATGCAGGATACATACCTGTTTAGAATCAGAGCCTCAGCCTACATCGCTCAAAGAACCCAAGTGAACCGGTTCCACTCTTTTCGGGGATAAGCTACCAACAGGTATGTATCTTGATTACCATTTCCTCTAATTATACTGAAGTATCGGAAATGCTGGGAAAGGAGCTCCCTGGAATTTCAGACCGGTTATCCTGTTGGGCCTGTTCTAAGGCAGCTCTATCTCTCATTTGCCCACGAAGGGTATTGATATCATGAGGAACCAGGTAGGCTGTAGCGCCAAGGAAAATGGCGCCCATTATCCAGGCGGTCACGCAAATAGAGATAATGGCGGTATGCAAGGAGTAGTTGACGGCAATGACGCCGGCCAGCAGGGGCGCCAGAGCTGCTCCCCCATTCTCGATAAAATATTGCACTGCCAGGGCAGTGCTGCGCACTTCCGGAAGGGTGATATCGTAGACGGTGGAGACGACATTGGCTGAAGCGAATGGGATGAATAAAGCAGTCAGCATCAGCATGATGGTAAACAAGCCCTGGTTCTCCAATGGAACGTTCATCGTCACGGTGAGCATCACAGCACCGGTCAACACGGCCACCATGGATACGAGCATTCGGCCACGAGGTGTACGCTTGAAGAAATAATCGCCAACTGCCCCACCGACGAAATAACCAGACGCCAGGATGAGAACGGCCGGGGCCATGGTCAGGAAGACCGCATCCCCACTATAATTACGCTCGGTTTCCAGGTAGCGGAAGAACCAGAAAGTGATCACCTGCCATGGGAATACACCTACAAAGCCCTGTGCAAAAAGCAGCAAGAGGCTGCGTTTTTTAAAGAGTCCCAAGGCAGTCTGCATATTAAAGCGGTAGATGCCGATCTGTTCCAGGTTGGCCAATTCTGGCTCACTTTTACCGCGCGGCGCTTCACGCACTCCGAACCAAATTGCCACCGACAACAACAAGCCCAATGACCCCGTGATATAAAAGACATTCCGCCATCCCCCCAGAGTTCCTACCAGTAGCGTAGCTACCAACAGGCCGATCATGTACCCTAATGGTTGGGCGAGCTGAAGAAGGCCGTAAATCTTGCCCCGGACAGAGGGACCGAAATAGTCGGCTACCAGGCTGTACAAGCCCGGGTAGCTCGAGTCATCGATGCCCGTAGTGGCGCGGGTTACTAAAAAGGTGGAAAATGTAGGCGCAATTGCGCTCAGCCAGGTGGTCGATCCCCATATGAAAGCGGCCACCGAGAGCAGCCGGGCACGGGCATACCGGTCGTACAGGTATCCCCACAATGGATATAGAACTGCGCCTACCAGCAGGGCGCTTGTAAAGACAGCGCCCATTTGAACTTCATCGATCCCAAACTCTTCCATGATCGGCGTGGTCAGGGGTCCGATTAACAGCTTATCCGATTGGTGTAGAAGCATGAACAGGAAAAAGATAAATACCACGAACCACCGGTGCTTGGATTGGGATCTCATAGTCTCTCCTGTAGGATCCAACGGTTACCCTGATTTCCAAGGTACCCGGTTTTGGCAAATCTATCCTGATCTTTATCTTTACCAGCGGGCATGATGCTCTTCGGCAAAGCCCGGCAAGCCTTCGATATCAATATGCTCTCCGTCACGGGTAGTAAAGCTCCCGAAATAACGTCCAAAAACCTGGTGCACGTTGCTGGAAATCAGGAGCAGGTTGGTCTTGGCGACGCGTTCCAGGACCGGCTTGAACTCCAGTTTTAGTCGACCATCGGACGAAACCATCTTCCACGGTTTCATGTAATCATTCTTTTGATACTCAAAATCCACCTGGCCTATCTTATCGATGCGCCCATCCAGGATAAAGGCGTTTTCAGTAGCCGAGCTTGTATCGCCAAAGCCAAACCCCAGGTTCAGTCCAGCCGTTCTACGGTCTGGCAGGTATCCGGATGCGCTGGCCCACACCCAATGGGACCGGTACTCCCACACTCCCCTGCCCCAATCAAGATTTCCGAGACAATCTACCGGACTGAGGACATGGCGTTTGTCGCCCAGGTCCACCCATCCATTAACGGGGATGCAATTGACTTTCCGGTTGTAATAGAAACGCTTCTCACCGATTGGGATGACGATGGCCATAGACTCCTGGTTCTCTTGAAGCCTGAGGCGTAGTGCAGCAGCCAGGCCTTTTCCCCAGAAGCCAGGCCAGGTTACCGATATCAACCGGCATGAATCTTCAACCTGGAAGCGGACGCGTATCCTGCGATTCTCGTAAGAACTCATCCCCAACGTGCTGTTCCTTGGCAGGTTGAGACCTCGCGCCAGGGGGATAGTATAGGTCTCTTCATGGTATTCACGCCGCTCGAAATCCACGACATAAGTGAATGCTTGCCCAGCATAACCCAGGTCAGCCAATGTGAAGGAAAAGAAATGGGTGGGTGTGGTGATGCCGTAGTAATCCCAGCGTTTTATTCGAAAACGCTGTAATCTTTTCCAGCGATAGAAGTTCGCCTGTTCCAGGTTACAGTCCAGGATCGGTTGGCGCGCCCATCCGACCTGGATGAGCTGGCCTTGTTGGTCTAGCAGAGGGGATGGCTTTGTGATTTTGGTCTGCTCAGCTGTTGGCATAGATCAAGACCGAATAAACGTCGATTTGAAGATCCAGCCTGTCTCCGCTGAACGCTGAAGGGGCCTGATCAAGAGAGAGGATTTTTCCTTGCACAGCCTTGGGTAGCTCAAGGCTTATCACCTGGGGCTGGTCGGCGTAGTTGACCAGGTGAACCTGGTGCTCCTTGCCAGCCATCCAGTGTTCTACCAGAACCGGTATTTCTGCTTGTACGGATGGGTAGGGGCGTTCACCGATCGCTTCCATAAGCACACGGCGTTCTTGCAAGGGGGGGATATGGAAGTATGGTGTGCTGTTATATAGAGGAGCAAGCCCAAAACGATCTCCCATTTTTCTGGCCCAGGGACGGTTGAAATAGGCGTTAAATATGCTCCTGGCGAGCCGGCTGGTTATGCTGCGAAGAATTGGGCGTCTCGACAGAAACCCAGGCTTGAAAAGCTGCCATCCTGGCAAGCCTGGTACATTTATTCTTCTCAAATTATGGAACGCCTGGTGGGTTCCAACTGCCTGCAACCGTTCCTCCATCATCGCAGTAACATGACTCTCTGGGTCTTCCTCGAACGATAATAGGACGTCCAGGCCAGTAGGATCTCCGTCGGGCAGCAGGACTCTCCAGGGAATCCCGGAAGCAAGCAGCGCCTGGCAAGTCCCAAAATAGACCGGTGCAACCCGGTCCCAGTTTTGCCAAAGAGCTTCTCCTGGGTAGAGCAAACCTATACTGGCTGCATTCTGCCGGTCTTGATATAGCTCCTCATTCTCCACCAGCCAACGGTGAATCTTTCCGATTGCCTGTCGTTGAGGCGAGAATTTGAGCGCCGTTAGCAAGGTAAAGCGCCCCTGGTGGAAATATTCTGTGCCCTTTACGACAGATGGGGCGCCGCAAGCAGCCGCTTCTGCAATGCTTTGCACGTACCGCCGAGGCTGGTAAAGCTCATCAAAACCGATCCCCTTATCATAAGCCAGGCTCGTGACAGGTGTACTGCCAGCCAGTGCCGTGGCATTATGCAAGGTCAGGCTGTTGTTGACCAGTCGAGGAGTCTCATTTTTCTTCGTGGCGGGTTGCCAGCCAGGCAGACCATAATTCTCTATCATCAAGACGTCTTGAATACCAGCCAAAGATTGCAGATCGATGCCGAAAACCAGGAAGCTTGGCCTCATGATCGCATCGAAGTTGTTTGCGCTGACCTGGATGTTGGGGTTAAGCGAGCGGGCATACCAGGCCAGGTCAGAGAGCGTAGTCGTAACCTGTTCAGCTCTCCATTGCAGGTATTCCCGGCTGGCCGGATCCCGGTCGGGAGCAATCCTTTTTGGAATTCTGGCGCCTGTACGTTGGTAGTAAAGGGATTGGCAGCGCGAGCAATAACAACCTGCCCCACCCAACCAGGCCCCTGCCAGGTGGAAAGGTTGCAAGCCATGCCACAGGTTGTCAAAGAAGACTCCCTCACTGCGGGCCTCCACCACTCCCCGCACCATTTCCTTAAGATGTTCCAGCCATTCTGGAGAAGTCCAGCAAGTCATGTAGCGCCCAGAGTAATAGGGGAAAGGCCGTCCTCTTGGATCCCGGGCATACCAATCTTTTCTCTGGTAGCTGCCGGAGCGAACGTAGTTGGATGTCTGGATATAACCGAAGACCCGCATCCCGGCAGCATGGTAAACACCTACGGCCTGCTGGAATTCAATCCAGTCTTCTTGGGCAATTTCGGGAGGGAAACCCCAGTCATAGGCCAGGTAAGCCCAATTGAAGCCGGATTCCCAGGCCATTCGTTCCGCACCGGTTGGGGTATGCGCTTCCATGTGCACACGCACATCCACGAGCGAGTCCATAAATTTCAAGCGGTTCATCCGGACGGTGCCCGGACCAGCCCACAAATACACGGGTCGATGTGAACCCACCTGGTAGGAGATTTGACTGGAGCTCATAGCTTGTGGTCGCGTTTTATGAGTATTCACGATGAAAGTCAGGAGATCAAGCCCATACCTATGGCCAATTGCGAACTCTTTATTTGGAATGCTAGGTGTATTTTACGTGAAAAGCATGACTATGTATACCGGGTTCGAGGGTTAATTATTCCACATATTTTTTATAACAGCTCAACCAGCGAGACATTCACACTTTCACCTTCGAAAACCATCAATGCTGCGCTGACCGGATTGCGGAAACGGCGCTGGCCTGCGCTGCCTGGGTTCAAATAGGTTACTCCACCTTTGTTCTGGATGCTGGGATGGTGTGTATGCCCGCTTACGACGACTCTGAAGCCCGCTGCTGCCGGGTCTATAT
Source organism: uncultured Anaerolineaceae bacterium (assembly GCA_964486825.1). Taxonomy (GTDB): domain Bacteria; phylum Chloroflexota; class Anaerolineae; order Anaerolineales; family UBA4823; genus CAZAQS01. Next base: position 12,589 of record CAZAQS010000024.1, on the reverse strand, counting down.
CCAGGTGATAGAGATCGTGGAGGATATAAATCTTGTGGGATCCCACCTCAGCAATGGCGGTTTCCGGGAGAGCATCAGCCCACTCACCCCTGTCGACATTGCCACGCACTGCGATGACGGGTGCGATCTCCTTGAGAGCTTCCAGTACATGAGGCTGGCCGACATCGCCGGCATGTAGGATCAGTCCACTGCCCTGAAGCGTGTGGATTGCTTCCAGCCTTAAGAGACCATGGGTATCTGAGATCACGCCAACCAGCTGCCTGTGCTTCATTTTTTCCTGACCGGCTCATAGTTTACCATGGCGTTGTGATGGTCTGGGGTTGGATTAGAAATGAACACGATAAGGAATCTAAAAAGTCCTGCTAAAAAGCACTTGATCAGAGCCGTGTATTATGCTAGACTGGACAAAACACCCCAAATCTGATTCATCGCGGAGAGTGATCCTATGGCTGGCAAGATCCTGATCGTTGACGACGATTCCGACACCATCAACTTCTTGAAGCTGCTTTTGACGCGGCAGGGGTATGAGGTCTTGGTGGCTTATAACGGCATGAAGGCGCTGGAGCTGGCGCATGACCACTCTCCAGACCTGATCGTGCTCGATGTGATGATGCCCGATTTGGATGGGTATGAGGTTGCTCGCAGTCTGCGCGGGCACCCAGAAACGGCCTTGACGCCGATCCTGATGTTCACGGCAAAAAATAAAATTGAAGATAAACTTAGCGGCTTTGAGTCTGGGGTGGATATCTACCTGACCAAGCCCATTCACCCGGTAGAACTGCAGGCCAACATCAAGTCGCTGATGTCACAAAGGAAGATACGTACATCTTCATTGAAAGACAAAGGCTATATCGTTGGTGTTGCTGCAGCGAAAGGCGGTATGGGCGTTTCGACTGTCGCCCTCAACCTTGCGATCACCTACCAGCAAAAATACAAAGTGAAAGTCATCGGCGCAGAGTTGAAACCCGGCCAGGGTTATTGGTCTCAAGAATTGGACATCACCAATCCGGAAGGGCTCTCGAACTTGTTGCGCTCAACTCCTCCCGAGATCACACCCGGATCCGTGGAAAAACAGCTCCAGATGAGTACCTGGGGGATACGAATGTTGCTGGCTTCTGCCAAGACCAGCGATGTGCAGTACATGATGGCTACTGTTCAATATGAAGCCATCTTGCAGGGTTTAGCGGAATTGTCGCCACTGGTTGTGCTTGACATTGGCACAAATTTCTTGCCTGCATTCGACCGGATCGTGGACCTGTGCCAGGAGCTTATCCTGGTGGTCGAGCCGCAACCCTCCGCCGCCAAGCGTACCCGTGAACTGATTGACGAACTAAGAGTAAAAAGCTACGGGAGCTCGAAAGTTCTCACCATCGTTACCCTGAACCATACTCGCGCGGATATGGTTTTATCTGTATCTCAGATTGAAGAGATCCTGGGTCACAAGGTGGCTCTTGGATTCCCACCCGCCAATGAGCAGGTCCATCATGCTTCTTTGCGTTGCCTGCCATTGATCATGGTCCAACCTGAAGGTCTCAGCGCCCAGCAGTTCACAAAGCTAGCCGAGCACCTGGCTCACCGGGTACCCCAATCAGCGGATCGATAATTGAAGCGCAATTATCCAGTTATCCTCCTGATTTGCCTGATCGGGGGTTTCATTTATGCCACTTCTGTTCTGAGTGCGCCAGCCGGCGTATTGAGGGTATCGTTTATCAACGTGGGGCAGGGGGATGCGGCCCTGATCCAGGATCCAAACGGGTTTGATATCTTGATCGACGGCGGGCTCCCGGGTGCAGGCCCGACGGTTGTGGCATTTCTTCTGGAGCAGGGTGTTGATGAGCTGGAAGTGATGGTTGCCAGCCATGCAGATAGCGACCATATTGGTGGATTGATCGATGTTCTAAATGCGGAGGATATTACCGTAAAGCAGGTCTATTACAATGGATACGCGGGCCAAACAACAGCCTGGTTTAATTTTGAGACTGCGGTGGCAAACATAGCGGTTACGTTAGAGCCGGCCCAATACCCATCCACCTATTCCTGGGGGGATACCAGCGCTCAAATATTAAATCCCATTTCAGGATTGGATAACCCGAACACCAATGACGCCTCGGTCGTAATCCTGTTAGAACACGGTGTAAACAATTTCCTTTTTACCGGGGACATCAATGCAAGCATCGAAGCAACGGTGGTCGCGCGTGGCCTTCCACAAGAAGTCCAGGTTTTAAAGGTAGCTCACCATGGAAGCGATTATAGCTCGAGCGAGCTTTTCCTCCAATCCGCTCGCCCTCAGCAGGCGGTCATATCTGTTGGCGTTAACAGTTATGGGCATCCAGGATCAGGAGCGCTGGAACGATTGGCTTCGGCTGGAGCGAGGATTTGGCGTACAGACCACTCCGGGAATGTTTTCATAAACAGTGATGCGACGAGCTATACGGTTATCCCTCAAAGGATTTTGGATATGCTGTATGTCCCGTTCCTGGTAGTGAGCTGGCCCCTGTTGGAGACGCCTGTACCTACCAACGAGCCCCCCAGGCTGGATTTCCCGGTTGCTATCACGGATCTATTTTACAAAGGAGTGGAAAGCAGGCAGGCGGATGAGTACGTGCAGATTGAAAACAACAGCCAACAAGATGTCAATTTGCAAGGATGGACGTTGAGGGATGAAGCGGAAACGATATTCTCGTTTCCAGATTTTACAATGCAACCAGGCAGGATCTGCCGGGTTTATACAAACCAGGTGCACCCAGAGTGGTGCGGATTTTCTTATGGCAGAGGCTTAGCCATTTGGAACGATGACGGGGACTGCGCTTTCCTCAGAGATGAAAATAATTTGCTCATCTCACAATCCTGTTATGGTTCCAGCGCTAACCGGTAGGGATGGGTAATCCCTTTGTTGGGATTAGCTGGCTTCCAACTCTTTTAGCCTGATGAAAAGCGTAGATTAACTAGACCTTACAGTTCCCTAATTTGATTTTTGGATAAGATCGGTATATAATTTAAATGCATGTGATTTGGACCTTTTGTGTCTAAATTTAACAGCTCGCTTGGCGAAATCCAATAGCTATGATTTCAACAGGCGAGCTGGATTTGCCGGTGACGATGTTGGAGATTCCATTGGAAATCCGGCCAGGGTGGAATTGTTTACCTTGTCTATTTAAGGGGAGAGAACCAGGCTCCTCAGTAGAGACGGGAATGCATCCATCAGGAGGTGTTTCATATTAGCCTTTCCCTTTCCTTCCCTTCCTTTAGTGGGTTGGGAGCCTACGCGTGACACCCTGATCATATATACACAAGTTCTCGGTAAGATCCGGGAATCGATGGCTCCCAGGCAAAAATACGGCTGGCATGCTAACCTTCGTGCCACAGCAACAGGTCTTTCAACCATGCCGGTATTGTCCGGACCGGTAACTTTCGAAGTGCTCCTGGATCTCACTTTGCATAAGGTACTCATCAATACCAGCCGGGGAGAAAGATGGAGCAAACCTTTGACCGGGCAATCCGAGGCTACTTTTGCCAGGCAACTACTCGCAGCGCTATCCAGCATGGGCATCCATCCGGATATCTCCAGGCGCCAATTTGATGAGGATACCTGGCGAAGCTACGCCCCGCGCTCGGTTGAGAGGTTCTGGAGAGTAATCTCTCGTACAGAAGCCGTCTTCCAGCGCTTCAGGGCGGGACTTTATGGCGAGAGTAGCCCGGTACAATTCCTTCCCAATAGCTTCCATCTATCCTTGACCTGGTTTTCCGGGCGCCAAATCCCAAATTCAAAAGGCAATGATGTCGATGAAGCGATGAATTTTGGTTTTTCAACCGGGGACGAGCAAATCCCTGGCCCTTATTTCTACGCTACCGCTTCTCCTATGCTCGAAGAGCTTCCCTTGATGCCTCTCCCTGCCCATACATTTTGGTACAACCACGGGAGGCAAGAAGCCATCATGATGTATGATGCTTTGGCTGATAGTGATGATCCGGAACAGATGTTGCTCGGGTTTCTGGAAGGCATGCGCTGGGCCGGAGCGCGCTGTATGACCCCGAAGGCCTACACCTCATGAACGATGCTCAAGGTGAACTCTTTAGTGGGCTTGAAGAGCTTTTTCGTGACGCCGGCCAGGCTCACCATGAGGCCTTTATCGATACCGATGGAGAAGATCTGGAATGGCCCTCCTGGTACGCCGAATATATGATCGGCCGGATTTCAAGCTTGCTGGGTGCGAAATTTTCTCAGAGCGAGCTCATTTACCTGTTGGTGTGGGCCGAAAAGGAACGCGGCTTGAGATCCCCCGGTGCAGACTGGGCCAGATTTTACGCCAGGTTTTTCATCGAACGATACGGATAAGGCCACATCTGTTGTTCTTTTTCGACAACGCCTGGATGAGCCCAGGCGTTTTAGTTTTACCGGAGTGTCTATAGCGTCTTTATAGTGACATTCCCGCTGAACGTTCACACTTTCGTCAAGATCATATTGCCTCAACTGCTGAAGTAGTATATATTCATAGAATAATAGCGTTTTTTAGCACATGGATGATAACCTTGGAGCCAGGTCCCAATGTTCATTATTCATTCAAGATAGCCAGGCCGGAGGAGTCTTATGAAGATCCGTCAGATTTTAAATATCCTTGCCTTTATCCTTGTGGTAGCAGTGAACGGGTTGGCCAACAGCTTACCGGTCAACAACCAGACCACGGGACAGGTTTCGGACAACTACCCGGTTCTTTTCACTCCAGCAGGTTACGTTTTTATCATCTGGGGGCTTATCTACCTGGGACTATTAGGGTTCGTGGTCTTCCAGGCGCTTCCAGGCCAGCGAGATAACCCGCGCCTGGAACGTGTAGGCTACTGGTTCGTCTTGAGTTGCCTTTTTAACAGCCTCTGGATCTTCCTTTGGCATTATGAATTGATGCTGCTATCTGTATTCGTGATGGCTGGGTTACTCATCACACTGATCGTGATTTATTTGAGACTCGAAACCGGGCGGACGCGTGTGCCTGTGGGGGAAAGTTGGTTCGTGCGCATACCTTTCAGTATTTACCTGGGATGGATCTCTGTAGCCGCAATTGCAAACGTCAGCGTGTTGCTGTTTGATCTCGGCTGGGATGCTTTTGGCACGACGGAACAGCTCGTAACGGTAGCCATGCTGGCAACCGGTTGTCTGCTGGGTTTCCTCATGGTTTTTCGCCATCGTGAGGTTGCTTATCCCTTGGTGCTCGTCTGGACTTTTATTGGCATTGTGGTGAGACAATCTGATTTCCTCCTGGTCGCAATTGGGGCCTCGATCGCCGCGCTGGCAATGTTGTTAGCTGCTGTGGCTGGCTTATTCCTGCGCAGAAAAACCCACCAGCCTGACTATGGTCTGTGATCCGGCACTTGTTGGCTACTATAGAAGAGTGTAAAATTGCCGGAATGTGAATCCACCGCCACTCGCATCGAAAGGTAGCCCCTATGCCCACACCTCCTCCACTTAAATATACGCATGCCATTGTCCGTCCCCCGGGTGACAGCTTCCGGGTGGCGATTAGTGATACAGGTCAATCACCAGATCCAATCCAGGCCAGGAGGCAGCACGCAGAATACTGCCAGGCCTTACAGGCAGCCGGCTTGGATTTGCAGGTCCTTCCGCCAGACGAACGTTTCCCGGATAGTTGTTTTATGCAAGACCCGGCCCTGGTCATCGGTGGCAGGGCCATTATCGGTCGCATGGCTGCTCCCACGCGCCAGGGAGAGGAAAAATGCGTCGAGGAGGTCCTGATCAACGTTTTCCCAGTTTTCCGGATCACCTCCCCCGGTACTTTGGAAGGAGGGGATATCCTTCCGTTACCCGAGGGTGTATTTGCTGGGTTGACTGCTCGCACCAACCAGGCCGGCGTCGAACAACTCGAGAATTTCCTGGCGCCTTTAGGGATACCTGTCACCGGAGTACCGGTAACAAAGTACCTGCACCTTCTAACAGGCACTACTTATCTGGGGCGGGGATATTTCCTGGTTCTGGAAGATTTTCTGGACGACCCATTTATGCGAGGAAAAGAGTGTATTTCTGTCCCCCTGGATCATGCGCATGCTGCCAATGCTCTTGGAATAGGCAAATACGTGATCTTACCCGCTGGGCATCCAAAGGTTGCCGCAGAAATCCGAGGGCGTGGTTTTGACGTTTTAGAAGTACCCCTGGGTGAATTTGCGAAGGCGGATGGCGGCGCCACCTGCCTGTCCCTTGTTTGGTAAGACCCCTTCGCTACTTTACGACGATCTTAAACCAGCGAATGCTCATCCAGGAAAGCCTGGGCCAGCTCCCTGACATGTGTGACACTCTCAGACTCAAGGGCACGTTTTGCAAGCTCTTGAGCTTGAGTTGTCTGGATGGCGCGCACAATCGCTTTGATCCTGGGGATACCACCCGGGTTCAGGCTGAGTTCATCAACCCCCAACCCCACTAATATCGGCGCGGCAGCAGGATCTCCAGCCAGCTCACCACACACGCCTACCCACTTGCCTTGAGCATGAGCTGCCTCGACCACCATCTTGATTAATCGCAGGATGGCGGGGTGCAATGCGTCGGAAAAATCTGCCAGAGCCGCGCTGCCCCTTTCAGCAGCCAGGGTATACTGGGTTAGATCGTTCGTCCCGATACTGAAGAAATCTACTTCTGGCGCCAATATCCTGCTCGTGAGAGCAGCCCCTGGCACTTCGATCATGATCCCAGTCTGGATAGGCCAGGTGTGGGGGATATCTTTTACTTGGAGGGAGAGGTGTTCTTCTTCTAGCATTACCCTCGCCTCCCTTATCTCGCCTATCGAGGTCACCATAGGGAACATCACCTGGATATTCGTATCTGAACCGGCCCGCAAGATGGCCCGCAATTGAGTACGAAAAAGCTTTGGCTCGCGCAAGGATAGTCGAATGGCTCGAACGCCCAAGAAGGGGTTTGCCTCTTCGGGAAGATCGATATAAGGTAATTCCTTATCGCCTCCCACATCCAGTGTGCGTACGATGACAGGTTTAGGCTTAAGCTTTGTCGCGATCTCCTTGAGTGCCTGCATTTGTGTATCTTCGTCTGGTGGTGCGCTTCCGGTCTGGAAGAGGAACTCTGTACGTAAGAGTCCAACGCCATCCGCTCCGTTTGCAATAGCTGTCTCAGCATCTCGCAGAGTGCCCACATTCGCAGCCACCTCTACTCGCCGTCCATCCTGGGTTATGGCAGGTTGGTGGCTGGTCTTCCTCAAGGCTTCGCGCTGCCCAAGCCACTTCTGTCTCCTTTGTTCCAGGTGGGCCAGTTTCTCAGGGGTTGGATCAACCGTGATCCTACCTTGAAATCCATCCAACCCGATCACGGTCCCGGATTTCAGGGTTTCGATGGAAGGGTCTACGCCAGCAATTGCAGGGATACCCATCGAACGCGCCAGGATCGCACTGTGGGAGGTCGGACCTCCGGCAATTGTCATCAGTCCCAGGACCTTGCTCATATCCAATTGAGCAGTTTGAGTGGGGGTGAGGTCTGGCGCAAACAGGATGACGGGATGGGATAATTCAATCGTAGTGGCTGCCGAATTCCCTGCCAGCCCGTAAAGCACCTGGCTACCCACATCCAATACATCTGCTGCGCGCTGTTGCAGGTAATCATCCTCCAACCCCCGGTAAGAGTTTACAACTTCTTGAATGGCTAAATTCCAGGCGGCAGCTTCATTTTTCTTTTCTTGAAAAATAAAGTGGCGTGCTCGCTCAGCCAACTCTGGATCTTCTAGTATGAGCAGGTGCGCATCAAAGATAGCTGCCTGTTCTTCTCCCAATTCTCCTGCTACCCGTCGCCGGCGATCCTGAATCTCAGAGCGGGTTGAGTCGATTGCCCGTTGTAGGCGTTTCCACCCAGCCTCTGGATCCTGGATTTGGTGTTTTGGGATGGGTGGGGGCGGTGGATGGTATAGATATAATGGACCTACAGTTATCCCCTCCGAGACAGGCACAGCGCTCAGCTCGCCTTCCTGCCTCTTTGAGGATTCCAAGGGGGTCGGGAGCGTATCAGCAGTTGATGGAAGCCTTTCCCCGAAATTTGTCCGTACCAGGTTTTCCAAAGCCGCAACTGCTTCATCAGCCTGGCTGCCTGTGGCGCTGATGCGTATTTGCGTTCCTTGAACGGCGCCCAGGGTGGCAAGCGCGTTCAAACTCTTCGCTGAAACCGGGCCTTTCATCTTGCTTTCATTTAAGACCTCGATTTCAGCGTCGAACGATGCTGCCATTTGTACGAAACGAGCTGCAGGTCGAGCGTGAAGCCCATGCTGGTTCTGTAAGGTTACTTTGGCTTGAGCGGTATCCTCTGCAACTGGTTTACGATCGTCAAGAATACCAGGACGGGGCATCTCTGGCTCGACTCTGCCACCCAACTGCTCTTGCTTGGGTTGCAGGGCGCCGGTGGCTTCGCGACAAACCTCCTCCAGGCTACTTCCCAGGCTGGATTGAATGCTTGCTGCAATGGCTCCTTCCACCAATGGGGCTGGACAAAAGCGGATGCGGTCGTGCATCTCGGCAGGTAGCAGCTCAAGCGCCATTTCTGCACTTAGGATTGCGCTTCCCAGGTCCATCAAAACCAGGACACCCATCGGGTTGTCGACTGCCAGGATGGCCTCCATGATCTCGATCGCATTGGTGCCAAATTCCTGGTTTTCATCTCCAACCCCCGCTGCTACCGCGATCGGAACTTCCTCACTGGCTACCTGATTAACGAGCTGCGCCAGCCCTTCCGCAAGGGCCTTGCTGTGAGAGACGATGACAATTCCCACCATATTATCCATCTCCCACGATCAATATTAACCTACACCATGGGCTTGTATAGCTCTCAACAACCAAATCCCGTAAATGACGGCTACAACACCGACAACAGAAAATACGATATCCATGCCTTTGATCAACCGCTGGCTGGGATGAAAATCGAGAACTACACTGCGCACACCCAACAAGGCGTGGAAGACTGCCAGGACCAGGAAAGTGCCTTCCATTAATGCAACCCAGGGGTTGGAGACATAGATGACCACTTCCTGGAATGTCAACATACCATCAGGGCTGACCAGGTGATTGACAACCAGGTGAACGCCCAAGATTACCACCACCAGCACTCCGGTAATGATTTTTAAAAGCCAAAGCCAGGTGGTTTCACCGCGTTTAGGTTGAGATATGGCGTTATCCATCGCTTCCCTTTCCTTAGATCAGGTGGAACATGCGCAAAAAGACATATATGCTGGAAACAACTGTGAAGATCAGGATGCCCAGGAACATGGGCTTTTGGTATCGTACGGCGATCCCGAAACTCGTCAAGGCGATTCTCAGGCCGTTCAAGCCGTGGTAAATTCCGGCCACAACAACCAGGAATGACCCAAAATGGATGAAAGGTATTTCTACAGAAGCCAGAAATGCTTCGTAAGCCTGCTCGCCACGTGCAAGACTACCCAGGACGATCAGGTGGATGAACAGGTATAGGGCCAACCCAAGGGCTGTGATGCGGTTCAAAGCGAAGGCCCAGGTTCCTGGTGCGCGCCATCTGGCGTCGAACCATAACAGCGCCTTCCATGGTGAATTCCGGGGGGCATTAGCGGTTGATCTCATGGTTGCGACTCCTGTTTAGAGTGGAAGAGATTTTTTATGCGAGCCTTGACGACTTGTTTGCGCAAATCCATGATGCGCCAGGCCGGGTCCACGTTGGAAGGGCATACCTCGCTGCATTCATACGCGCTATGACAGCGCCAGGCCCCGTTCCTGCCATCAGCGAAAGCCAGGAGATCGGGATGCTTGGTGATTCCCTGGTGCTGGATGGCAGCCAGGATGGCAGGACCCTGGTAGTCTGGGTCAGTTAGCGGTACGGGGCAGGCGCTGATGCACATGGCGCACTCGATGCAGTCCACCAGGCGGAAAAGATCTTCCGGGGCGTTGCGGTCAGGAGCAATGGTATCTGAATCAGGATCGGGCGCCTGGTTCAAGGCAACCACCTGGGGAAAACCGACTGCCTCCAGCCTGGCATAGAAGGGGCCCATATCAATGACCAGGTCACTTTCCACCGGGAAATGGCGCAGAGGTTCGACTTTAACTGTGCCGCCATCTTTGGTAATATCTTTGATAAAGGTGATGCAGGTAAGCTTTTCAACTCCGTTTACGCGCATGCCACATGCTCCACAAACAGAATGGTGGCAGGCATGGCGGAAGCATAATGTGCGGTCGTGGAAGGCCCATATTCGTTCGATCGCATCCAGCACGTATTCATCCGGATCGACTTCCAGCTTGAATGGCTCCAAGCGGGAAGGGTTATCCCCTTTTTGACGGTGGACAAGAAAAGTAACGTTCCATTTAGTTTTCGCCATGGTCAGTTTTCCTGGTCGGGAATGGTATAGAATTCGCGGTAAGAGAGCAAAGGCACATCCTTCGTCGTGCACTCAGCATGAATTCCCAGTTTTTCGCAAACGATATCAGCTGTCTTTTCGGCCATTAAGCGCAGGGTAGTTGCTTTGCCGCCAGTGATGGTAACGATGCAGTTCACGCTATCATTCTCTTTATGGTCATAACACTTAAAGGTGCGAGTGATGCTGCGGCCGCTTGGACCTGATCCTATTAGTGGGCGGGTTGCCATATAGGAGCCACGCTCGCGCGCCGTCTTTAGGCTGGGAATCAATTCGCTGCCGCGTTCGAGCATCAGGCGGATTTGCGTTTCTTCAACAGGCACGTAATCAGCGTTTTCAACCGTAAAAGATGTCGTGCCCACCACCATCATGCGCCGTTGCGGCAGGACGATATCTCCGTCGCTGGGAGCATTCAACCGGTTAATGGTTCGTTCACATAGCCGGCGGTCATATGCGACCATAACGCCAGGGGTCGGGCTGATATTGACGTCTACTCCAGCCATCTTTGCGATCTCTCCCACCCAGGCGCCGGTAGCGTTGATGACGATATCTGCACGGATCTCGCAGCGTTTGTCATCCTTTCGCTGCCATACGCGTACGCCAGTAATATCGCCTCTTCCATCATGGATCAGGTCTTCGACTTCGGTAAAAAGCTTAAATCGAGCTCCGTTAGACTTGGCGCTGGCAGCAAAAGCAGTCGCAAGCCTTAATGGGTCGAAGGTGCCGTCCGGTACCAGGTATGAGGCCAGTAGCCTCGGATTTAGAGCTGGCTCCAGGCGCAGAGTCTGTTCTGCAGTCAACTCCTCGTAAGGAATACCGCTGGCTTTACAACCTTCCACAAACTCCTCGCCATAGGCCAGGTCGCTGTCGTTCAAGGCTACAAACAGGCCTCCGTTTGGTTCGATGCAGTGTGGGACGATCTTGCGCAGAATGGTGTTTTCTTCGATACACTCTACGCCCGCTTCCTGATCTTTAGCACAGTACCTGCCCCCACTATGCAGCAAGCCGTGCGTTCGCCCCGAGGTCCCATTTGCAATAGGGCCGCGATCGATTACGGTCACATTGAAACCTCTCAAGGCCAGATCGTGAGCAGTGGCAACCCCGGTAAAACCAGCCCCAATGACAATGGCATGTGGTTTGCTCATTTTGCTCTTGCTCCCTCTAGAAATAGAGTTATGGGTCCTTCAGACCCGTCCAAATTACATGGGAGATTTCCGGTGCTCAAATTGTCCTCTTTCTGTCTCTGTTTACCGGTAGGTGGCTGGCAGCCTGGACAATCAATAACCTCCACCGTCGAATGAACGATATTGTCTGTTAATCGCTCGACTGCTCCAGTTTTGAAGCCCGTCGTTCCACACCGGCAGGCGTACCAACCCAATTCAAGTTCATCATAAGGCACACGGGAAGCTTTCAAATCGATCTCTTCCATGCCGTTGCGCCAACGAGCATTCGTGATCAGCCTGCAGCATCCCACTGCCTCTAGCTTCCTCAAATAGAGTTCAAAATGAGTACAATGGCGCATCAGCAATACAGCCGCTGTGATCCCTGGCGGATACTGCAGGCTGCGAGCATCTCCTGGGATCACAACCAGGTTATCAGGAAGAACTTCAGCTGTAGCCTGTGCCAGGACTGCTGCCTGGATCTCGATCGCGTAGACCTGGCGGGCAATAGCTGCCACACGAATAGCCAGGCGTAGATCTCCTGCTCCTATTTCTAATACGGTATCTTCCGGGCGAATGACAGCTAAAACATTTTTGTACGTGGGTTCGTCATAAGGAGCCCAGAGCTGCTCCCAACAGTCCAACTTCGAATACATAGACTGAATCACATCCTTTACTCCGGAGGCTTTCCCCTGAAAAAGCGGTTGACTGAGAATGCCAGGAAAAAAACCAACCAGATGCTGCCTCCAAAGATGAAGCCCCACAGCAGGCCCTCCGCCCACCCTAAAGCACGGACTGTATTATAGGAGGTCCAAAGGCCAAGTGCGACGCTGATCACTGTTATGACGCGTACTCCCTTATTCATAGAGAGCCATCTTCGTTTGCTGCCAGTGTTGTTTACCTCAATCTCTTTGGTTTGAATAATCTTACGAGCTTTTTTTCGGCGATTTTTCCTGGTTTGAGATGGCAAGATCTGCTCCTGTTTCTACCTATTGAGCTGGTGATAATTCTTGGATTAGCTGTAAGAATAATTTGACATAATTAACGTGAGTACGGGAT
>CAZAQS010000023.1:3687-31380 GCA_964486825.1 uncultured Anaerolineaceae bacterium | reverse complement strand
GCTTGGAGGATAGCGAGCTTCTCCTGGATAACGAAGACAAGGTGGCCCTGATCAAATCCCGCCTGGAGCGATTAGGCTTGGAAAACCCACGCATTGAGGGGGAAGTTCAGCCCTACAACATCAATCATACCGTAGCTTCCGGGAGCTGGGCGATCAAGGATTGCCAGACTTGTCATGGGGATCGATCCAGGGTGATCCAACCAATCCTATTGTCCTCTTACGTTCCAGGGCAGGTCCTGCCCGAATTTGTAAGCTCAGCCAATACACTCAACAGCGGCCACATTTATCGGGCGGAGAGCGGCGAATTATACTACCAGCCCGTGACCAAAGAATCCGGGTTGTATATCCTCGGGCATGATAAGGTGGGCTGGATCGACCTGGCTGGGTCTTTGATCTTCACTGGCACCCTTTTTGGGATCGCCTTGCATGGAGGCTTGCGCGTGTTTTCCTCTGTGCGGAACCCACACCAATCACCAAAGTTGAAAAAAGTATATATGTATGCCATGTATGAGAGGCTGTGGCATTGGCTACAGACCTTCGTCATCCTGGGGCTGATCTTCACCGGCTTGATCATCCATAAGCCGGACACCTTCGGAATCTTCAGTTTCCGGTACGTTGTGTTGGTGCATAACGTACTGGCCGGTCTTTTGATCGTAAACGCGGCTCTATCCCTGTTCTACCACCTGGCGAGCGGTGAGATCCAGCAGTTCATCCCCCGGCCGCGTGGCTTTTTCGACCAGGCCATCGTCCAGGCGCGTTACTATATGCGCGGGATTTTCAAGGGCGAAAGTCATCCTTTTGAGAAGAGACAGGACAAAAAACTGAATCCACTCCAGCAGGTGACCTATTTCGCTATCTTGAACGTCCTGCTGCCTCTACAGATCATCACCGGTGCTTTCATCTGGGGGGCGCAGCGCTGGCCAAATTTGACCAACTGGATGGGCGGTTTACCAGTTCTGGCGCCTTTCCATACCCTGGTGGCCTGGATATTTGCGGCCTTCGTTGTCATGCACGTTTACCTGACAACCACTGGCCTCACACCCCTGGCCAATATCCAGGCCATGATGTTGGGCTGGGACGAAGTGGAAGTTAACGAAAAGTTGGAGGAGGGAGGGATATCATGAGCCATATCGCTTCACCAAATTCTGGAAGCCGTGCATTTTTCCTAAGGCATCTATTCGCCCAAAGAGAAGCAAAGCCTTATGTAAACCCGTATCTAGGAGGCGCGCTCTTAGGGGTGGTCCTGTTCCTGGCCTTTTTTCTGACGGGGAATGGCCTGGGGGCCTCGGGCGGTTTGAACCGGCTCGTGGTTTTTATCGAAGACCTGATCGTACCCGGGCATGTGGACCGCACGCCGTTCCTTCTGTCAATGGCCGGCGGCGACAGGAATCCCCTGGACAATTGGGTAGTTCCCGTTGTTATCGGGACTCTCCTGGGGGGATTCACCTCCGGATGGCTGAACGGGCGTTTAAAGGTCGAGACTGGTAAAGGGCCTCGAATCACCGTCCGCCAACGTTGGCTTATGGCATTTATCGGCGGAGGCTTCATGGGATATGGCGCCCGGCTTGCTCGGGGTTGCACCTCAGGACAGGCTCTCTCGGGGGGCGCAGTACTTTCTGTAGGGAGCTGGGCCTTTATGTTCGCTGTTTTTGCCGGTGGGTATGCCCTGGCTTATTTCGTACGCAAGCTGTGGTATTCGTAGGAGCTAAATGATGACGCCTTTCCCTCTTCCAATGACTGAGTTGTTTACAAAGTTCGGGGAATTCTCAATTTATGCCCTGATCGGGTTCGCCTTTGGTTTCGTTCTAGAGATTTCTGGTTTCGCCAATTCTCCAAAGTTAGCGGCCCAATTCTACTTCAAAGATTTAACCGTACTGAAGGTCATGTTTACTGCCATTGTTGTCGCCATGGTATTGGTGTTTGGAGCATCCGCAATAGGCTTGCTGGACTATAACCTGGTATGGGTCCCGCCGACTTATCTATGGCCGGGCATCTTAGGGGGGCTGGTTATGGGTGTTGGCTTTATCATCGGTGGTTTCTGCCCTGGGACTTCCCTGGTGGCATTAGCAACCCGTAAACTGGACGGGCTGTTTTTTACCCTCGGAGCCCTGGTGGGTATTTTCTTGTTCGGTGAAACCGTCGATTACTACACTATCTTTTGGAACTCTTCTCATTATGGTCGTTTTACCATCCCTGAATGGCTGGGTGTGAGCACCGGATTGGTGGTCGTGATCGTTGTGCTCATGGCTCTGTTTATGTTCTGGGGTGGAGAGAAGCTGGAAGCGATCTTTGGGGGTAAAGAACCTAAGCAGGCTCCCAGGCTTCGGTATGCCGGCGCATTGGGCTTACTCCTCCTGGCAGGCATGGTAGCTGTGATCGGCCAGCCTACAATAGCCGATCGATGGAGCATTATTGCGCCCGAGAAGGAGCTGCTCTTGAACGCTCGAGCGGTCCAGGTTTCCCCCGGAGAGCTTCTGGCAAGCTTGCATGATACGAAATTAAAGATCGTCATTCTGGATGTGCGCAACGAAACAGATTACAACCAGTTCCACCTGGTAAATGCAATCCGTGTAGACCTGGATGAGCTGCCCAAATTAAGCAAAAAGCTGCTCCTGGAGCCGGACAACACTGTTTTCATTACCACAAGCAACGATGAAGGGGCGGCTACAGAAGCGTGGAAGACTCTGGTTGCTGAGAGTGTCCCAAACGTCTATATCCTGGAGGGCGGCATCAATAACTGGCTGGCGGTGTTTAGGGGCGAAGAGGAGATCCTGCCGGTAACCGGGGGCGCTGCCGAGCATTTGCGCTACGATTTTCCGGCCGCCTTGGGATCGAAATTTAAAGCAGCCTATCCCAACCTGGAAGAATATCAATTCGAGTACGTCCCTAAAATTGAGCTCAAGAACAAGCGTGGCCCTGGAGGCGGGGGTTGTGGTTAGTAGGATTCCATTTTCTGGTAAGAGTTTTCTTGTCGGATATTGATAATGGAAGTTGAGTTGAATGAGAACTTGGATAAAATTCTGGCGGTATGTGTTGACATTCGTGCATAACCCCGTTATAATTCAGCCCGCACTGCCCCGGCAGTAAGTTGCTGGGGCTAAATTATGTATCCCCAACTTCCCCGCATATCGGCGTAAACCGGGTCTTTAGGGGACTCTCTGTGGATGATATCCCAGGAAACCGCGCGGAGTGTGTGGCGAAGCGAAGATTGGAGAAAGCAATGAAATACGCAATTGTCGAAGATGGCGGCAAGCAGTACCGGGCCGTCGAAGGCGGAACTATTGAGGTAGACCGCTACCCCTCAGAGGTAGGTGATCAGATCGATCTTGAGCGAGTGCTCCTGGTCGCCGATGGAGATGAAATTACCATCGGGACGCCAACCATCACCGGGGCGCGTGTACAGGCCACAGTAGTATCACAGGTAAAGGGCCCAAAGATCATTGTGTTTAAGTACAAACCCAAGATCCGCTACCGGGTCAAAAAGGGCCATCGCCAAAAATATACCCGGTTACAGATTGACGCTATTCTGTTGGATGAAGAGACGGAATAGGAGGAAGAAATGGCACACAAAAAAGGCGGCGGATCCAGCCGCAACGGACGCGACAGCCAGTCACAGCGCCTGGGCGTGAAAGTATTCGGAGGCCAGCAGGTACTCTCTGGTTATATACTTGTCCGCCAGCGCGGAACTCGAATTAAACCTGGCCGGAATGTAAAGGTCGGTAAAGATGACACTTTGTTTGCAGTGGTGGATGGCACCGTAGTATACGAGACCATTCGCGATGACCGTAAAATGGTCAGTGTCATTCCTGCTGGAACAGAATAGTAGAAAGCGTAAGACGGAACCAACCCTTCCGTTTACTACGTTTCACACTGAAAGGATATTGTGAAACATGAAAGAAAAGATCCATCCTACATATTATCCGGATGCGCTGGTTGTCTGCGCCTGCGGCAACACCTGGCATACCGGCTCTACGAAAAAAGAGATCCGGACAGATGTTTGCTTCAAGTGCCACCCCTTCTATACCGGTGAGCAGCGTATCGTTGATACCGAAGGGCAGGTAGACCGCTTCTACCGCAAGCTGCAGGCTCGCCAGCAATACAAGGATGAAGCTGAAGCACGCGCGGCATCTCGCACTTCTCCTGAGCGACCTGTTCAGGAGCTGGAGCTTGGCACACGGCCTACGGATGCATTGTTAAATCACGGCATCACCACAACCGGGCAGATACTGGAACGCCTGGCACAGGGAGATGATAAGCTCCTGGTGATCGATGGTTTTGGTCGCAAATCGCTGGCCGATCTTAAGAAACGCCTGCGCCAGCTCGGGTATGATCTTCCTCAAACCCCCGATCAAGCTGTATCCTGATTCACCCAAACAGCTTATCTTAGTGTAAACTTAACAGGCAGACGCATTTGCGTCTGCCTGTTTGATCGTGCGTTTATCGGCGCGGCGTTTCCCGTCCACTCCATAATCATATATAATTTTCCAAGGAGAATCTAAGGCATGAAACACCATACAGGTTCGATAGAGGTTATCACCGGATCTATGTTTAGTGGCAAGACCGATGAGTTGATCCGCAGGCTGCGCCGCGCTACCATTGCCAGGCAGAGGGTGCAGGTCTTCAAGCCTGCCATTGATAACCGCTATACTGAACAGAAGGTAACTTCTCATGCCGGAAGCGATTATGAAGCTCATCCCATTCACCAGGCCGATGAAATTACCGCTTTACTGCAACCTGATACGACGGTTATCGCAATAGATGAAGCCCAATTCTTCGATGAGAAAGTAATAACCATAGCCCAATGCCTGGCAGACAAGGGTATGCGCGTGATTGTAGCAGGACTGGACACAGATTTTCGGGGGGAGCCCTTTGGCCCCATGCCTACCTTGATGGCTCAGGCGGAATTCGTCGATAAGCTTCATGCTATCTGTATGGTGTGTGGAGAACCAGCCACACGCACTCAAAGGATCGTTAATGGAAACCCAGCCCATTATGATGAGCCGGTGGTCATCGTTGGAGCCTCTGAGATGTATGAAGCTCGCTGCCGGCAGCATCACCAGGTTCCTCGAGGCTGATAGGCTTGAGGTGGAGAGCTAAGATGCAAGATTACAATGAATTCCTGGATGAAATCCTGATCGACGAGGAAAAGCTACAAAAACGGATCGCGGAGCTGGGGGGCGAGATTTCCCGAGACTATGAAGGCCAGGATTTGCTGCTGGTATGCATTTTGCGCGGTGGCGTTGTTTTCCTTGTCGACCTGATGCGCTCCATCACAGTACCTCACACGCTGGACTTTATGGCGGTTTCCTCTTATGGAATTGGAGCGCGCAATACAACCGGCCAGGCTCGCATCACCCTGGACCTGAACACGGATATCCGGGACCGGAATGTGCTGCTGGTGGAAGATATCATCGATAGTGGTTATACACTGGAAGCTGTGCTTGGCTTCCTTGAATCCCGCCGACCCAGATCGCTTAAGGTATGTGTCTTATTAGACAAGGCCGAACGCCGCCAGACGGATGTGCCGATCGATTACTCGGGCTTTGTTATCCCAGATAAGTTCATCTTCGGATATGGCCTGGATGTCGATGAGTACTACCGCAATCTGCCATTCATTGCTGCGCTTGACCAGGAGCATTACCAGCCCATGGAATGAACGAACTTCCTGAGCAAGATCCATCCTTCGAAGGTGATTACCTGGCTCCTTATGCAGGCAGATGGGTGGCGCTATTGGGAAACAAGGTCATTGCGCAAGGCGGCACCCCGCAACAAGCCCTGGGGGCTGCAAAAGCAGCTCGCCAAAAAGAAAAACCTGTGGTGGTATTTGTGCCCGCACCAAATCAACTTGAATTTTCAGATATATTAACTCGTGTCGCGGCATGCCTGCCCGGCGATATCCCTGTATACCTGGTAGGAGGGGCAGTAAGGGATGCTATGCTTGGGAAAAGCGTGCATGACCTGGATTTCGTGCTTCCAGGGGAGGTCATGAAGCACGCTCGCCAGGTAGCAGATAAACTGGGCGCTGCCTTTTTCCCTTTGGATGAAGAACGAGATGCCGCTCGGTTAATCCTGGTCGACCAGACCGGACAACGGCATACGCTGGATTTCGCATCTTTTCGCGGCTCAGATTTGGTGAGCGATCTGAAAGGTCGTGACTTCACGATCAATGCCATGGCAGTTGATATACGGTCTAACCAGACCTTGTATGATCCACTCGGAGGCGCATCCGACCTACGCGCAAAACTCCTGCGCGCATGTTCTTCAAGTGCCTTCAAGGATGACCCTGTTCGAATTCTCAGGTCAATCCGGTTGGCAGCTGCTCTAGACTTCCATATCCTGCCTGATACACGGTCTTCGATGCGCCGATCGGTCAGTGGGCTTTCCAGGACATCCGCTGAGCGCATACGCGATGAGCTTTTCAAGATCTTTTCGGGACCGCAGCCTTCTACCTCTATTTTGGCCCTCGAAATTCTCGGCGCGCTTCCATATATCCTTCCAGAATTAATTGAATTAAAAGGTGTCGAGCAGTCTCCTCCGCATGTCTATGATGTTTGGGAGCATACCCTGGGAGTATTGCGGCAGCTGGAAAACGTGCTCCAGGCGCTCCACCGGGAATATGATCAGGAAGCTGCTGCAAATGTGAGTATGGGCTTACTTGTCATGCGCTTGGGTCGTTACCGGGGACAGATCGAGGATCATTTTCAGGCTTCCTTGAATCCAGACCGTACGCTGCGCGGGCTGCTCTTCTTTGCTGCCCTGTATCATGATATCGCCAAGCCCCGCACGAAGCAGGTGGAAGATAGCGGGCGCATCCGCTTCCTCAGGCATGACCAGTTGGGTGAAGAAATGGTATCCGAGCGAGCCCGAAGATTAAGGCTTAGCAATTCGGAGATCGCCCGGGTTAGAAGAATTGTCCGTCATCACCTGCGGCCAATTTTGCTCGCTCAAAGCCAGGCATCCCTGACTCGACGGGCAATCTATCGTTTTTTTAGAGATACGGATCCGGCTGGAGTGGAGGTGTGCCTGCTCTCTCTGGCAGATGTGCTCGCAACCCATGGACTGAATATTTCTACCGAAGCGTGGAGCAAACATCTGGATGTCGTACGAGGGCTGATGGAGGCCTGGTGGGAAAATCCACAAGAGAGCGTCGCACCTCCTGAGATCATTAATGGTCACGAGTTGATGAACCATCTTCAGATCCGTCCCGGGCCGGTAGTTGGCAAGCTTCTGAATGCGATCCGGGAAAACCAGGCAACGGGTGTAATCCAAACCAAGGAGCAAGCTTTGTCCATGGCGAAGGATTTGCTGGATGAATTGGATGGTTGAGAAGGATAAAAGACAGTTTTGGCCTACTTATTTAACGGTCGTTGCTTCTCTCTCGAAGCGGGCTCGTCGAGTAAGATTATTGATATTTGCGACCAGTACTTCGTTTGGGACAGGCTTTGTCAAGAAGCCATCTGCCCCGCCATCCAGCACTCTTGCAACCACACCAGGATTCTGAATAGCTGATAAAACCAGGATTGGCGCTTCACAAACCGCTCGAAATGGCTCCCAAAACTGCCCTCTCTCACCTCCATTCAGTATCAAATCAAAAATGACCAGGTGGGGATGGCAACTCTTGGCAGCTTCAAGTCCCTCCTCTATCGAATCAGCTGAAAAGATCTTATATTGCTCAGGTCGTAGCGATAGACTGAGTAAATCAGTAGTAGTGTTATCCTCGCTAATTACGAGGATGCGTGTGGTTGGTTTTTTCACCATTTGCCGAGGTTATCTCTTCCCATGCTTATTCAGTATGAGTTCTGACGAAAGAATATTTTCTCGCACTAAGAAAATACATATGCCTTGTGCTGATTATCCCGCAAATGCTTAAAAAATTACCTTACAAACACTTAACAAGCCATTTGATAGAATTTGTCAGATTTAGGGATAATTTCTTTACCCCGCTTTGACTTGCATTATGATGGAAGTGAGTATATTATTATTCACAGGCTTTGCCTCCTACAGGTGGTCCGTTTGCAAATAGGTTGGTCTTGATCTGAGCTTTGTTGTAGAGAATATAGTATGTCCCTCGAAGTCCTTTGCCCGGTATGTGGGCAGCTTATCGATGAAAAAACCCAGCACTGCCAGCAATGCGGCATAGAGCTTGCAATGGCAATATTATTGGTTGGTAGGCAGGCAACCGGTAAACAACCGGTCAGCGGCATGGCTCCAGTAACCCCTGAAATGCTTGTGCCTCGCTTAGGGGATTACCTGTTGGAAAAAGGGATTCTTGAGGAGGAACAATTAAAGTCTGCCCTGGATTTTCAATCCGAGCGAGCTCGACAAGGACGTCCTTGTCTGCTAGGCCAGGCGCTGTTGGAGCTGGGTTATGTTGAAAGGGAGATTCTCGACCAGGTCATTACAGAGCAAATCTTGCAGTTACAGGCAGCATTGCAGTCTGCAAACCGCAAGTTAGAGCAGAGGGTGGAGGAACGGACTCGGGACTTACAGAATGCGCTGAGCAAGCTATCTGAGGTGAGCCGGCTGAAGTCGAACTTTATCTCCAACATCTCCCACGAGCTTCGCACTCCGCTGACCCATCTCAAGGGCTACCTGGACTTGTTTAGTGACGGGACGCTGGGGCCTTTGACGGTCATGCAAACAGATGCTTTGAATGTATTGACTCGGGCAGAAAATCGCCTGGAAAAGTTAATCGATGATATGATTCACTTTTCTCAGGCTGCCAGTGGTGAATTTACTTTGAAAATGGAGCCTGTAAACCTGCCACCTCTCATCGAAAAGGTCGTCAGCCGTTCGGCAAAACGGGCAGATAGGAAAAGTGTTACCCTCCAGGCTAAACAGAGCGCTGATCTCCCCGCTGTCATTGCAGACGAGGAAAAGATCAGCTGGGTTATCTTACATCTTATCGATAACGCTATTAAATTCACGCCATCCGGTGGATCGATCCTTGTTGAAACTGCTCCTGATGGAGATATGGTAAAGGTTAGCGTGGACGATACCGGCGTAGGTATACCCCAGCAGCGCCTGGATGAAATTTTTGAGCCGTTCCACCAGCTGGATGGTTCCAGCACCCGTCGCTATGAGGGGGCGGGTTTGGGACTTGCCCTGGTAAAGAGCATATTAGAAGCTCACGGCTCCTTGATCAAAGTGGACTCACAGGTAGGTCGAGGCACCAAATTTGAATTTTTGCTTCAGAAATTAGCCAACCATCATGCTTGAAGAGAAAACCAACACCGGCCAATTACGCCCAAGAGAATTAGAGGCGGTCTACGCCATCAGCCAGGCTGTAGCGAAATCACTCAACCTGGATTTGGCGTTAGATGCAATTGTCCACATCGCGCGGCCGGTTTTTATTTTTGATACCATTATCCTGTATCTTAAATCGGGTAACGGCGCGTTAGAGATGACTTACGCGAAAGTCATCGGGCGCGGACAGTCTTCAGATGGAGACCTTGCCTGGGGCGAGACGGTTGCCAATCATGTCCTCACGACTTCCCAGACGTTATTGAGAAATGAGGAGCTGGAGGGCTGGGAGCATGACCGTTTGAGCCAGCGCTTTTTCCTGGGCCTACCCATTCGTCCGGAGAATGAAACAGTGGGTACCCTGGTGTTTGCCAGGTTTGGCGGCCCACCCTACAAGGCCGAGCAGATCCATCTCGCCGAGTTCATCGCATTGCATATTTCTCAATTATTAGAACACAATCATCTCGTTGATCATGTTTCGCGCCTGGAAGCCGAGCGCCGGTTGGATCGACTTCAACATGATTTCATAGCCACAGTATCCCACGAACTTTGTACACCGCTTGGATTCATCAAAGGCTATGCTACGACTTTGCTCAGGGAGGATGCGCAATGGGATGAGGAAACGCGCCGGGAGTTTCTCGCTTACATCGATGAAGAAGCAGATAAGCTGCGAGAGTTGATCGACAATCTGCTGGATTCTTCCAGGCTTCAATCTGGGACCTTGCGCCTGCGTTTTCAGCCAATCCGGTTAGATTCGCTCTTGAGAGATATTTCCTTACAGTTCCTATCGAGCAACGAGCCCGTACCTCTCTTTCTCGATTTCGCTAAGACTAATATCCAATGCCAGGCGGATCCCAGGCGGATAGCGCAAGTTTTCAACAACCTTTTAAGCAATGCGATGAAGTATGCCCCTGGCTCACCCGTGACAATTTATCTGGACGCGACTGTGGACAAAGCTCATATCGAGGTCAGAGACAAAGGCCCAGGTATTCCACCGGATCATATAGAGCATATCTTTAAGCGCTTTTACAGGGTTTTAGATGGTAATACAAGCGTGCGTGGAACAGGCCTGGGGCTTTTCATATGCCGCCAAATTATCCGAGCGCATGGCGGGGAAATCGAAGTTAAATCTAAGTGTGGGGAGGGCACCACATTTCATCTGTGGCTTCCACTCAACCAGGCCAATGCGGACACCAGTTTTTCTATTGAGGAGATCGTCAAATGAATGCAACTATTCTTGTCGTAGATGATGAACCGCGTTACATTAGACTGATGGAGGCCAACCTTACATCAGAAGGATATGATGTGCTTACAGCCCTTAATGGGCAGGAAGCGGTTGAAATCGTCGCTGAAAAACATCCTGAGCTCGTGCTCTTAGATATTATGATGCCAGGCGTGGATGGATTTACAGCGTGTGAGCGCATCCGGGAATTTTCAAACGTTCCCATTATCGTCGTCACTGCCAAAGGGGATGAGCGTGACCGGGTCAAGGGATTGGATCTCGGGGCAGATGATTATATCGTTAAGCCCTTTTCGGCAACTGAACTCCTGGCCAGGGTCCGCTCAGTTCTAAGGCGCGCTCAAAATTCCGGGAATGTATTCCAACAGTCCGTATTTACCCATGGAAACCTGCGCATCGATTTTGCACGGGCAGAAGTTTTCCGTGAAGACAAGATGATCTTCTTATCGGCAACCGAATATCGTCTCCTGCTGCAATTGGCGCGCAACTTGCCGAACATCTTACCCTCAGAGCAATTGTTAACCGATGTATGGGGACCCGAATACCGGGATGATAAGGAAATATTGTGGGTGAGCATATCACGATTGAGACAAAAGCTGGAGGAAGATCCTAAAAACCCCGTTCACATTGTGACGCGTCCCGGTTTAGGCTATACCATGCCTATAATAGAAACGGTATAAATCCAGTCCTATCGCTATCATATACCAGCCTGATCCAGGTTTTACAAAGAAAAGGAGTAATCCATGGCTGCCCAGATTGAAGGTCAAGAGGAAGTATCATTTCAATATATTTCGAAGAAACCCATACCTGTCCTGATTCAAACTTCTAGCCAAAGAATTCATGGAAATGTCCATGTGGGCCAGGGCAAACGTGTGAAGGATGAGTTGGATGGAGGTATGCAATTTCTGCCCGTGACGAACGTGGTCGTTTACGGGGAGGACGGGCAAATCATATTCCGTACACATTTCCTGTTGATCAATAGGGAACAGTTGGTTTGGATCCTCCCAGATGAAGATTTGATCTCGGATGAGTTCCAGTTTGGAGCGTAATATTGCGGGCGCCAGAATTTGGGACCTTCCAAGGTCCTTATTCGGATGGGGCAAGCTAGTCCTCGTTATTCTGCTATAATCGGCAAGGTAGTGAGTGAGCTATGACCAATAAAACGATAGGATTATCCATACGAGCGAAGAAGTTGGCAGTTTTAATGCGAGCTGCCCGGCAGAAGGCGGACAAGAGCGCCCAGGATTGCGCCAACGCAATCAATGTCCCCTTAGAAGAGTACGAAGCATATGAACTTGGAGATATTTCTCCCTCCCTCCCACAAGTTGAGTTGTTGGCTTATGCTCTCAATACTCCCCTGGAACATTTCTATGGAAATGGGGTTGACCTTGTCGATAAGCAGGCCGCGCTTGAATATGATGCTGAGAAGTTATTGCTGCTACGCCAACGCATGGTCGGAGTTTTGCTAAAGAAGTCCCGTATGGAAGCAGGCCTGTCCCTTGAAGCGGTTTCTGTGCAAGCCGGCTTAACGAATAACCAGCTCGAGTCGTACGAGTTAGGCGAAGATCCCATTCCTTTGCCCATATTGGAATCCCTGGTGCATCTCTACGGACTGTCTGTGGAAGATTTCCAGGACCGAAATGGGCCGGTAGGCCAATGGATCCAGCAACAAACCACTGTCAGAGATATTATGGAGTTACCCCCGGAGTTGCAGAGGTTCGTTTGCCTACCAGTAAATCGGCCCTATATCGAGCTCGCCCAGCGCTTGAGCCAGATGTCTGTTGAAAAGCTGAGGGCTGTGGCAGAAGGGCTGTTGGAAATTACCTTATGAACACAACTTACACTCCCACAGATCTCGATCGCTTGGGGAAGGATTCCTACCAGAAAGGTAAGTATCAGGAAGCCGCAAATTTTTTTATAGCCGCTTCCGAAGGGTTTCAGGCGGAACAAAACCTTCTCTCCGCAGCAGAGATGGCAAACAATGCCAGTGTCGCTTACCTTAAAGCTGGGGACTACCCGGCAGCCCTGGAAGCTGTACAGGGTACCGATGAGGTTTTTGAAGCTGCCGGAGATACCCGCCGTAGGGCGATGGCGATCGGGAATCACGCCGCTGCCCTGGAGAGCTTAAACCGGATCGATGAAGCTATCCAGATGTACGAGCAGGCTGACAACCTTTTCAAGAAGATTGGAGAACACGATTTGAGAGCTCCAATCCTTCAGGCACTTTCCACGCTGCAGTTCAAAAGTGGGCGCAGTTTTGAGGGTCTGGCAAACCTCAATGCCGGATTTGAGGAGGGTGGAAAATCGAACCTGCGGCGGCGGTTCTTAAAAGCGATTACCGATTTGCCAATCAAGTTCTTAACCAAAACAAAATAAAGCAACTCGCCCATGAATGGCGGGACATATATGGTATCTGATATTCCCCTCATTATTAGACCCGCAGCGGAAAACGATCGCAAGCAGCTGGCCAGTCTGATCCACTTCGAAACCTTCGTTCACAGACACCTGGATTGGCGCGCCCCTCTGGACTGGGTCGGATTTTCTCCTTGTCTTGTAGCCGAACAGAACGGTAGCCTGGTTGCAACCTTGATTTCCCCTCCAGACCCTCCTGGTATTGCCTGGATCCGGCTTTTTGCTGTATCTACAAATTTCGATACCAAAGAAGCCTGGAAGCGGTTATGGCCGGAGGCCAGAGCGCGTATGGCTGGAGACCGGGATATGACAATAGCTGCAATCCCGTTGCAATACTGGTTCCGAGAGTTACTTGATATGAGTGGTTTCCAGCAGATCAATCAAGTCGTTATGCTGCTTTGGGAGCGAGCCAATTCAATCCCAGAGAATTCTGCCCAGCAGATCGGGCTACGGCCGATGAATTATGACGACTTGCGAATTGTAGGAGAGTTGGATGAGGTTGCTTTTGGAGAGCTTTGGCGTAACTCGTTGGATTCTTTAGAATTAGCTTTCAAGCAAGCGGCTATAGCAACTGTGGCAGAAGAGGAAGGAAGGCTAGTTGGTTACCAGATCAGCACGGCCAGCCCGATGGGCGGGCATTTGGCGCGATTGGCAGTGGCTCCTACTCATCAAGGCAAAGGGATTGGTTATAGCCTGGTGCGGGACACGCTATATCAGTTTACCCGCCGGGGGGCTGTGCGAGTAACGGTAAATACCCAGCTAGATAATGTCGGTTCATTGGCTTTGTACAAGAAAGCTGGCTTCAAAGATACCAAAGAAAAGTATCCGGTTTATTGGTTTAAGTTGCATCCTTAAAATAACCTAGGTATAAGCCTTTCTAGGAGAGGATTTTCATATACGGTATGGACAAATCCATTCCCTTATGGCAAAATTTGTGAAATTCTAAACAACGTGGAGATCCCCTGGTATGAGCACCCCTAAAAGAAGAGAATTATCTAGAAAAGAGGAGATGAGGCAGAAACGCCGGCGAGCCCAGCTCCGCCAAAGAATGATTATGTTCCTGATTATTGGAGGCGTCGCGTTGGTTATCCTGGCTCTGGCAATTGGCCCTTCCATCCGCGATGCAACCGCCCCAGTGGGTGAGATCACACAGATCACTCCCGAACCCCGGCCCATGGCTGAGGGCAGAAATATGGGAGATCCGAATGCTCCTATTCTCATGGAGGTTTACTCCGATTTCCAGTGCTCGGCCTGCAGTATATTCGCCCAACAGGTTGAACCTGCTGTTATCGAGCAATACGTAGAGCCAGGTCATGTTTACATTATTTATCGCCAGTTCCCGATTCTAGACCGGGGTACAAACGAGTCCAGGCAATCAGCCAATGCCAGCATGTGTGCAGCAGAGCAAGACCGCTTTTGGGACTACCATGACATGTTGTTTGCCAATGTAAGGGGAGTTAACGTTGGCTCGTTCACAGAGCGCAGGTTAATTGCCTTTGCAGACGCTTTGGATATGGATCCGGATGCATTCAGCGCCTGCCTGCGCGAGAACCGTTATCAAAACGTGATCTCGGAGGATGTTAGCATGGGGCAGCAATTGGGCATAACCGGCACTCCATCTGTTTTTGTCAACGGTACCCAAATCGCTCCCGGGTTTGTACCTACCTTTGAAGCACTTCAGGAAGCATTTGAGGCTGAATTGGCAGCTCAATAAAGCCTCATAAGTCAGTTAAATAAAATTGCCCGGTCCGCATTTCTGCCCCGGGTAATTTGTATTAACCTGCATGATCAACTTTTTGCTTACCCGATCAATCCCGGTGGTTGTTCCTCGCCAGAGTGGGTTGGCTTTTACCACTGGAATGGTTTTCCACAAGTTCTAAGACAAAACAAAGCGAAGAAAGGCGGTTCAGATACTTGAGCAGCTCTTTGTTCTCGATGGCGCCTGTATGGAGTAGTTCAGCTACCCGGCGTTCGGCGCGGCGTACGATCGTGCGTGCCAGGCTGAACGCGGCGCCGCCTTGAGAGTCTCCAGGGAGGACGAATTCCTTAGGAATGTGAATGGTTTTGCTGAAGTTATCTGTCCTATCTTCAAGCCACGCCACTCGCCCGGCATCGATGACTCTGAAGCGAGCAGCATTATCTGGCGTTGAGGAAACTTCAGCCATCAATCCGTACAGGTCACGTTGGACGGTGGTAATTAGGTCGGGGATATCTGGAGCATGGCAGATGGAACGCGCCATTCCCAATGCTGCAGTAGCCTCATCCAATGCTCCTACAGCTTCAGTTATTGGATGATACTTGGGAATCCTGCCTTCTCCCAGCAAACCGGTATAACCGTCGTCGCCCTTGCCTGTATAGAAGCGGGTCATACTTGTTATTATAACAGAGAGCATTAATCTGCCAGATCTATGCCAAATATGACTAATGTTGTATACTTAATCAACAAAAGGAACGCTCCTTGCAAACGTTAGGGGTTGGGGCAAGAGTGCGGTCCAATAAAACCCGGCAAGTGGGGAGGGTGATTGAGTACCGGGATGTTATACTTGAATCGTATCTTGCTAAATAGAATATAAGAGGAGAGTGATCGATGCAGATTCGCTGCTATCATTGCCATAAGCCTTTTGCCTTGGGGAAAGAAGCCATTCATGCAGCACTAGATGAGGTTTCCGAACAAGGTTTAAACCATTTCAATGCCTATTGTCCACACTGTCGTCGTGCTAACCGGGTATCGCCGGAAGAATTGAAACGTGCTGCGCCAGAGTGGCAGAAAAGTGATAGTCAGGAGGTTCAGTCCGGGTAAACCTTTTCTCCTGGATGACAGAGCCGATATCTTGGTTAGGGGGTGAACCGTATTCCGTACACCCCGATATATAACTCCCTCAAAAAAATTGAGGATGTAAATTATCGTTGAGGATGATGAAGGGTTGGTTGAAAAATGGAGTACGTTGAAAATTTTTATTCACCAGAAGAATTAAAAAATGCATTAGGTCGGCAAGATTATATTGCCAGTGATGAGATCGCCACAATCATGTATCTCAGCCAGCAACTGGAGAAACCATTGCTTACCGAAGGACCGGCCGGCGTGGGGAAGACAGAGCTGGCAAAGGCGATTGCCAATGCAACCGGCCGTACGTTAATCCGGCTGCAATGTTACGAGGGACTGGATGAAACCAAAGCCCTCTATGAGTGGGAGTATGCCAAGCAGCTTTTATATACCCAGCTATTACGCGATAAATTGCATGAGAGCCTGGCAGGGACAACCACTTTAGCCGAAGCTGCTGACCGCTTGTCCAACGAGGAGGACGTTTTCTTCTCGATGCGCTTCTTACTTCAACGGCCTTTGCTGAGGGCTATCTTGAGCGATACTCCATCGGTGTTGCTCATCGATGAAATCGACAGGGCGGATGCGGAGTTTGAAGCTTTCTTATTGGAGGTTTTGAGCGACTTCCAGGTCAGCGTACCCGAGCTGGGGACCCTGGAAGCGGTGAATAAACCCCTGGTGGTGCTGACCAGCAATAACACGCGCGAGTTGAGTGAAGCCCTCAAGAGGCGCTGTCTTTACCTCTTTATCGATTATCCATCGATGGAACAGGAAATGGCGGTGGTCCGCTTGAAAGTGCCTGAGCTTTCTGCGAAAATGGCGAACCAGGCCGTTGAGCTGGTTCAAAGCCTGCGCTCCATGGATCTGCGCAAGTCTCCCAGTATCAGCGAGACACTCGACTGGGCCAAAGCTTTGGTTTCTTTGAACGCTAAAAGCTTGAATAAGGAGACACTTGAATCGACTCTGAGCGTCTTGCTCAAGCATGAGAACGATCTCAAACGCGCCAAGCGGTGGCTGCAACAACCGCCACAAGGTTTCCACCCGGGTGGGGATGAGGATTCGCGCTGGTCTCGCCGGAACAATTAGTGGGGTGGATTATCATGGAAGACCGGATTGTCAAGTTTATTGCTGCTTTACGAGCAGGTGGTGTGCGAATCAGCCTGGCTGAAAGTACGGACGCCTTCGCAGCTGTAGAGCAGATGGGTGTACGAAATCGCGAAGCATTCCGAATTAGCTTACGCTCAACCTTGGTTAAAGAGGTCTCTGATATCCCTACCTTCGAGGAACTTTTTCCTTTGTTCTTTGAGACTGGTGAGGTGCCTCCTTTGATGGATCTCTCGAAAGATCTGTCTGAAGAAGAAACCGAGATGCTGGCAGAAGCATTGAGGAATTTTACTGAGGAGCTCCGCAAAATGCTAGAAAAACTGATCCGCGGAGAACAGCTCAGTGAGGATGAACTGGATAAACTGAGCAAGTTGGTGGGGATGGACCGGGCAGACGACCTGCGTTACCGGGATTGGATGGCCCGGCGAATGGAACAGGCGCTTCAGAACGATAAGATCAAGCAGGCCATTCAAGAGTTGGCAGAAATGCTTGAGCAGCTGGGAATGAATAAGGATCGAGTAGATCAGATGCGGCAGATCCTGCAAGCTAACCAGCGCTCTCTAGAAGAACAGATCTCACAATTTACCGGGCAGCAGATTGCCGATAACATGAGCCAAAAACCTCAAGACGACAGCACGGAAGGCTTGATCAACCAGCCTTTTGGATCTCTGTCTGAAAAAGATATGGAGGTATTGCGTAAGGAGGTTAAGCGCCTGGCAAATATGCTGCGCACCCGCATGGCCTTGAGGCAGAAACGTGCCAAGTCAGGCCAGTTGGATGCCAAAGCTACCATCCGAGCTAACTTGAAACACGGCAATGTTCCGATTTCCATAAAACGCCGGGATCATACTTTGAAGCCAAAAGTTATTGCTGTCTGCGATATCAGCACCTCCATGCGCCCTGCTTCAGAGCTAATGCTTAACTTGCTGCATGCCGTTCAGGATCAAATCAGTAAGACGCATGCCTTTGCGTTTATCGATGATCTTGAATACATCTCTCCTGACTTAGATAGCAAAGAAGCGCATGAAGCCGTGAAAGGCGTTATGGAGCGTATGCCGTCTGGATATTACAACACAGATCTGGGTTGCTCTCTGGAAACCTTTGTCAAAGATTTCCTCGACCTGATGGACAGCCGGACAATCTTTATCATCGTAGGCGATGGTCGCAATAACTATAACGATCCACGGCAGGATCTTTTCTCAATGCTGTCTAGAAGGAGCCGTAGGACGATCTGGTTGAATCCAGAAGCGCCTTCGCTGTGGGGTACGGGGGATAGTGATATGCTCAAGTATGCCTCTCACTGTACCTCCATCTACCAGGTCAGTAACCTTGCGGAATTAACTGCGGCAGTTGATAGAATGTTAACCTGAGCTATAAGAATGTAGATATGCGGTAGTTCCAATAAGGTCTTTATTGGTAACTGCCGCATTTTTTACATCGAAGAATAAAGCCAGTGTTATACTATTTAATATGGCGATAACCCCAAGCCCACCTCGCAGGATAGAGCGCCCGAGCAGCGTAGCGATATTAACAGGGATTCAATTTCTCCAAAGCATCACCCTTATTATCTATGGCCTATACCGAATCTCCATGGCCGGCTGGCCTAGCAGCCAGTGGGAATTTAACCTGGAGTTTTTCGTCACCATGATCGTCCAGGTGGTCACATCCGGGGTCGGTTTGCTGGTTTTGGGCCTATTATCCGGAGCGGTCGCTTTTCAGTTGCTTCGCATGATCCGTTATGCCTGGCTTATGGCTATGTCATTACAAGGGGTCATTTTGTTCACGACCCTGGTCGCTTACCTGAGGCAGCAACCGAATTACCTCTTGATGGCCTCAGGAGTTGTATTGGTCTTCTATCTTAATCAGAACGAAATCCAGTCCGTCATGCGAGGTAAACAGGACGAAATATGATTGCCACTCCGCATGAAGACGCCGATTTGGAGCTTCTCCGACGTTTTGAGCCGGTAGTTCGCTACACCAAAGGTGAGCGCTTCTTTCCTGTAGATATCGAGAGTTATATTGCTCAATGCAGTCTGTGGGTCCAGCGTCCGAACGAGCCGCCAGAATTGCTGGTGCCGCAAGGCGAGCTTACCATCGATAAGCTTACCCTACCTCGTAACCATGGTTTTGGAGCCGTCTATTTTCTCAAGTTCATCGACCCGCTTGATGTGCTCGAGCTGGCTCGATACTCTTTAAGTGAAGCGGTGAAGACCATCACCCATGGTGAGCAAGAGGACGTTTTTCACGCCGGTCGCGGACGTCTGGCACGCGTTGGGATCCTCTCCAGGTTTCTGGACGCGCTCTTTTCGGTGACGTTGTTGATGCGGGGGCGTGTCACCGGTGACACCGCTACTGCGGCTGTCCTTACCTACCAGCGCATGTTGGAAGAAGATCCCAAATATTGCTACTATGGCAGGGTCGTCCGTGAAAACGGCTGGTTGGTTTTACAGTACTGGTTTTTTTATCCATTCAACAATTGGCGTTCCGGATTCTTCGGCGTCAACGACCATGAAGCTGATTGGGAGATGATCTCGATCTATTGTAGCGAAGATAAACAAGGCCAGGTTCAGCCACACTGGTTGGCGTATGCCGTGCATGATTACTATGGAGATGACCTGCGTCGCCATTGGACAGATCCAGAAGTTGAGAAGGTGGGGGAACACCCGGTCATCTACGCGGGAGCCGGAAGCCATGCCAGCTATTTTCAGCCTGGGGAATATCTGGCGGAAACCGAGCTACCCTTGCTTACACCTCTCTTCCGGATATTGAATAAGGTGCGCGATATTTGGACGAACACGCTCCGTCAGGGTGAAAGACCAATCGAGCCAGGCCGGTTGCATCACTTCCGTGTTCCTTTCGTGGATTATGCTCGTGGGGATGGGGTTTCGTTAGGTCCAGGACAAATCGGGAATTGGGAGGCTTTTTCCCTCAATCCTCCGCCGCTTTGGGTAAGAGATTACCGGGGATTATGGGGGCTATTCACGCGGGACCCGGCGGCTGGGGAAAATGCACCTGCCGGGCCAATGTACAACCGGGAAGGGACGGTCCGCCAATCCTGGTATGATCCGATCGGCTGGGCCGGTCTAACGAAGGTGCCTCCGCCGCATGAAGCCTTAGATTTCCTGGACCGCCAGCGCGCTTTGAGCAAGCAGAATCGTTCAAAGCTAGAGCGAGATATTATTGCCAAGAGCGCTGAGGTGGCTGGCCTAGGTCTTGAGACAGCCGCAATGGAAGGATACCCCCATATGGCATTCCTCCATGATAGGAACCAGGCCAAGCTCGAGAACCTTTCTCGAGAGCTGAACGATCTGCGGCGACAGATTACCGAAGAGGAGGCCAAGTTGGGTGCCCTGGATTGGCATGAAGCTCGTTTGTTGATAGGGGATCAAGGATCGCTGCGTTCTCATATCCGGCGTGCTCACCAACCGTCAACGGATGTAGACTTGCGTCTGGGACGTCTAGCAGAGGCTTTTGCAGCCATCAGCACCACCTTACTTCTGACCAGCATCGTAGTATTGATTGTTTTTGCGCAGCAATACTTGCTCTTCGGTTTGGCCGCCATGATGGGCGCAATCATCTTCATCGAATCGGGTTTCCGCAGGCAATTAACAAGATTGGTCGCCAGCGTAACGGTTGGACTGGCGATCGTGTGTGCGTTGATCCTGATTTACCAGTTCTTTTGGCAAATCCTGGTAGCAACAGTATTACTGGGCGGTCTATATATCCTGTGGGAGAATATTCGTGAGATGCGCACTTGAAACTAAAAGAGAACCATTGCCAGCTCATTGCGGTATTGTTGGGTGAGAGGGTTTTCGTCGCCGAGTAACTCAAAGATCCCCACCATCACCCGGCGTACCTCATCATCCCGGTAATGTTTCTCTTGACGAAGGACGTCCAGCAAGCCATCCATGGCGGCTGCATGGTTACCTCGTACGACCAGCCGCAGGGCATTCAAATAGGCAGCTTCCAGGGGGTCATCCGAATAGGTCTCACCTGATTGGAAACGCGCCAGGGCAGTAGCCAACGGTAGCAATAGCTCCGCCCGGTAATAGTCTTTCCCGTCCGGAAATTTACGGATCAGGTTGTGCGCATCGGCGCCTCTACCCTGCAGCAACAAACTCTTTACCAGTCCCAGCATTGCCCGGGGATGATTGGGGACCTCTTTCAGGTATTCTCGAAAAATTTTTTCCGCATTTCCCCACTGGTTCATTTCTAATAGACTATGCCCTTTTTCTAGTAACAGGTCCATTGGGCTGGGAGCAAGAGCCCGCAAGAATTCTCGGATGCGTGGCTCTGGAAGTGCACCGGTAAATTCAGACACCACCTGTCCATCACGGAAAGCTTTCACCACAGGTATGCTGCTGACATTGTAACGACGAGACAGGTTCTGATTCTCATCAACATTAATCTTCGCCAACCGGAAGCCACCCCCAGCTTCCTTGGCTAACTTTTCCAGGATCGGTCCCAGGATCCGGCAAGGCGCGCACCATTCAGCCCAAAAATCGACCAGTACCGGCACAGTCTGAGAATAAATTAACACTTTATATTCAAAATCGGCTTCCGATACCTCGACGATATAATCCGAATTATTCATTTACATGCTTCTCCTCAGATATCACTCCTCGCCTGGGTCGATCATCCCTGGCTGCTCTACATCCAATACCTCCCCGTGGACATTTATCCGCACTTGGAAACCCATCATTCCCATATAGGCCCGGCCTTCTTCCGGGATACCGGTATTCAAAATCGTATCGACTTGCTTATCCAATTGTTTGAGCTGGCTCTCGATCATTGCCTGGGTAAAAATATCTTCTTGCCCAAGCATCTTGGCTGCTTGCTGGCTTAACAGATCCTCACTCCCCTTGATCATTTCGAACATGATCTCTAATACCTGCCGGTCGACATCCTGTGTTGGAATATGGCGCAAGAAGCCAGCATCATCCACAATATAGCAAGGTTCGTCACCCACTTGGGTGACACTGACAGGGTTATCGTTTTCATCGATCACCAACCCTTCAAAAAGAGGTTTGGGTGGCACAATTCCCTCCTCAATCTTGATGTCCTTCGATTGTAGCTACTAAAATTGCAGCTGCGATTCCCATTCTCCGGTCGAGTTTCTGGCTGGCGTCCATACTGAAATCCAGGGCCAGCTCGTACCGCAACAGGTTAAAACGTTGGCGTAAATCAGCGCAGCGTTGATTTCCTGTGATGATATCATAATTTTGAGGCAGTCACTTTCCCAGAAGGAATCGACGTAAAAGAGCCTGGGTCATATTGTCTTCATTCAAAATACCTACAGGCAAAATACCTACAGGGTAGTCATCTGCATCCAGTTGTTCCCACTCATCTCTCAGCATGGAGCGGAAACCTTTACGGCGCCACACGCCTACCTTACTCCTACGAAACTTTCCGGTGAGCGCCAACACCTGTCGGCGAAGGAGATACCTGTTATATTGAAATGTGCTGTGCATAGTTCCCCTAGTAATGAATATTTACCAGAGTCCCCACTGAAGCAAATTCGAACAGCCAACCAGCCTCATCTGTCCGAAGGTTGATACAGCCGTGACTCATCGGTGTACCGAAATTATTATGCCAGTATGTGCCATGCAGCCCATAGCCCTTGTAAAAGTACATTACATATGGGACATCCGGGAGATAATATCCCGGTCCCGACATATCCGCGTAGCGGTATTTTACATAGATCCTGTATTGTCCGGTCACTGTTGGAGTGCGCCAGGTACCTGTCGAAACGATGAAGGTGTTGAGCAGCTCAGTGCCCCGGTAAGCTTGTACTGTCTGTTCGGAAAGGTTGACATCAATCCAAGCCTCTGATTCATCGATCCCGCCTGGAATTTCCGGAGGGGGTGGTTGGTAAGGGACAGGAGTATCTGTAGGAAGGGGTGTTGGGGTGTCCGTCGGAGTTGCTGTAGGTGTATCTGTAGGAGTGGGAGTTGGCGTATCCGTAGGAGTAGGCGTGGGTGTATTTGTTGGGGTAGGGGTAAAGGTCGCTGTGGGTGTTGGCGTGCGAGTTGCTTTCTCCAGGTTCTCCTTTGCGATGGCAATTGGAGAGCTGGCGCCCATGGCTGGCAAGACGCCGTTTGGAAGTTTGCCGGAAAGGCCGGTTAAGTTGAACCAGGTCAAGAAGGCGAAAGCCAACACAAAGAGAGTTGCCGCCCAGGGTCCGGCGCTCTGCCATACATAGCGTTTGGGAAGGATGAAATTAACAGCGGGGATTACTGGTTCAACGATGCGACGCTGAATGGAGGTTCTCTCAGCTCTGAGGCGCTTTGCAGCCCAGTGCATCCCTTCGCGCGCAGCCCGGCTGTTTGGGTTGATCTCAAGGGCCCGGTTTAAGTACTCCAGGCTGGCGCGCGGGCTGGCAACAGCAGCCAACCAAAGCCAGGGTTCTTCCCGGTCAGGTATGAGTCTGGCAGCCAGTTCAGCCCACCGGCGCGCTTCGTGTCGCTCTCCTCGTCGAAAGGCTGCTTTGGCATATTCAACTGCTTGCAGACCTTCGAGCTCCACACTGTTCATGGCTCTGGGGTGGGTGGGCTAGCGATATCTTCGTTGTTGACGAAGCACAAGACACCCTGGATGATACCTTGGGCTACCAGGTCTGGCTGCTGGGTTAAGATCTGCCGGTCAAGGTTCATAAAGCCTGTCTCAATAATCGCGGCTGTTGTATCTCCGTGGATCTCGTCGAAACCATGATAGCTGGTCATATCAGCAGTTACACTGCCCGGGTGGAAAGATAGCCCCGTAATGGAAGAATAACGGCTACGCAGGCAGGCGGTCAGGCGGGCAGCTTTCTCCGGATAAATGGTTGACATGGCTGCCGCTACTTTAAAACCGGTAGCCTGGTCATTAACGTATTCGCATGAATCGGCATGGATAGAAACGAGCAAGAGACCACGATAACCATCCAGGCGTGGATCGAATTCTTTCAGCAGATCTACGTCGAAGCCCTGCCCGATCATGCTTTCTCGTACCCGCGTAGCGATATCCAGGTTGATGTCTACTTCTTTCAATCCGTCACTACATACGGCGCCTGGATCATACGGCTCGCTGCCCCAGTGCCCTGCCACCACCCCGATGCGCAAGTTAGGCCTTGCCGTTGGAGTGGGACCCAGGCTGATTGGATTTTCTTCTTGCGGGACGATGACGCCGCTTAGCTTCTCTGCCAGGCTGTCTGGGAGTAACCCTGCTGGCGTCCAGGCTGTGAACAGCGTCGCCAGGAGGAAAGCAACCCCTACCACGAGCTGAATTTGTTGAAAAGCCCCCATAGTTTTTTGCTTTTGCTGCTCATTATTGTGAGAGGCTGAAGATTCCATGAGTCTGATAGTACCTTATTTGATCCGAGAAGGCAAGTAAAATTGAGGATGAAACTATACTGGCCCAATGCTTTTCTGACTGGCTTCCTTTTAGCAGTTCTTTCATGAAAACTCCATTCTCTCTTGACGTCTTTATGACGGGAATGTATTATGAAGAAGGAAGAGAAGTATGTATGATTTCCTGATATTGGCAATCCTGCTTTCTTCAGCTGCATCATTCTACTTGGAGAGGAAGCTAAACCAACCAAACTTATGGCAGTGGATCCATCAGATTTCCGGTCGGCGATGCGTGAGTGGGCTACGGGAGTCACTGTACTTACCTCCGACTACCAGGGTACGCGACACGGGATGACCGTAAACTCGTTTACTTCGATCTCATTGACGCCCCCTCTCGTGCTTGTGTCCCTGGAAAGGAAATCCAGGACCAACACGCTGGTGAAGAGTTCAGGCTTTTTTGGGGTGACCATCCTGGCCCGCAACCAAGAGGAAGTATCCGATTGTTTCGCAGGCCGGCATACGGAGCATGAGGACCGTTTTGAGAATGTCGATACCTTTACTTTATCGACAGGAGCCTCATTTATCACGGGAGGCCTGGCTTTTTTTGATTGCCGGGTGGTTTCTATACACGATGTAGCCACCCATACGATCTACATCGCCGAAGTGGTTCGTCTTCAGGTTAATGCACAACCAGAAGACAGCCACCCCCTTATATATCACCGGCAGACCTATAAAGGGGTGCAATAATGATTCAAGTACAGCTTTCTATGGAGGAACGGCAAGTTTTATTGAATATGGCACGGAAAGCTCTTGAGGATGCGGTATACGGAAAACAATTAGAGCCATTGGAGTTAGAGTTGATATCGCCCTGTTTGCAGGAGCCCGGGGCGACATTTGTTACCCTAAGGCGCCAGGGAGAGCTGCGTGGTTGTATTGGGGCGCTTGAGGCTTACCAATCCCTGGCTGAAGACGTGCGCGAGCATGCCATTGCCGCAGGGCTCCAGGATTACCGTTTCTCCCCCGTTACACCGGAAGAGCTGAGAGAAATTACGATCGAGATTTCCCGACTCACCCCACCCCAGCAACTCGAGTATGAAAATTTTGACGACTTAGAGCGGGAGTTATTCTCAAGGAAAGAGGGGGTTATCTTGAGAGATGGCGCTCGCCGGGCGACATTCTTGCCCCAGGTCTGGGAGAAGCTCCCTGACCCAGACATGTTTCTGAACAGCTTGTGCATGAAAATGGGTTTAGCGCCAGATAGCTGGCGCCAAAGAAAAATGGAAGTATGGCTTTACCAGGTGGAAGAATTCCATGAAGTGAGATAATGCTTATCGGTCATCCCAAAAAGCGAATAGATCTCCGATCGATTGGTGAGTGATATTTCTTCGGATAGCCTCCCCAAAAACCGCAGCCACCGAAAGAACAACCATATTTGGCGCTCGTTTTTCCTGGGGAATGGGTACAGTGTTGGTTGTGACGATCTCGACAACCTGGGGGATCGCTACGATACGTTCAAGTGCGTTATTAATGAAAAGACCATGAGTACAGATGATGATGAGCTCTTCGACCCCATTTTCAACCAGCCGGTGGCATAAGTTGACTACCGATCCTCCGGTAGCGATCTCATCATCGTAGATCAGGGCGCGACGAAAACCTGCAACCTGTTTCCCGATCAATTCTCCCACTAGCACTTCCGTATCAGAGATACGCTTTTTCTCAGCAGAGATGGATTTCAAGCCCAACTGGGCTGCCACTCTCCCGGCTGAGCCTGCCCTGCCGTAATCAGGAGCCACAACAATCGAATCCCTGGGATCAAGTTTTTTTTGGTTCAAATGGTGCACGAACAAACCGCGCGCGGTGAGTGGGTCAGTGGGAATGCCAAAAAAACCGTGGACCTGTGGAGAGTGTAGCGTCATTGTCATTACCTGGGTAGCTCCAGCAGTCTGCAGCAGGTCGGCAATCAAGCGGGGTGCATTCTTTTTGTCAGAGCGAGCATAAGAAAAATAGGGGATGATAGCATGCACCTCGGATGCGGCTGCACTACGGGCGATATCCAGCATCATAAATAATTCCAAAAGATGCTCGCTAACCGGCGGGATTAGAGATTGGACGATCAGGACTTTCCGCCCTCGCACGCTAGCGCCTAGCTGGATGAACAAATTATCATTACTGAAACGGGAAAAATGGGTTTCCTCTAATAGTATCCCGATTTGATCTGCAATCTCTTGAGCCAGCTCGGGATGCGACCTACCGCTGAACATGCGAATATCCGATGTGTCAGCCTCCATCTTATCCTCCTAAAACTTTGTGAATGCATATCAGTTGGAGAAGCAGGATATCTGGTACTGGTACAGATTGGGGATCAAACTTGTTCGAAGTCTAGAACGTTCAAGACAAACAGGGTAGCTTTTCTTTGCCTGGAGTCAGCTGGGGGTGATGAGTTATCTTTGATGATTTGGATAGCCTGGTCAACTTTATCATTTTCCACCCCTATCATCAGTGTTGTCGAGCCACGGCGTAAAAAGCCACCTGTAGAGGCGATCTGGGTTACTCGGAAATCGGCTGTCACGAGGGCATGCGATATCTTCTCACAATCTTCATCACGTAGGATGGCTACGATAAGTTTCATAGGAGTTTCCTTTTCGGTGACTGTTACAGCTCTAAAAATCGTTCCACCTCAAGGGTGAATATCGTTGCGCCGCCTACCGTAATGGGAGTGGGTGATGGGAAGGGGAGGGGCGAACCTTCTAATGGCGTGGCAACGTATTCCA
The DNA here is from genome assembly GCA_964486825.1 of uncultured Anaerolineaceae bacterium. Taxonomy (GTDB): domain Bacteria; phylum Chloroflexota; class Anaerolineae; order Anaerolineales; family UBA4823; genus CAZAQS01. The sequence continues at coordinate 4,461 of CAZAQS010000023.1, read as the reverse complement.
CTCTCCGCCGGCAGCTTCGGGTAAGAGCCTGGGTCGCTTTTTCTACTTGACGATCGTTTACACCGATGATCAGGGTAGCGTTACGCCTACCCAGGAACCCACCCGAGCTTGACAACCTGGTTACCGAGATGCCTAAATGTAACAGGGAGTGAATAGCGTTCTCGACATCTTGCTCTTGCACGACAACTGTCATGATCCTGTTGACGTCTTTAGGAGGTGGGTTAGGTTTCATTGTCTCTACCTTCTATCGCTCGTTACTGTCCAAAGTGATGACACAAGGAGATGGATCGGTTACTGTGACTGTTTCTCCATTCGGGTAGACAACAGTTGTCTTTTCGAGCTGCCGGAGAACGGTCAGGCCTCGATATTTTACCGTAACAGGCCATGGAAATGGGTTAATTCCGTTGAGAGATATGCTGTTATGAGACAGGAAGCGTACTCCAAGGCTGTCCAGAAACAGGCTGAGAGGCGCTAAACCATCTAATGAGTTACGGTCCCCCAGGCCGGTTCCTGTATCGGGGTGATAATATTTGCGGAAGGATTGGTCTTGTTTTAGTGTCTGGATAATCGTTCCCATTAAGCGGGTAACCAGATCAGCAGCTTCTTTACGATAACCATAGCTTATTAGACCCTCTCCAAGCAATAAGTTCCAGGGCATATGCACATGAGTTGAGGCGCCCATTTTCTGAAACATAGGAGGAACGCTGGTAGCAGGAATGCCATGTGGACGCCATAAGTAATCTGGGTCTGTAAGTGTATCTTCCACCAACGCTC
>CAZAQS010000023.1:0-3677 GCA_964486825.1 uncultured Anaerolineaceae bacterium | reverse complement strand
GAACCTGTGCCCAAAGAGGAAGTAGCAGGCTGTAATCTACTCCATTGTATGCTACATTCTTCACCAGGATTAAATCCCCCTCCTCCAGTCCTTCCACGAGAACACGTTCTATATGCGTGTATACTCGCTCACCTGTAGCGTGGGCTTTTTCGAATTGCCACTTCCAGCTATTGTTTGGAACCGGCTCAACGATATGCTGTCCATTGGGAGTGGCGCCATGGACGAATACCCGGATACGGCGGGTTGCTTCATCTGAGACCTGTAATTGCAGCAGCATCCGTACCGGGTGATCGAAATGGCGTTCTATGATGATTTCACCCGATCCACGCCGGTGCCCGAGGACTTCTCCGGCTGTGCAGTAATGCGAATCGCGGTCCCAGTATTGGTAGATAGAATGAGTTGAGTCCCAGGAAATTTCTATCGCCGTTCTGAGGTTATCTGATAATGCTCCCAGGCCAGGAATAGCTTCAGGTAAATTCAATTCCTGTGCCATATGGATCAACGCCTGGCATTCATTAAGCAACATCGCGCAAAGCCCGGGACTCTCTGCTGTGCTAACCTCCGCTCCTTGAGACCAATCGAGCCAGGAAGTAAAGAGCGGGTGATCGTCGAATCCGGCTTGCATGATATGGTCCCATTCTGGGATGCCATCCCCATCTCGATCATGTTTTTGAGTGAACCAGGCACGCACGAATTCCAATAGAGGTGGGTAGACTGTCTGGATAAAGGAGATATCTTTGGTTAGCTGGTAGATCCTCCAGGCCAGGCCTGCAAGCAATGGAGTAGCCAGGAGTTGGCTGCGTTGCCCCCCTAATCCAGGTTTCCAATCGATAAAACCATCTTCTTGAGCAGTCGAGATGAAGTTGCGTAACAAGCCTTGCGCGAGTTCCGGGGCGGCTGGCAGAATTAGGCTGCACATATAATATGTGTCTAGCGGGGTCTGCCCGTTCCACAGGTAATCATAGTCCCCACCAGTCCCACGTAACGAAAAACCCTGGTCTGGTTGGCGAGTCAGCACGAAAGATGGGAACTCAAGATGAGCGGTGGGTTGTAAAAACAGCCCGTAAGCTACTTTTTGTGATAAGGCGAAAGCTGCATCCCAATCTGGGTCTCCAGTATGCACCTCGATTTTACTTTCGTAGAGTAGTTCGATACGGGCCAGCTCTGCTTCCCAGTTCCTGGAGGCAATTTGTTTGGCAAGCTCTAGGGATAACTGTGTATCTGTGAGAGCGGCTTGCGCCCATATGATCTGGTGATGCCTTTTGGCAGGCAACTCAAGGTTGAGGGTCAGTGCTGGGTAGGGGGTGGCGCCTGCCTGAGGTCCACCCGTAAGGAATACTACCGGCGCCAGATCGTTGCTCCTACCTGCCAGGATTTGGGTGGCATCCAGCTCCAGTGGGGCCATTCTCTCTCCCTCCCCTGCAATAGTTAGGAGGGCAATCCAGTCCAACCGGATGTTACGGGTGGTTTCGCGATGATTAACGATATGCAGGCGACCGGCTACTGCTTGAGAAAGGGGAACCCAAAATTCAGCTTTAACTTCCAGGTCAGGAAATGGAAAGAAAGAGACGGTGAGAAAGTTGGGATAAAAATGGCTGATGGAGGGAGGAGTTGAAAAAGATGATGGATCGATGATATTTTCACCGTGTTCAGTGAAACGGGGGAACAGGCGCAATCTCCGGGCGCGTAAACCGAAAGTTGTCTGCAACGCCAGGGCTTGGGGCTCACCTCCCCCAAGCGAAAGCTCCCAGATCTGGTCGTTACAGTAATCCGTCTGGCTGAGCCGGGCGTCGGCTGCAATGGTCAGTGAAAGAGGGTCGCCCTTTTTTAGATTCCATTCACGCATCTTTCCATTGTAAGGGAGGATAGCCTTGGGGTAAAGGGATTTGCCTGGGGCAGGGGGGTGATATAATCAGAAGTTGGGTGCGCCCCTGGAAAAGAAAATCCGAATATCATGACGCCATTCCTTCAACTGCTGCTTTTTCTCTCCATCATTCTATTTCTGGCAAAGCTTGGTGGTTTGCTAAGCTCATCCCTACGCCAGCCATCTGTATTGGGTGAGCTGATGGTAGGGTTATTGCTTGGGCCCTCCCTGATCAATATCCTGCACTTGCCGGTATTTGAGAATATCTATATCGAATCGATTATAGCAAGCATCGCTGAAATAGGCGTCTTGCTGCTTATGTTCGTAGCCGGTCTGGAGTTACATCTATCCGAGTTGCTCCGGAATAGTAAGGTATCTGCCTTTGCCGGCATATTGGGTGTTTTGATGCCGATCGGGTTGGGATGGGGAGTGGGCATGCTGTTCGGTTTCCAATCCAGCCATGCTCTGTTCCTGGGGTTGGCGTTAGGAGCAACCAGTGTGAGCATCTCTGCTCAGACCTTGATGGAGATGAAAGCGCTCCGTAGCCGGGTTGGCTTGGGTTTGCTTGGAGCGGCAGTTTTTGACGATATCCTGGTCATCCTCTTACTTTCCTCATTTCTGGCTTTGCAAATGGGTGGTTCAGGAATCATGGATATCGGTTTCATCTTTCTAAGGATGGCAGCATTCTTGATTTTTTCCGTCTTGTTCGGTTTGTATGTATTGCCTCGCCTGACTCGTAAGATCTCTTCTCTCCCTATCAGCCAGGGTATCGTCACACTGGCTTTGATCATCATGTTCCTCTATGGTTTTGCGGCCGAGATGGTGGGCGGTATGGCTGCAATAACCGGTTCCTTCCTTGCCGGTCTCATGTTTGCTCGTAGCCCGGAGAAAGACCGCTTAGAAAGGGGGGTAAACGCGCTTTCCTATAGCTTCTTTGTGCCTATCTTCTTCGTTAACATCGGCCTGGCAGTGAACGTGCGGGAGCTTGGAACTGGTACGATTTGGCTTCTGATTGCCATTGTCATGGTTGCGATCGTTGGTAAACTTTTCGGCGCAGGTTTAGGTGCGCGTCTGGCTGGTTTTTCCTGGATAGAGTCCGCCCAATTAGGAGCGGGCATGGTGTCACGCGGTGAAGTAGGCCTGATCCTTGCATCCGTAGGTCTGAATGAAGGTCTGATGACCGCAAACGAGTTCTCAGCAGTTGTTGGTATGGTCATATTGAGCACCTTGATTACTCCGGTGCTCCTACGATTCTTGTTTTCTCAAGAAACCCGCGCCAAAGCATCGCAAAAAATTTCGGTAAGGAGATAGGAAATGTATCTCATTTTGTTCGTTCTGCATAACCCTGAAAAAGTACCAGAGGTGTTGGATGCCTGGGAGGAGGTAGGCGTGTCAGGCGTCACAATTCTCGCCAGTAGCGGGCTCGGGAGGGTCCGCACTCATAACCGCACCGGCTTGAGAGATGATCTCCCCTTGATCCCTAGTCTCGAGGCTTTGTTAAACCACGAAGAGTATTACAGCCGAACACTTTTCTCGATTGTCCAGGGAGAGCAAATGGCAGATAGACTGATCGAAGCTACCCAGAGAGTGATCGGAGACCTTACCCAGCCCGACACGGGTTTATTAGTCGCTTTACCCGTTCTGAAAGCCTATGGTTTGAATAAGCAAGGTCCTTGAGCCAACTTTTTAACATTTTGTGCTACAATTTTAAAATTCGTTATCGGGAGTGAGAAGATGCAGGATCAGTCCAGGTCTGCAGGCCGCGGCCTTTATTTTGAAGAGTTCGAATTAGGACAGAAAATTGTTACGTCCG
>CAZAQS010000022.1:0-31449 GCA_964486825.1 uncultured Anaerolineaceae bacterium | reverse complement strand
CCCGCCGGGCTTTTTCAGGCCCCGGGTAACCCCTCAGCCCGACGAGAACGGATGGGACGATCTGCCAGGACAGGCCGTATTTATCCTTGAGCCAGCCGCACTGCTGGGCGTTTTCGTCTCCCCCTTCGCCGAGCTTCTCCCAGAAGTAATCCACCTCTTCCTGTGAATCGCAGTCCACGTAGAGCGAGATGGCTTCTGTAAAGGTGAACTGGTGCTCCCGGTTGCTTTCCATGGCCATGAATTCCTGTCCGCTGAGCCGGAACACGGCATGCATGACCGTGCCATCTTGTTCTTCCTGCCCCGGGCCATAGTGGGCGATATTTTCAATGCCAGAGTCCTTGAACAGGGAAGTATAGAATTTTATGGCTTCTTCGGCTTTGCCATGCTGTTCTCCAACGAAAAGCAGAAACGGGACGATCTTCTGCGGGCGAGCGCCCAGGTTGAGCTGCCAGTTTAGCCCGTACTTGTCAGCCAGCCAACCGAACTTTTCACTGAACGGGTATTGATCGAGCGGCATGAGCACCGATCCACCTGCGGACAGTCTCTCCCACAGCTCATCGATTTCGCCTTGTGAATCGCAGTTGACAAAAAAGGAGATGGCGGGAGTGAAATTGAAGGCCGGGCCGCCGTTCAAGGCCGTAAACTGCAGGCCTTCCAACTCGAAGGAGGCGGTCAATACGCTGCCTGGCTCTCCGGGCCCTACTTCTCCATAGCGGGAAATCTGCCCGGTCTTTGAATTTTTAAAAACGGAGGTGTAGAAGTTCATGGCTTCCTCCGCCTGGTTATCGAACCATAAGAAGGGTGTAATCTTTTGCATCTATTACTCTCCTTGGGAATTGTATTAAGGATTCTCGCTAAGCTATCGATTGCTATATTCTCCACCTGGAGCTCAGCAAGATGGTGCTGTTACTGGCTCTGAGATAGCTTTTCTTTTTCCAAAAGCTCCTCCAGGCGGTCCCAGGTTTCGATGGCGCCACCTTCCATGCCGGACTGGATCATTCCATCCAGTTCTTCGAGCGTATCGAATGTGGTCCGGGAAGTGATCAAGGTCTTGCCTTCAGGGAGTTCTTCGAGGGTAATCGTGTCTGTGGAGACATGGCCCGCGTAGGGCTCGTATTCGAAGGTGTAAACCAACCGCTCAGGGGGCGTGATCTCTTTATACAGCCCATTGAAAGCGTGTTCATTGCCATCTACGTCGATTTGGATGTAGCGCCAGGCGCCGCCGACCCTCAGATCCATCTTGTCAACGATGGTCTTCGAGCTACGCAATCCCCACCACTGCGGCACCAGCTCGGGATCAGTGCAGACCTTCCAGACCAGCTCCCGGGGAGCATCGAAGGTTCGGGACATTGTGAAAGCCAAATTTTCTCGTTCTACAACCAGATTATTCTTGCTCATTTGTTTCCTCCTTCAACCTGTTTTTTTCTGCCTCCAATACCTGCTCCAATGCATCGAAACGCTCGTTCCAGAGCTGCCTCATCTTCCTGGCCCAACCTTCCAGGTCGAGCATGGCATCCGGGTTTACCCGGTAAATGCGTTGCTGGGCTCGTTTTTCCACCTGCACCAGCTTGGCCTCTCTTAACACCTTCAGGTGTTGGGAGATGGCTTGTGGACTGACCTGGAAATGTTCGTAGATCTCTGTTGCAGAGAGCTGGCCTTTCGTTGCAAGCAGCTCAATGATCATGCGCCGGTTCGGGTCAGCGAGTGCAGAAAATTTATCCATGCACTCAATTATAAACTAATTACTTAATTAAGTCAATACTTAAATAAGTATGGTCTCGAACTCATGCCTTGGTTACGATAAATAATCGCCTTCGACTCTTTAGGTCGACTCATCGGTGAACGCAAGGCCTTTTTCATCCAGCGCTTGCCGGAGCTGGCGAATAGCTTTCCCGCCGATCCCATGCAGCTTCATGATCTCATCAGCGCTCACTTGCGCCAGCTGTTCGATATGTGTGTATCCAGCCCCGAGCAAGGCCCGCCGCGCCGGGCGAGCCAATCCAGGCGGGAAATCGCTTTCAGATTGGTCTTCCGGTTGAGGCTTCATTACTGTGCCCTTCCCTCTTGCAGCATACTGACGGCTTTTTCGATACGCCGCTGGCGGGTGGCCTCGGTCTTGGCATCCTGGATCCCCAGCACGATCCTACGCTTCTGGCTGTAGGACAGCCCATCGAAGAATAGCCGGGCCTCAGCCTCCTTTTCGAGTGCCTGGTCGAAATCGGTCGGTATTTCCACTTCCCGCGGCTGGGTATCGAGCTCGATTTCGACATCTACTTCATCACCAGCGGACACCCCGGCCTTGTGGCGGTTCTCGGCGCTGAGCGGGAGCATGAACTCCCCACCCATTACAGCTACCGTACTGCGGTAGGTGTGCCCGCCGATCGTGATATTCACCGGCGGGCGTTTACCCGCGCCCAGGGCTTCGACAACATCCGGTGGGACAACAAAACCGGTAGCCGTCTTGCCGCTTTGCAGGATGGTGGTTTGAAATTTCACGTATAGTCCTCCGTCTGGTCCTCGTACCCGAAACCTGCCTCCACCCCCACAAAATCTAGAGCTGGCCGGATATTGTGGTTTTGGTTGAAGAGGTTCTCCGGATCGTACCGAGCTTTGATGGCTGCCAGTCGGGCGTAGGTCACCGGCGGGTAGATGGCCTGGATATCTTCTTCCGTTGTTGTGCCTTGAAAGTTTGAATAAGCGCCTGAGCCGAAGGCGGCTATCGATTCCCAGGGCTTCAAGGCCTGGCTCAGCTCGCTTTCAGAAGCATTGGCGGGCACGAAAGTAACTCCAGCAATTACAGCTTCGCTTTGCCGGTAGGCGTATGCGGTTGCCTCTGTGGGGATGCGCGCCATCGCGCCACCCAGGCTGCGGATGCTGATCGCCGGGCTGCCTTCCTTGCCTCCTGCGACTGCCAGCGCCTGGATCAGCTCATCGCTTAGGTTTTCCACGAAAACGTTTTTGCCGATGAGGCGCAGGAAATCTGGTGGTTCCTGGCCTTCCTCCAGCACCTCGGCGTATTCCACTTCCTTTAGGTCTTCATTTAGCACGGACCCCAGCTCAAGCAGAGGCCCTACCGCTTGCACGGCCGCTGCGCCTGTGCCGGCATAGCAGGCCATCACCATCAGCGTGGCGGGATTGCCGGCGAAAGGCGGCATGATAATCAAGGTGGTGGTCAGATCCTCGGAGGCCGAACGCATGGCGTCCCGCCAGCCCTTGGTAACCGCCGAAAGCTCTTCCAGGCCATAGAAGATCGTCCCAAAGAACACCTTCGAGACCGGCCGGGCGGCAAATTCAAAGTTCGTCACGAGGCCGAAGTTGCCTCCCCCACCACGCAGGGCCCAGAACAGATCTTCGTTCTCTGTGGCGCTGGCCCGCAAGGTCTCCCCAGAAGCCGTCACCACCTGCGCAGCCAGCAGGCTGTCGATCGCCAGGCCATACTTGCGGACCATCCAGCCTATCCCGCCGCCAAGCGTCAGCCCGCCTACTCCCACGGACTTCGTATCCCCAGACGAGATGGCAAGCTGGTGTTGGCCCAGGACTTGAGCTACCTCTCCCCAGGTCGCGCCGGCTTCGATTCGCACGACACGCCTGTCCGAGTGGATGAGCTGGATTTCCTTCATCGACGAAAGATCGATGACCAGGCCGCCGTTATTGGTGCCGAAGCCGGCAAAACTGTGGCCTCCACCACGCACCGAAAGCGGTAGCGAGTGGTCTCGAGCATACCGGATCCCCAGAGCTATATCCTCGATCGTAGCGGAGCGCAGCACGAGAGCAGGAGCGCCCTTGCGTATGAAGGTTGCGCTGGCCTGCTCGTAGAGCTCATCCCCCGGCGCGATAACCTGGCCGGAGAAGTCCTGCTTCAGTTTGTCAATTTGTGTGTTTTGCATGTCATATCCTTTCTGATGGTTGATTTGTGCGTCGGGCGCGCGCTTTGGCTGCTTCAACTTGCCGGTTTTTCGGCACAGCAGGCGTTTCTAAGGAAGCGAGCAAGCGTCCCGAGATATGTGCGATATCTTCTACGGCCGCATTGAAGGCGGCCTCATTCACCCTGGATGGTTTGTGGAAGCCACTGATCTTTCGTACGAATTGCAATGCGGCCTCGTGGATCTCCTCCTGGGATGCCGGTGGATCAAAGTTGAACAACGGGCGGATATTTCTACACATCGACCCCGCCTCCCCAGAAGCGGAACATTTCGACCGGGTTCTTGGTTATGCACATCAATTTTCTCCATTCACAGGAATATTTTTGGGCTTATAGTGCAAGAGCACGTTGCCTGAAGGGAAAGTCCGGCTATCTATAAGCTCCAGGTTGAGCCGTCCGGGCAGCCCTTCGAACAGGTTTCTACCCGCGCCGAGGACGACCGGATTGACGATGATGCGGATCTCGTCGATCAAGCCGTGTTGGAAAAGGTCCGCAGAAAGGTCAGCGCTGCCGAAGATGAACAAGTCACCCCCAGGCTCTCTTTTCAGCTTCTCGACCTCGGCCGGCGCGTCCCCTTTGACCAGGATGGAATTGTTCCAATCCACCCGGTCTAAAGTCCTTGAAAATACGAACTTTGGGATGCGGTTCATGATCTCTGTTACCCTGGGCTCATCGTTGGCTGCCTCCGGAGTGGGCCAGTAGCTTTCCATCAGCTCGTAGGTTTTCCGGCCGAAAATCAAACCGCTGGCGGAGCCGGTCTGCTGGATGCTAAACTCGTTGAACTCATCGTCGACGTTGTGCCAATCGATTTCTCCGTTTGGTCCTTCGAAAAAGCCGTCCAGCGTGATCATATTAAACATAATTACTTTTCTCATACCAGTATCCTCACTTTTCATTCTATCTTGGGATAGGAGAGACTTAATCCCCCGGTTGCAACTTGTAATCGGAAGACGCCATGGCGCGCACTGCCTGGTTGAACCGGCGGTTGAAGAAGATCCATAAGGCTGGGATCCCCATGGCTGTGCTGGCAATGACGAGCAGGGCTTCAACCGTAATAACGTCCGCAATCGGGCCAAAGATGATCATCCCGGCCGGTAGGACCGTGGTTGTAATGAGCTGGTTAACGCCGAATACCCTGCCCTGCATGTCTGGTTTAACGATCTGTTGCAGCAGAGTCGTTGCAGGGACGCTGAACATGGGCATGGGGATGCCCGCCAGGAACATGATCACCAGGTACAGGATGAAGTCCCTGGATAAACCCAGCCCGGCAAAAAGTACTGCCCACAGGATACAAGCCAGACCGATGGTGCGGAAGTGGTTTTTGAACCCACCCCAAATGGTCATGATGACACCGCCGATGATCGACCCAACGAAGAAGGTCACCTCGTTGGCGGTCAGCCTCCACACATCGTCACCGAAAGAGCGTGTGACCAATAAGGGGGTAAGGAATATGGCCGGGGTCGCCAGGAAGAAGACTGCCGCATAGAACACGAACAGTGACTTGATCACCGGGGTCGCCTGGATATAGCCCAGGCCAGCCTTGAGATCATCGAAATACCCGCCAATTCGGGCCTGGGCAGCTTTCTCATGTACCGGCACCTTCAAGGCCAGCAGCAAGCCGACTGCCAGCATGGCGGTAACCACGTCGATAAAGAAGATCGATTCGAGCATTGCGAACGACATCAATCCTCCGCTCACCAGCGGAGCTGCGATCATGATGAATGGTTGGATTGTCCCGTTGATGCTATTGACCTTGATCAGCCTGTCCTGGGGGACGATTTGAGGTAGCAGGGCGTTAACTGCTGGCATCTGGATGCCCCCACCCACGGATCGGATGGCCGATACCAGGAACAACAGCCACAACTCCCGGTATCCCAGCAGAAAGGCGATCGCCAAACCCAGTGTGCTCAGGGCAATGAGCAGGTCGGCGAAGATGATCAGGAGCTTGCGCGGGTAGCGGTCTGCCCACACCCCTGCGAAGAGCGAGATGACGATCTGCGGTAGAAAAGAGACCAGGGTAGAAAGGGTCAGGAAGATGCCCGATTGGGTGGTAAGGGTGACATACCAGATGATGGCGTACTGTACCAGCATCGACCCGAACAAGGAGAGTCCCTGGCTTGACAAAAACAGGGCTGTCTTTGTCTTCCAGCTACCCTCATTGATATTGTTTGGTTGTGTGGTTCTGTTATCAAGATCCATATATGAATTCCCCATATGGAGCTTTATCGTGAAAATGCTATAGCTTTTCCATTAGACCCCCGCTTCTTGGAGGGCGTACCCATTAGCAGCGGGGGAGTTGGCAAGCCGTGTTGTGATTTAAGCGGATGTACCAAGCTGGGAGGGTTATCCACCCATGCTGGCGTTGGGATCGCCCTGGTGCAGCCCAACGATGGTCCCGTTGGTATCTTTGAAATAGGCCTGGTAGCCCACACCCGGAATAGCGTCCTTGGGAAAAACGATCTCTCCACCATGGGTTTGAACTGCAGCGATGGCGGCGTCGATATCTTCTACGCCAATCGTATTGATCGTGCCCCTAAATTCTCCGTTCGTCTGCATCAGTCCTCCATTGATCCCGGGGGTGCTTTCATCGCCGGTCATGACAGTCCAGTATTCGACCGGGCCGTCCCACTTCTGGATCTGCCAACCAAAGACCTCCCGGTAGAACTGGGCTGTTCTTTCCAGGTCATCTGTGGCAAGCTCGAAATGAACAAATCGGTTCATGGTATTTCCTCCTGCGTTCTGGCAAATTGGATAGATTATATCGCAATTATAGGAGTGAACATATGTTCTGTCAATAGGACTGGAGTATGGTGTGGAAAACTTTAAGGTTACAAGGGTTCGTTTCCAGGTTATGATTCGGTTTGGATAAAAGACGACAAGTTTTATATTAATTCCAGGATTACCTGGAGGAGGATTATATGGCAGACTATAGTAAACCACCGGAGGAGGAGCTCCGCAAAAAATTAACCCCCCGGCAATACCAGGTCACCCAGCACGAGGGGACCGAGCCGGCCTTCAATAACGAATATTGGGATAACAAGCAAGACGGGATCTACGTGGACGTTGTCACAGGCGAGCCACTCTTTAGCTCGCTGGATAAATACGATTCAGGCACCGGTTGGCCGAGCTTTACCCGACCCCTTGAGCCGGAGCATATCGTTACTCGTACCGACCGTAAGCTCTTCATGGAGCGCACAGAAGTGCGTTCGAAGCACGGCGATTCGCATTTGGGGCATCTCTTCGACGATGGCCCGGCCCCCACGGGCTTGCGCTATTGCATGAACTCGGCCAGCCTGCGCTTTATCCCGGTTGAGCGGATGGAAGAAGAGGGGTATGGTGCGTACCTGCACTTATTCAAAGATCGAGAGGCTGGGGAGCAGTCATAGGAAGCGCTCGAGCGTAGAGCTGATGCGCAGAATAAAGGCTTGATGGCCGCGGGCGTCGCGGGCTCCGCTAAGGTTTTCACGGCAACACATGGCTGGTAACCAGAGCGATTATCGCGTTGAAAATGACTGCCAGATAATTCTAACGGCGAATCCCACACGGCCTAAACTTATTCAGTGATTGCACCTTGGATAAGCTGGATAACCTCATTTGGGTGGCGGGTCGAAAAGGAGATCTCTTGCACCGGCCCTAGCTTTTTCTTCAACGACACAACGACCCTTGGATGTTCCAGGAAATTTAGCGAGGCCCGGTAGCGGTTGCCGATGCTCATGAAATGGATGCCGGCGCCTCCCATGCGCATCAGCAGGGGTAGGTCATCCAGCCTGCATGTGGCGATATTTATTACCGGGATGCTCCAGGTAAAGATGCCAAACTTTAAATTCAGCTCCTCCGGCGTCAAACGGATCCGTAGCTTCCGGTAGTTGAGCGAGTAAAAAAGGAAAAAACTGGCAAAGAAGAAGCTGATGATTGAAAGCAAACCTCGCTTGGGGAACTTCCTGCTCCACAGGGCCATCCCGGTGAACTGGCCGGCCAGCGACAGGAAGAGAGCCTGCGTCTTTCTGGAAGTTACGCCTTCTTCATAGAATATTTCGCCCTTCATATCCGCCTCCCTTCCAGTGCAATTGCATCCGTAATTACCAGATTCCAGGGATCAACCGGTAATGGATCCGGTTGGCATATTCTCGGTACCCATCCAGCTCTTCCTGCAAAGTCCGGTCTTCCAGGGAGGTGCGGACGAAAACGATGATGCTGATCAAGGCTGCTGGAACGAAAGCCCAGGCGGAATCCAGGAACAGGGGCGTCGCCAGGTAAGCCAGTAGCGCCCCGGCATAGCCGGGATGCCGCATCCAGCGGTAGGGACCACTGGAAACGACGCGATGGCCGCGCTCGGCCTGGATTCGGACCATGCCGGAAAAGAAGCGGTTCTCGATCAGGGCATACGTTCCCAGCCCGTACCCTACCAGGATCAGGACCAGGCCCAGGATTTTAAGCATCGGGCTGAACTCGGGCGACCAACCGAAGCGCATATCCAGCCCGGCGACCAGCGGAATCAAGCCCCCACCCAGGCCGACCATGGGAGAAAGGTATTTATCCCAGGCTTTAGCGTCCTCCTGCTGGGCGTAGCGGGCGCGTTCTGCCAGCAAATCCGGATGGCGGCGAGCCGCCAGCGCCCGGCTGGCGATGAAGCCAAGGATATAAATGATCACATATGCCCAGGCCTCCCTCCAGTCCCAGCGCCAGGAGATCAAGAGTGGCAGGAAGGGGATGCCGACGACGAAAATAACCATCATCAGGATGACACGGGGTGTGAATGCTTTTTGTGTGAACACAGGCATGCTCCTCCTTATATATATTCCGTTCTGCATCGAGCACCCATTCTTTCCATGTCTCGCATTAGTTGTGTTGGATCAACCAGGTGTCCCATCATCCATAATCCGGGCTTACGGGCAGAACCTTCCAGGTATTGAAGCAGGGCAGCCACGACCGGGATAGCGGTCAGCTCGTAGCCATCCGGATGGGCGACGCTGGCTTTGACCATTGCCGGCCGCCCCTCCTTGAGCCCGTTGGCCTGGACTTGCAGCTCGACCCGGTAGGGCGGTTTGTGAAAGGCGCCCATTCCCCACCATAGGAACTTGCCAATCTGGCGCAGATCGTTTGGCCTGAGCTTCAACCATATCCAGGCAATTGGCATAACCACCCAGTCTGTTATCCAATGCGACTCCGACACATAAAAGCCGCTTTCATTGAGAGAGGGGTAAATCTCAGGCAGAGGGCGCAGTTCCTCGAAGAACATCGAGTAGCACCGCTTCCAGCCGATATCGCTACCAAAATCTATTTTGCGTAGTTCAAAGTTTCCAGACTTTGTCCAGCGACCATTTTTGTAAACTTGCGATTGGTAATCCTTGAAGCTCTCTATCAATTCGTCAACGGCTTCGGTATAAGGCAGGTCCTTGCCCATATTCAGATAGCCAGCGGTGATGGCGCTCTCAATGGTATCCAGTTGAGCGGCGGCGTACCGCACGAGCCCAGATGGCAGGCCCGGATGGAAGCCGGCCTCGGTGATGAAGCAGCGTCCTTGGCGTTCGATCTCACCGGCCCGGGATTGCAGCAGGGAATATTTCCTGGCGCTGAGCTGCACATCCAGGTAATCCACGCCTGTCACCAGCGCAGCCTGGACGACATTCTCGACATATGAGGTTGTTGGCGAAGCGACGACAACCAGAATATGTCCTCGGAAGGCAGCTTGCAAGGAATCCGTATCCGCAGCATCCGCATAAACAGCCGCTGCGCGTTGGCCGGGATACCCTTGGTTCAATTCGTCGGCGAAGGTGCACGCCTTATCCAGGCGCCGCCCTGCAATTGTCAATGTGGCTTCGGATTGCTCAAGCAAATGCCGGGCAATCGACCTGCCGGTATGGCCGGCGCCGCCAAGGATCAATATTCTCGACATGGAAAACTGCTCTTTCTTATGCATTCAAGCCCTCCTGGTTAACAGGATGTTTTTGTAATATCCAACCTGCTTGGGAAGTTGATCACTTTCGGATGAAATACCCCTTTAGATAGCCATAGAAAGCGCGCCAGACCTGAGCCCGTTGGGCAAGAAAATGTCGTATGCCCCGCCAGTTGGACTTTATCTGCTTCCATTGCAGGCCAAACTCAACTGAAAGGGCGCAGATGCCGGCCAGGGAAAGCAGATCGGCGAAATTGGCGCTAGGCGACTTAAATAGCTGGATGAAATCTGTCGTGTAGGGGGTAAAGGCGCCATCTAGTAGATTGCCTGCGATCCCAGCCGAAACAGCGACGAGAGCGATCCACGCCCATGTGCTTGTTCGATAATATTGGGAATAGAAATCATATATCGGGAAAGCCAATACCAAGACCAGCACACGTACCATAAGGAACAGCAGTAGCATCCATTCGGGCAGGTCAGGGACAAACCACGATACGCCACGGTAGTTGGGGGTGAAAGTGATGAATACTATACCATCAAGGAGGGGGAGTCTGCTTCCTGGCAACAGGATGGTTCGGATCAGGGCTTTCGAGGATTGGTCCAACAGGATCAACAAACAGGTCCACCCTATCCATTGATGAAACGATCCAGGCTTAAGATTGCGCTCGTTTGCCATTGGCGCCACGTATAGAAAGTTGTGGGCATTCTGTATGCCCTGAAGGCTACGGCCTTCCGGAGACGACCTTTATGGGATATAGATTCAAAGATGCCATGGATTAAAGGAGAATGAGTGCTATTTACAGTATAGCATTAATTGGGAGCATGGATCATACCAGAACAACCGGTTGGTTTCTTTTCCCTGGATTTTAGTTTAGGGGTAAGGCACGGAGTCTGCCAGGATCCCTGCTTGTCCCTGAACCGGGAAGGGGCATTTCGGAGGATGTTGGCAGAGATTGCAGCCGGATGTATAATCAAGATTAGAATACCATATCCCTACCAACCGAAGTATTTTTCTTGCAAAAGGGCATGATGGAGAGTACTGATAGCTGGTCCTCTCACCGCATTTATTACCTGGCCTCCGGTTTGTTCTTCAGCGCGGTTGCCTTGCGCTCCCTGTTGGTTTATCAAGATAGCGCCACCCTGCCTGTCGTTCTTGGATTGCTGTCGGCCTGGCTGGCGCTCTTCCTCAGCCAGCCCTTTATCTCCCGGCACCGGCTCCAGTATTTCCCCTTCTACCTGGCCTGCCAGACTGCGCTGATCATCCTGCTCCTCCTTATCGCAGACGCAGCCGACTTCTTTGCCAGCCTGCTGATCATCCTCAGCATGCAGTTCGCCCTGCACTACAGCTCAAAAGCCTGGGGTGTATGGGTTGGACTATGCGGCCTGGGCATGCTGTTGCTGTTGACGCGTACTTACTCGGTTGGGGATGGCATTGCCCTGACGACCATTTACTCTGGCGGAAATATCCTTATGGGCAGCTATATCCTGGCCATCCGCCGCTCGCAAGCTGCCCGGTTGAAGAACCAGGCCCTGGCGGACGATCTGGTCGCTGCCAACCAGCAGCTGCAATCCTATAATCGCCAGCTGGGTCAACTGGCTGTGGCGCGCGAGCGCAATCGCCTGGCGCGTGAGCTCCACGACTCGGTGACACAGACCGTGTTCAGTATGAACCTGGCCAGCCAATCGGCGGCGCTGTTGCTGGAGAAGGACCCGGGCAGGGTGGACGAACAACTCCTTCACTTGAGACAATTAGCCGCCAGCGCCTTGGAGGAGATGCAGACCTTGATCGCAGAGCTGCGCCCCGAGGCAGTCAGGCAAGGGCTGGCAGCCGCCCTGAGGCGTCACCTGAACGGGGGGAGTATTCCGGAGGGACTTTCCATATCTTTAGAAGTGCAGGGCGATGGTTCGCTTGAGCCGCAGGAGGAGCAGAACCTGTTCCGTATCGCCCAGGAGGCGCTCAATAATATCGTTAAGCACGCCCAGGCCAGCCAGGCGAACATTCACTTGCTTTTGGGCGATGCACCTTGCCTGGAGATCCAGGACCAGGGGCGGGGCTTCGACCTGTCTCAGGCTTATCATGCCGGGCGGGTAGGTCTATCCAGCATGCAGGAGCGCGCCGCCGAGATCGGCTGGCAGCTGTATATCCAGACCACTCCCGGCGCTGGAACCATCTTGCGGGTGGTGAAAACTCGCCTGGGGAAGGACGGCTAGCGTGACAAATAAAGAAGCTACAGGAAAGATCAAAGTGCTGATCGTGGACGATCACCAGATGGTGCGCCAGGGATTGCGCACCTTCTTGGAGCTGCAGGAGGATATCCTGGTGGCAGGCGAGGCAAGCGATGGGCAGCAGGCCGTGGAGATGGTAAGCCTGCTAGTCCCGGATGTAGTTTTAATGGACCTGGTGATGCCGCGCCTGGACGGCATCGCTGCCACACGCCAGATCAAGGCGCTCGCACCCCAGGTGAAGGTGATCGCCCTGACCAGCTTCACCGAAGACGACAAGGTCTTCCCCGCCATTCAAGCCGGGGCCTCCAGTTACCTATTGAAGGATGTCTCTCCCGATGACCTGGTAGAAGCAGTGCGGGCCGCTCACCGGGGGGAAGCGCGCCTGCACCCGCAGATCACCCGCAAGCTAATGGAGCAGGTCGCTCAACAGGCAAGCGCTGTCCCAGAAGTCCCCGGGGAGGATCTGACCGGCCGGGAGTACGACGTGGTGCGCCTGGTGGCGCGCGGGCGTAGCAACCAGGAGATCGGCCAAGAGCTGTTCATCAGCGAGAAAACCGTCAAGACGCATATCAGCCATATCTTGAGCAAGCTAAACCTGCAGGATCGCACCCAGCTTGCCATCTATGCCATCCGTAAGGGATTGGTGGAAACAGAGTGATGGGTATCCGGCAGGAGCGCCCTGATCTCTCCCCGGCAACCAGCCCCAGCCGGTTGGGGTTCAGCGCGGCCTTGCTGTTCTATGCGGCCGTGTTCGTGCGCACATTGGCATATGGAGATCTACGGCCAAACCTGTTCCTGTACATACCCCTCGAGCTGCTCTTCCTGGTTTTGTTTGCCCTGCCCATCGCCTTTCAACGGTTACCGGCCTGGCTGCTACACCTGGTATTTGCCCTCCAATCGCTTCTGGTATTGGCCATCCTGTCCATTTATCCAGAGTTTGATTTCGTGATCGTGTTGTTCCTGCTGTTGAGCTACCAGGTCTCCTTCACCTTCAGCGGGCGGGCGCGGTTTATTTGGATCTTGATCTTTATCGGACTGACGGGTGGCGGGTTGGTGGCTTACCTGGGACTGTTGAGAGGGCTGGCGCTCTCCTTGACTACCATCGCCGCACAGGTGGTCATCCCGGCCTACGTCCGGCTGAACCAGGAGATCGAGAGCGCCCGGTTGAAAAGCCAGGCTTTGCTGGTAGAGCTGCAGGAGAGTCACGAGCAATTGGAGCGTTACGCCGGGCAGGTGGAGGAGCTCGCCAGCGTGCAGGAGCGCAACCGCCTGGCGCGCGAGCTGCATGACACGGTCAGCCAATTGATCTTCAGCATCAATTACTGTTGGCAAGGGAACCTGAACGCGCCGGTGAGCAGATCGACCACCTGCGGGGCATGACCGGCGAGGCGCTCAGCCAGCTGCGCTCGCTGATCACGCAGCTGCGCCCGCCACAGGCGTAATCCTGTCTTCCGCCCTTCAAAGCAAAACGAAAGGGAATCAAGTGGTTAATCTTGAGGCGCCTGCACAGAGAAGGGCCTCCCGAGTGGCGGCTCTGGGCAGGTTTCGCGGTGCAGGTTAATCCCGCCCAGATACCTTAATCAGACCTTTAGCAGCTTTGCGTACCCTGGCCCGGTCGTGATCATGATAGCGGATTCCAAGCTTCCATAATTCACCAGCAAGTCCAGGTTCGATAGCTCCAACCTTTACCAGCCCTTCCAGCGCGGGCGCGGCTTGCTTTTCGTCCCATAAGGTTATGGCCTCGACCAGGACCGGATAGGCCGCTCGTGCAGCCAGGGTGCTCGTCCCAGCGAAATTGCCCACTGCCTCAACTGCGTAATCCCTCACGATCACGCTCGAGTCAGAGCGTATAATTTCTTGCAGGCGCGGGAGCAGATCTCCAATCACTTCAGGCACCGTTTCAGCTACCAATGCCAGGGCATGCATGGCTTCCCAACGCACACGGGTTATCTTGTGCGCCAGGAGTTTAGAGAGCGCGGCTGCATACGGGGCAACCCAATCTGGGTGCACTTTGGCGACTTCGGTAAGCACTTCAGCGCAGTCGCCCGTCAGGGCCGCCTCCTTGCTGTCCAAACCAACGGCGATATCTTGCAATAAGGCAGGGTTATCAAGACATTGTTCAGCGACTTTCAGGTTAGATTTCTCCGTGCGGTCTCCGACCTGTGAAGAGAGCTGGCTGAGGATGCTCATGTGTTTATCCTGTTTTCCTGTTGGGCTGAAGGCGACCCTTTATGAATGATTTCAAATCCACTAAGAATTCCAACGCTCTCATCCAGTGAAGCATAGATCGAGCAGGGCTTTCTTCTCTCACCCTTTGACATAGGAGAGCTTTTCGGCGATCTTACCCTGGCGAAACCGGAATATATCGACTCCGCGCACGTGTCCCACATTTCCGCTGCTGTCCACCCAATGGTAGATCCATCGTTGTACACCCCGTTCCTGGCTGGTAAACATCTCTTCGATTTCAATGCGGGCCTGAGGAGAAGATTGGAAGAACTCTTCCCAGAATTTCTTCACATTAGCCCGGCCTTGATACCTGGTCCCATCCGGAGAAGGGTAGGTATTTTCGAAGAGGCAGTCATCGGTCATCAGCGCCATCATCCCACCTGCATTATGCTGGTTGAAGGCTTCATTGAACCTTTCTAGAAGCTCGGCTTCCCGAAATGCCATTGATTGTCTCCTTGAAGGGACTCAATAACTTACTGAACTTTCTCGCCACAAACCATCAAACTCAGTGTTAGTAGATAGGGATCTGGTGAAGTCAAGAATTCTTTACGGGAAGCGCGAATCTGCTCCATTTCCATTTCGGTTATCATTCCCATTTTGACCAGGGGCAGCAGCCGGTCGGGATCGATCTGCGGCAAGAAGGGTTCAATGCTGATTTGATCGCTGTCCACCTTTCGGCTCCCTTACCATAGCCCAGACTGTTGGCCCTTCCCTCGAAACCGCTTCACTTATCGCTACTTGAAAAAACCAAGCCTTTCATAAAATACCAGATACCTCTCGGATGCCGTCTCAAGGTAACAGGACAAGTCTTTATCATCCGCTTTCTTTAATACAGGCTTAGAATGGCGTTGCCAATGCCTCGACCTTGCTGTGATGGATCGACGCCTCAATGCCGAACCCAGGCAATATTGGCCTCATCGATGGCGGGATCGAACGAATTCGCTACAATGGTAAGTAGTCCGGCTAGTCTCGTTGTACAAATTGAGCGCCAGTGCGCCTTCGTAAATTGCCAGTAAGCCTTGTTCGGGAATAAGGTCGAGTCATCAATGATCCGGTGGACGCGTTGGATCCAGCCATTTGCGATGATCAATATCCAGAAGCAAGCCTGCCAGCTTTTCAGCCTGCACCCGGATCTCGGGCACAGCCAGGACCTCCCACAGTACGCCTCTCATGGTCGATCCCAGGGTGTAGAGGACCTCAGAAACCGCGCCGTCTCGTCCAATGAGCGCACCGTTGGGTTTTGCATCCATACCCAAGTTGGCCGGGCCTGGCGAGACTAACCCCCGCCTGATCAAGTTCTTCACCAGTGGTTGGTCGTTCCTCCCGTAGTCAGACTCCGGTCCAATACAGTTGATAACCAGGGCGGCCTTTAGGATCTCGCGCTGCTCCCCTCCATCGAGAGCGTAGTGGACTTCCATGCCCGTCTCGCTGTCCACCAGGTCGCGGATCTGGCCTTTGAGGATCTCCAACTGCCCCGATGCCCGCATCCCTTCGACGATAGCCTGGCTTTCCGGCGGAATCCGGCTGCGGATGATCTCCCAATAACGAAATACGTGGCGCAGGAAGCGGCGCTTTTCGTCTTCCGGGAGGCTTTGCCAGAGCGCTTGCGTATCAGGTCGCAATGAGTCGATGACTGAGCGTACGTCGATCCCCAGTGCTTCAGCCCTTTCAAGGTGCACCCGTACGGTCCGGAAGACCTCGAGCAAGCGCTTCATATCCTTGATCTCCTCGAAGAAAGGGGGGTAGGTCTCGAAGCCCCTATGAGCCATGGGCAGGAGACCACGCCTGGAAATTGCCAGGATGCGGCCTTTGTGTTTGCGCCGATGAAGCGTAGCTACCAAATCGACGGTGGTTTGCCCCGTGCCGATAATAACCACTGTTTCGTTCCGGGACAGGGAGTCCAGGATGCCAGACGACCAAGGAATATGCACATAGCGCGCACTGGCCAGGGCTGATCGGTTCTGGATCTGTGGGTGGCGGGGTGGGAAGTTGCCCAGCGCCAGAACGACCTTATCTGCGATTAAGGGAGCCCTTCCTTCCATTGGGAGGATTGCTCCCTCTTGGCTGATCTCGATATCCGTAACATCCCCGATTACTTGTTCGAAAGAAGGGTAGTCCCTGCGCGCCTGTTGCGCCTCATTTACCTGATCCAGGATATAGTCTCTGTATAGCTTGCGCGGAAGGAAGTCCCATGGCCTTGCCTGCAGTCCCTTCGACTGCACCCATTTCAAAAAATGTTCTGGGTCACGGCTATAAGCTCCCATTTTGCATGCCGGGACGTTCAGCAACAAGTATTCATCGTTGTTCGAGTAAGCTGGTCCCATCGCGACAGTATCGCTGCGATCGACTAACCATATACAGTCTGAGGAGGCCGCCTGCTGTAATAGGTTAAGCGCCAGTAAGCGGCCTGAAAGGCCAGCTCCAATGATGGCTATCCGGGTCATCTCACCCTCCATTTGAACCGGTAGAACAGTAAACAGACCCAGGAAATTTGTGGACTTGCATAATAAGCATCCTTTTATAGGGATTGAGAGCTGCTGGTTGCCAAACAAAGAACGAGCATGCCCTAAAGCTGGAAAGGGCGTGCAAATTATCGTAATAAGATAAATACTGTCCTATTATAGTAGCTCCACATCATTGCTGCAAGTGAGTAGGAGATGTACTAAAAGATAAACCGTAGGCCAAAACCGTCGGGTTGTCCCGCTGGTTTTGGCCTTGGAAATTGCCAGACGTAAGTATTAAGACCTTCGTCTCATACGCCCATCCGAAAGTCTCAATTCCAGGATCAGACTAAATCAATAGTCCGTTTTCAAACCATAGCTGGATGCGCCTGTTTGGTAAAAGGCGTATATTGGGAGTGTAAGGAAGAGCATTCAAACCCTGTAAAGGAAGGAAGATACGATGAACGACCAGTTCTTAACCCAGAATTTCCTGCTGTGCCAGCTATCCATTTGTTATGAAAATGTCCGGGTCACCGAGGCCAGCTCCCGCCAGATACGCCCGGTAGACGCCGGCTACGAGTACGACGAGTACGAGCTGGGGGAGGAGCTGGCAGCCTGCCGCAAGCGCCAGCCGCTATGCCCGCCGGCCGAGATCGAGCCGGATGAGTTCGAAGTCGCTTACAACTGCTTTCTCAGCTGAGGCGATCTCCATGAGCAAACTACGAGTGCTGATCGTGGACGACGTGGCCCAGGTACGGCGCGACCTGGCCATCCTGCTCTCCCTGGATGGGGAGCTGCTCATCGCCGGGCAAGCAGCCAACGGGCAGGAGGCGCTACGCCTGGTGGAAGAGCTTAAGCCGCAGGTTGTGGTGCTGGATCTGGAAATGCCCGGCCTGGACGGCTACGAGACCGCCCAATTGATCAAGGCCGGCTGGCCCGAATGCCGGGTGGTTGCCCTGACTGTGCACGATTACCCGGCCGCCTACATTAAAGCATTACAGGCAGGGGTGGATGATTTTGTGATCAAAGGCTCACCGCTCGAGAAGCTGGTGAAAGCCATAAAATCTTGAAAGGATAGGAAAGAACATGGAAACAAAAAATGTATTTAGAAGGCACGATCTTGACTGGCTGCGGGTGGTTGCGATCTTAAGTGTCTTCGTCTATCACTCGACGCGCTTTTTCAATATCGGCGACTGGCACGTTAAAAATGCCACCCGCTACCTGAGCGTCGAATTGATGGAGGCGTTTATGGAGACCTGGATGATGCCGCTCATTTTCGTCATCTCAGGCGCCAGCATCTACTACGCCATGCGCAAGGGCGGGGCCGGCAAGTTCTTCAAGGATAAGGTTTTGCGCCTGTTGGTGCCGCTGGCGGTGGGCGCCTTCACGCACGCCTCCTTGCAGGTTTACCTGGAGCGCCTCACACACGGGCAGTTCAGCGGCTCTTACTTCCAATTCCTGCCGCATTACTTCGAAGGCGTCTATACGGATGTCGGGAGCGCCGGCAACTTCGCCTACGCTGGCATGCACTTGTGGTATCTGCTGATCCTGTTCTCCTTCAGCCTGATGGTTTACCCCCTGTTCCGCTGGCTCAAGGGTCGCGGCCAGGGCGTGCTGGATGCGCTGGGGCGTACCCTGGCCCTGCCGGGGATCATGTACCTGCTGGCGCTGCCGCTGATCGTGTTGGAAGCCGTCATCTCCGACACATCCTTGGAGTTTGGCGCGGGCGGCTGGGGCTTCCTGTACTACCTGCTCTTCTTCATCGGCGGCTTCGTTCTGGTCTCGAACCAGCAGCTTCAATCCCGTATCGAGCGTTCCCGCTGGTTCTCACTGGTCATTGGGCTGGCTCTGTTGGCTGGCTATATGTATATCATCGTCTTTGCGTCTGGTTCAGAGCTGGGAGAATTACTTGACCAAACTTTGTTGTTCTTCGGCGCCTGGGCCTTGATCTTGGCAATGCTAGGCTTTGGCAGCCGGCGCCTGAGCTTCAACAACTCGTTCCTGGACTATGCCAGCCCGGCTGTGCTGCCCTTCTACATCCTGCACCAGACGGTGCTGCTTTGTGCCGGCTACTACATCCTGCGCTGGGATATCCCTGACCTGCTGAAATGGCTGCTGATCACGCCCAGCTCCTTCATCGCTATCATGATGATATACGAGCTGGTCGTGCGGCGAATTAACCTGATGCGCACCCTGTTTGGAATGAAGCCGCTAAAGGCCACAGCAGTGGAAGCCCGCCAGCCCCAGCTGAGCGAGGCGACCGGGAGGACATAATACGAGTCAAGCGAATAACCGGATACATTCAGAATTCAACCAAATAATAAAAAGAAGCCCCTCCTTTCCTGGATTTGTGGAAGGAGGGGCAGTCGTTTTCGGAGCATTGAAATGTTCCCGAGGTTTAGGCCATCCCTGAAAGGCATTTGAAGCTTTCCCAGGAGGGTTCAGAAGCTGAAGAAAAGCACCCACCAGAGAGTTGCCTCTGCTGGCAGGAGTGGGTGGACCTAATCGCTTGCCTCCAGGTCCAGCGCTTGCTGGATATAATACTTCAGCGCCTCCCGGTTTACCTGGTCCAGGCTTTTGATTTTCAAATGCTTGGAAACTTTCCCAACTCCCTTGAGCAACCCGTATTGATCCTCGAACTCCGCCCCGCGCGAGAAGGCAAAGGTTATGTCCTTTTTTGTGGGACTGATAACGGCAATGATCCTTCTCACCCTGTAAGCGGGAACCCCGTAGCTCATGATCTCTTCCGCTTGCGGGGCGTATTCTTTCATCAGTTCCCTTATCATCTCCACGATGGGCTGAAGTTGGGGTAAGACCTTGGTTTGCACGAAATCGTCGACGGTGACCTTTTCCATTTTACGTACTCCCCTGTTGTCAATTTTATTCGTTCGAAAAACATATTATATGCCTTAAAAAAACAAATCCACGCGTTATACTATTCCAGTGGCTGAATGTTCAGCCGGCGCTGATTATCCCACCCCAATATTGAGCGCTCTCGAATGTCATCCTCAATCGCATGCCGGAGAGGAGGCCCATTGATTGCGTCAGATGTCTTAGAATGGCTGCTCGAGCCCGATCTGGTTAACCCCGGTGTACGTTACTTTGCCCTGCGAGACCTGCTGGAGCGTTCAGAAGAGGATCTGGAACTGATTCAGGCCAGGCAGGCGATCCTCTCAACCGGGCGTGTCTCCAAAATCCTCTCAGCCCAACACTCTGATGGTTATTGGTTCAAGCCTGGCGCCAGTTACTCCCCAAGATACCGGGGCACGGTCTGGCAGATCCTTTTCCTTTCCGAACTGGGCGCTGATCCCCTGGACGAGCGGGTCAAGCGTGGCTGCGAGTATCTCATAGAACACAACATGGCTTCGAACGGCGCTTTTTCCTGCAACCAGCCTCCAACCCCGGACGGCGCCTTGCATTGCCTCAACGGCAACCTGATCCACGCCCTGGTACAGCTTGGCTACGGCGACGACCCGCGCCTGCAATCTGCCATCGACTGGCAAGTCCGCTCGATCACCGGCGAAGGGGAGATCGAGTTCTTCGCTTCCGGGACGGCCGGCCCGGGCTTTGCCTGCAAGTTTAACCAGGGCCTGCCCTGCGGCTGGGGAGCTGTCAAAGCCCTGAAAGCCCTCAGCGCCATCCCCTGGGAAAAGCGGACTCCAGCGATGCAACGTGCCATCCAGGCTGGCGCTGAATTTTTGCTCAGCCGGGATCCGTCCCTGGCAGATTACCCAAATTCAGGCAGAGTCAGCCCTGCCTGGCATAAATTTGGATTCCCGTTGAGTTACTGGAGTGATGTGCTGGAGAACGTTGCTATATTGGTAGACCTGGGATTTGGCAGCCATCCTGGGTTGGCAAATGCCATACAATTTATTCTGGCAAAGCAAGACGCTCAAGGCCGGTGGAAATTGGAGAACAGCCTCAACAGTAAGATGTGGGTGGATATTGAAAAGCTGGGTAAACTTAGCAAATGGATCACCTTGCGCGCCTGGCGCGTTTTAAAGCGGGCCGGTCACTGGAAATCCCAGCCAGGAACGTCGCGCGAAAGCGAGCGGGGTCGTGATAGCGCCCATCAAGAATAGTAGGGTGGCAATCTTATGCGCGGGTCATCGTAGAGACAGTATGCCGGCGATGATCCAACCAGCCCCGTTGGTGATCAAAAAAGCAAAGCCACGGTGAGTTGCGAGGATCACATCCTGGTGTGCGGCAAGGAAATCCGTCAATTCCCCTTTCCCTCCAAAGCAGTTACCGGAGCGGGTGGTAAGCTCTCCCTGCGCGCCCAGGCGATTCCGGCCAGTACCAGCGCGCCGCCAATCGCCTGCCAGGGGTGCAGGGCCTCACTTAGAATTAGCCAGGCGAACACAGAAGCCATGACAGGCTGCACCAGCAGAGTCACCGACGAGAAAGAGGCCGGCAGGTGCGCCAGAGCGAAGGCTATCAAACTTTGCCCACCTACGTGCGATACCAGCGCCAATCCCAGCAGAACCAGCCAGCCCTGAAGGTTTAAGGGCAGGAAGGTTTCCCGGAACAGCAGGGCTACCGGTAAAAGCGCCAGGCAGGAGACCGCCCCACTCCAGGTCATAACCGTGCCGGTGGAAAATTCAGCCCTCAGCCGGGAGACCGCCAAAAGGTAAGCGCCGTAGAAGACCGCAGTTACCAGGCCAAAAGCGTCTCCTCGCAGGCGACTGGGGTCGAAGCTCAAGCTCGAGCCGACGATGAAACCCGTCCCGAACAGGGCTAACAACATGCCAAGCGCGAAACCCAGGCTGGTGCGTTGCTTGAACAGCAGCCAGGCGCCCAGCGTGACAAAGATGGGGGCGAAATTGGCCAGCAGTGTGGCGTTGGCAACCGAGGTGTAACGGATCGACCAGTGCCAGAAGGCCATGTCGCCGGCGAAGAACAGCCCCGCCAGGGACAGGCGGGCGTAGTCAGAACGCGAGCTGGGCCGTCGGTACGGGCCTTTCCCCGAGTTCCCGGATGCCATCAAGGCGTACAGCACCGGCAGCGCCAGGGCCAGTCGCCAGAAGGCGGTCGCGCTGGGCCCGGCCTGGCTCAAGCGTACGAAGATCGGCGCGAATCCGATGGCGGTCGCGCCTATCAGCAGGGCAGGCAGGGCTAATTGCGTATAGGTGAGAGATCGGGTAGGGAGTGCGGTTTTTGGATGGCCCATAGGGGAATTGGCGTCGTCCGTAAAGGTAATTTGGCTTCGCCAAAGTATAGCACGAACCGTAAAAACGGTATTTTCGTTATTCGAAGGCGCTGCTCCAGGCTTTTGAAACGCATTCAACCAAACTGAGTTAGAATACCTCCAACCGGGCTGCTCGGCTTTCCTTCGGTTAGAACTGCCCTCCTGCCCGGCTCAACTCTTCATGGATTGAAGGACTGAAAAATGCAGTACCAGCTTCCCTACTTCGAGGACCTTTGCCCTTCATGGGAAAACATTGCCCACCTGGGCGTGCGGCATGCCTTCCAAAAAGGCAGCCAGATCATCGGGCTGGAGGCAGCGGTGGATGGCGTTTACTTCGTACGAAAGGGCCTGGTCGAGATCCTGCTGTACACCACACGCGGTCCTGAAAAGGTGCTCTTCTACGTTGGCTCCGGCTGCATCTTTGGCGAGGTGTCTTGCTTTGTGTCCGGCGGAAGCGGGGAGGCCAGCGTCCGGGCGCGGACAGACTGCGATCTGTATTTCTTCAGCCGGGAATTGATCGAAGGGCTGATTGCCAGCCTGTACCCGCACCTGCTGATCGAGCTGATCCGGGCTTCGGCCTATAAGATCAGGATGTACGGGGTCCTGCTACAAGACAGCTTGAACAACGACATTTTTACCAGGGTGTGCAAGATGTTGGTCTACCTGGTACGCTTCAAAGCTACGGAGCATACAACTGCTCCCAAACAAGTGGATGTCCAACCAGGCCTGACGCAAACCGATATCGCTCGCCTGTTGGGCGTCCATCGCGTCACGGTCACAAAAGCCATCAGCCGGTTGAAAGAGATGGGTATCATCTGTTGCTTTACAAAAAAGTCACTTGTCATCGCCGACTTCCCTGCTTTACTCAACCTGACGGAAAGCGAACCGATCTGATCCAGGAAGTGCTTGCTCTCGAGGAATAGAAAGAAGTCATGTTTATAGGGGGAGAAATGTAACGATTCCCAAAATTGTAGCGCCGGCTACTTTTCAAAAACTTCATTTGCTGTATACTTTTTCTAGATACATTCTTCACAAATTCGTCCTCGGATTCGAAAAGGAAACCAATCATGACAGGACATCTTAAACTCTTTACGCCCGGCCCAGGAGATGTGGGGGAGGAAGTGCTCGAGGCCATGGCTACTCCCGTGATCCGCCACTATGGACCAGAATGGATGGAGATTTACAACGAGACTCAGGCGCTACTCAGAAAGTTCCTGAACTCGCAAAATGACCTGTTCATCGTGCCGGGGCCTGCCTCGGCCTTACTCGATATGGCCCTTGGCAGCCTGGTCGCCAGCGGCGAGAAGGTCATTATCGGGTCGAACGGCTTCTTTGGAGACCGGTTGCTGGACATCGCTAACGGTTACGGCGCCCAGGTAGTTCCGTTCACCGCTCCCCTGGACAAACCCCTGGATCCCGATTTACTTAGCCAACTCTTGCAGGACAACCCAGACGTGCAGGTTGTGGCTCTGGTGCACCATGAGACTGGGACGACAGTCATGAACCCGTTACGCGAGCTGGCTGCCGTCGTGCGCCAGGCTGGCAAGGTGATCGTTGTCGACACGGTTTCCTCCATGGGTGGGGTGGAAATTCGCCTCGACGATTGGGGCGTCGATGTATGTATAACAGCAGCCAACAAATGCCTGGAAGCTGTGCCGGGCATCAGCTTCATCAGCGTCAGCCCGCGCGCCTGGGAATTGGTGGATCGTGGACCGCAGAAGAACCACGGCTGGTACCTGAACCTGGCTGTGTGGAGGCAATACGCCCAGGAGTGGGGCGCCTGGCACCCATCGCCCGTAACGCTGCCTTCCAGTAATGTGCTGGCCGTGCGCGCCAGCATGCGCAGGATCGTGGAAGGCGGCCTGGAGGCACATTTTGCAAAATACCGCCAGGCCAGCCAGGCCGTGCGGCGGGAGCTCGGTAAGCTGGGCCTGGAGATGTTCGTGCCGGATGAGTACGCCTCCCCGATCGTGACAGCCGTCTGCGCCCGCCCTGATTTCGAGGTCGCCGAGCTGAGCAAGTGGCTGGCTGACCAGCACGAGATTGCCATTGGCGGCGCCTTTGGGCCGCTGGCAGGAAAGATTTTCCGCGTCGGGCACCTGGGCAAGGCCGCAGAGCAGGAGTACCTGAAGGATTTCCTGTCGGCGATGGAGGAATTCTTGCGCATTAAAAAGGTCCTGCCTGTTGGTGTATTGGAGTATTAATGAAAGATTGAATTGTGAGATTGCTTCGAACCCGGGTGAGCGGCGGGTTCTCGAAATGGCGGTAGGGATGGTTTATCCTGGATTGCGTATAGCTTAGGAGATGATAAGCATGTCAAACTCCATGAGAAAACTATGCACGGCTCCCAGCGGGCAAGCTGAAGTCTTACAGGGAAATATCGCCTTTGCTGCCGGCTGTGTGCGCGGCGGCCTGCATGCTGCGGACGGCTACCCTGGAACGCCCAGCTCAGAGGTAATCGATCGCGGCCTGTCGCAGGTGCAGGACCTGATCAAGGTGAATTGGTCGGTCAATGAAGCTGTCGCTTCGGCGGTAGGGCACGGACATTCCATGGCCGGGCGTGACTGTGTTGTCACCATGAAGATCCCCGGCTTGTACCAGGCCGGTGATATTTTTACCAGCGGCGCACTCTTCGTCCAGGAGCGCGGCGCGCTGGTCTACTATGTCGCCAGTGATTTCACGCCCAGCTCGACCCAGCATACCATCGATCCGCGCTATCTCTTCAAGAGCTGTTTCATCCCGGTCTACGAGCCACGCAACCACCAGGAGCTGCACGAGTCGGCCGCCTTGGCAGTCGCGGTATCGCGCCGTTATAAAACCCAGGTGGTGATCCTGGTCAATGGCAACCTGTGCCACAGCGAAGGGCTGGTGCATTTGATGCCCCAGCAGCAGCGTGAGGCTGTCCAAATGCCGGAGAGCTTGAAATCCTTCAACGTCCTGCCAGCCGTGGCGCGTGTAAACTATGACGCCGTCCTGGCCCAACGCTTGCCTGCCCTGGTCGAGATGGTGGAAGCCAGCCCGCTCCATCGCTGGGATAAGGGCTCCGGAAAGACCGGCCTCATCACCTACGGGGTCAACGACCTGTATGTACGGGAGGTTAAAGACACCTATGGCGCCGACCTGGACATCCTGTCATTGGCCTTCACCAACCCGCTGCCCATGCAGCTCATCCGCCAGTTCTGCGAATCGATCCAGGGTGATATCCATATTATTGAAGACGGCTACCGTTACCTGCAGGAGGTACTGGAGAACGCCGGCTACCGGGTGAAAGGCAAGGGTTCCTACAGCACGCTCACCGAGTGGACTCCCACCCTGGTGGCAGCTCAGTTTGGTCTGATTACCCCCCATCCGCACCCGGTGGCCCCA
Organism: uncultured Anaerolineaceae bacterium; assembly: GCA_964486825.1. Taxonomy (GTDB): domain Bacteria; phylum Chloroflexota; class Anaerolineae; order Anaerolineales; family UBA4823; genus CAZAQS01. The sequence goes on along the minus strand of CAZAQS010000022.1, from coordinate 6,184 downwards.
CCCGTCCCTCGCCCGCCCGTTATCTGCGCCGGCTGCCCGTACCGCCTATTCTCTGAAGAGGTCTCCCTGCTGAAAAAGAAGAAGCAGATCGATGTGGTCTTCGGCGATATCGGCTGCAACACCCTGCTGTATTTCATGAACGCCCTGGATACCGGCCTGGCTATGGGCGCCAGTGAGGCGGAGCGCATTGGCTATGTCTTCTCGAGGCCGGAGCAAGCCGGTCGCTGCATCAGCCTGATCGGAGATGGCACTGAATGCCATACCGGCATGGACGCCACCCGCAATGCAGTGTACCGCAACTCGCCGGGCGTGAAAGTAATCCTGGATAACTCCTGGACCGCCATGACCGGCGGGCAACCCTCACCCACCTCACCGGTGAACCTGGCGGGCGAACCGATGCGCTTCGATCTAGCCGAATCGTTGAAGGCGCACGGGGCAAACGTTATCACGGTCGGGGCTTACGAAAAGATAAATATCCGGCAAGCCTTGAAAACCACCCTGGCTGATGCCAAACAGGGCGCCTACACGACCATCGTGGTCAGTGATGGCGGCTGCGTGCGGAAAACTTCCCCCAGCAGCCAGCGGGTATACGTCGACGCCGAATTGTGCAAGAAATGCGGGGCCTGCTTAATCTGCCCAGGCCTGGAGCTCGACGCGGACGGCGTGCCGCGTGTCAATAACCTGTGCAGCGGGTGCGGCGGCGCGGCCCCGGCCTGCGTGCAGTCCTGTCCGACGCATGTTTTGAAGGCCGTCGACCTGGCTGAGCTGGACCTGCCTCCCGCTCCGGAGTACCCCGTCCCGCCAAAGGAGATCGAAATCCCGGCCCTTTCGAAAGCCGCTTTTCCCACCCGTCTCTCGCTCGCCATCCGTGGCGTTGGTGGGCAGGGTAACCTGTTCTTCGGCAGCGTGATGTCGCAACTGGCTATCCTGGCCGGGTACGACGAAAAGAATATCATCAAAGGCGAGACGCATGGCATGGCCCAGATGGGTGGCCCCGTCATCAGCACCTTCGCCTGCGGGGAGATCCATAGCCCGGTTTTCCTGCCGGGTACGGCCGACTGCCTGATCGTCATGGAAGAGAGCGAGGTGCTACGGCCCGGATTTTTGGAAATGCTCAAGCCGGGCGGCGCGGTCCTGCTGGCCAGCACCCGCCTGGTCCCACAGGGTCTGCCGGAAGACAGGTATCCAACCGATGAGCAGATCCACGCCAGCCTAAGCCCGTACCGGGTGATCGAGGTGGATGTGTTGAGGGAGGCTTTCGAGCTGGGCGACCTCAGCGGGCGCACCGCCAACGTGGTCATGATGGGCGTCCTGAGCACGTTATCGCCCTTCAACCTTTTCCCAAGGCAGCTATGGCTCAAGGCCCTCAAGCGGGCCAATTCGAAGCCGGCCGTCTGGGCTGCTAATTACGCAGCCTTCAACTGCGGGAGTGAATTAGCCCCCCTGGAGAGAGTGCTGGCCTGAGCATGCTGAAGTCCCTCCTGGCGCCTGAAAGCATCGTCGTGATCGGCGGGAGTGACGACCTCTCTAAGCCGGGCGGGCGCATCACGAGCAATATCCTGTCGCAGGGATACACCGGTCAATTGCTGGTCGTCAATCCCAGGAGCCGATCCATCCAGGGCCTGCCGGCTTACTCCTCCATCCAGGGGCTACCCATCGTGCCGGAATTGGCGCTGGTCGCTGTGCCGGCCCGGTTTGTTCGCCAGTCGCTCGAAGAGCTGGCAATCATGGGAGTCAAGGCGGTCGTAATCCTGAGCTCAGGCTTTGGCGAGCTGAGCGAAGATGGCAAGACCGAAGAGCGGAGCCTGGCAGACATCGCGAACCAACACGGCATAACCCTCCTGGGACCTAACTGCCTGGGCGTTATGTCTCCCGCCCACGCCAGCAAGTTCGCCGGCATCCTCCCCGAGATGGTAGCAGATGGCATCGATTTCATTAGCGGCTCCGGCGCTACTATCGATTTCCTGGTGGAGCCAGCCACCCGGCGCGGTTTGAGGTTCTCTTCCTTTCTGACAGTGGGCAATTCCGCCCAAACTGGCGTGACCGGCCTGCTGGCCCTGTTCAACCAGGACCAGCGCCAGGATGCCTCCCGGATCAAAATCCTGTACCTGGAATCGATCGATAATCCGGGTGAATTCCTGCATTCGGCCCGCAGCCTGGTGAGCAAAGGATACCTGCTGGCAGGCATCAAAGCCGGCACGACCCCGGACGGTAGCCGGGCTGCATCCAGTCATACCGGCGCCATCGCCACAGACGAGACTGCCGTACAGGCCTTATTTGACAAGGCCGGAATCATCCGGGTCCATTCCCGGCTGGAGCTGATCGACGTGGCGGCTGCGCTTACTTGCGTAAAAAACCGCCTGGACGGGCGCAGGGTATGCATCATTACCGATGCAGGCGGACCGGGTGTTATGCTGGCGGATGAGTTGAACCGGCTGGGTTTTGAAGTGCCCTCCTTTGGAGAGCGGACCCGAACCCGACTGGCGGAAGTCCTGCCGCGCGGCGCAGCGGTCGGCAACCCGGTCGATTGCCTGCCAGCCCGCACCGGCGCTATGCTCACCCAGGTCTTTCAGATCATCAAGGAGGAAGAGGCCGGTAAGATCGATTACGTCCTTTTCATCGGTGGGGATTCGAAGCTGGTCGATATCGGCGACGTCTACCGCTCCGTCATCCAGGCTATGGATAGCCTCGATATCCCCATCTTACCCTCTTTTTGCGCGGGGGGATCCAATGAAGCACTGGACCTCTTCCGCCAGGCCGGGAAATGCTTCTTCGAAGACGAGGTTTCGATGGCGCGCGCCCTGGCCTGGGTGGTGGACCGGCCGCGCCTGTTCGAGCCCGCCGGCCGCCCCTACAGCTATGATTACGAAGCCATCCGGTGCTATTTAACCGCTCAATGCGGTCAGCTGAGTCCCGAGCGCGCCCGCCTTGTGCTGGAGGCAGCCGGAATAAGGGCTCCAGGCCAGGTTGAGCTGGTTGACCAGGGTGATTTGGAGGCCGTCCCCTTCGCCTTCCCATGGGTCATGAAGGTGGTCGGGCCGCTGCACAAGACCGATACGGGTGGCGTGCAGCTGGGCATTCAAAGCCTGGAAGAGGCCCGCCGGTGCTGGGAGCGGCTGATGCAGATCAAGGAGGCCACGGGCTGCCTCGTCCAGCAAGAAGTGTCCGGCACGGAGGTGCTGATCGGCGCGAAGCGAGAAGACGGCTTCGGTCACCTGGTGGGGTTCGGTCTGGGTGGGATCTATGCCGAGGCGCTCAAAGACGTAGCCTTCGTCCTGGCGCCTCTCTCCAGGGAAGAAGCCTTGAAAATGATCCATTCCATCCGCTCCTACCCCATACTTGCAGGCCTGCGTGGTAGGCCCGGAATGGATATCCAAAAGCTGGTGGACTGGCTGGTACGGGTCAGCCATCTGGTGGAGGACTTCCCGCAGGTTCGGGAGCTGGACCTGAACCCGGTCAAAGGCTGCGGTAAGGGGCTGTATGCCGTCGACGCCCGCCTGATCCTGGATTGACGACTGATACCAGGATGTAGGAATGAACATTTACAACTCAATTTAGTCAGTCTTTTACGCGCCTGACAGGCGGAATTTTTGAGTCACTTTTTGAATGAACCTGCCTGCGCTCAACATCCCTTCTGCTGCTGATAAGCACCATGGTACGGTAATAATCATCACATATTGAGGCCAGCGGGTATTCCATACAAAGAGAAAAGCCATTCCCACGAGCAACCAAACTGCATAGGGGTTGCGGTGTTTCCATAAAGCAGGAAATCCTGCCAGGGCGAGCAAAGCGATGGGCAAGTCAAGCTGGAAAAGAAAGCTACCCGGCTGGTAAGGGATGGCTCCAGAGGGTTGGTTTGGTACAGAGGTTAACAGCCAGAGCAGCGGCTGCCAGGGTGGATACCCGAACCCTTCCACGCGAGCGCTTTGTGAGAAGTCAAAATGGAAGGAAAGCGTTTTTACCAGGCGTGCGCCGGTCTTCACCCACAACCATGGGTCAGCAACAAAAAACACAACTGCAGCCAGCGCAACCCAGGCTATTAGCCATACCAGGTACGATCTCCTGTTTTGCTGTTTGAGTAATAATTTTCCGGTATAGTGGATGGCAATCGCAATCCCGACAACTGCATACATGTACTTGCTGGCGACTGATAAACCCAATCCCAGGGCCGATAGTCCTAACCAGCCCATATCCAGCGGTGATCGGGCTCTTGTCTGGCCTTCGGGATCGCGTTCTGTTTTCATCCAACGGTCATAGGCAATAACCGCGACCAGGCTGGTAAGAGAGGGTAGGGCTTCCAGGTAGACCACACTGGTGAATTGGACGGCAGTTGACTGCACAGCCAGGAAGAGCCCTGCTAAAGGATTGAGCAGGCTGAGCAAGAGAACTGCCAGCGTTCCCAACGCCGCCGAGACATACCGGGCCCGTATCTGCATATTTTCAACCAGGGGCGGCGCTGACGGATCTTCCATTAATGCAGCGTAGGTCACCGTCTCGCGTGGGACGCCCACCAATGCCAGGGCATAAATTAACTTTGCCAGCGGTGGATGCTCGAAGTTCTCATTGAGATAGACAATATTTTTGATGTCCAGTTTTTCTATGTACTGAGCATAGTTCTGGCTGGCGTCCAGGTAGATCCACTCATCATAATCATTGGCAATCAGTTTTGCTCCCCGGGCGCGCAGAAATCCCCCCAGGAGCGTAACGCCCAGCACGATCGCCAGGAAAGCCATTTTTCTGCTCTGTTGAGATGAGCACATGATCGCCATCGATCATACCATGGATATCTAGTTGACCTGCACGCTCGTCTCCTGAAATACCACAAGCGGCAAAGGCGGAAATATTTTTCACCTCCCATGATTGCCTACCTCAAGGGTAAGTGACACTGTCTGGATGCATAAAGGATGTGCTATCATTGGTTGTACTAACTGGTTCGCCCTACTTTACGTATTGCTAAAAGAACATGCTCACACCCGAACAATTTACCCGTATCTCAGGCGCCGTGCCTTTTTTTCAATTCGGCAACCCACAATTGGCGCGTGAGTTTCAATCAGCGGCTTTCTATGCCCGTATTCCAGCCGGCAAGGATGTGTTTATCGAAGACGACCAGGTTGACGCGATTGCGCTGTTGATTTCGGGCACCGTGCGCGTTTACAAAATTGGCGAAACAGGCCGGGAAATTACCTTATACCGCTTCGGGCATGGTGAATCCTGCATTCTAACCGCCAATGCTATTCTCAGCCACAAGTCCTTCCCTGCCATCGCCACGGTTGAGGTGGAAGCTGAAGCCGTGATGATACCGGCTGAAGTATTCAGGGATTGGGTGAGACGGCATGATATTTGGCGGGAGTTCGTCTTTGACCTGCTCTCCGACCGTCTCTCCACGGTGATGGCCGTCCTGGAGGAGGTGGTATTCCGGCGCATGGACCGGCGCGTGGCTGCCTTGTTATTAGCTAAGTCGAAAACACAGCACCCGGTTCGGGTCACCCACCAGGAGATCGCCGCAGACTTGGGGAGCTCACGCGAGGTCATCAGCCGAATCGTAGAAGATTTCTCCCGAACGGGCTTGATCGAATCAGGCAGGGGGACAATTGAGATTCTGGATCCGGATGAGCTGGAATCCAGGGCAGTTATGTGACTTTGTCACAGACAATCCGCTCAAAATCTCCTACACTATAAGTATCAATCAAATAATGACCTTACTTACCAAAGGAGATTTTGAAATGAAACGCAACATGTCCAACCTTGATCGCATCATCCGCGTCCTTCTAGCTGCATTGTTCGCTTACCTGTATTTTGGCGGGATTGTCACAGGGATTCTCGGCATTGTGCTGGTCGTTCTTGCAGCGGTGTTCCTGCTGACCTCCATCGTCGCCTTCTGCCCGCTCTACACTCCCTTCAAATTCAGCACTTACCGCGGTTAAACCAGATTATAGACCAGGAGCGGATGTGAAATCGTCCGCTCCTGGTTGTTAAATCCTGCAACAGGTATCAGGCGGTTATCGCATTGCTGACGAATATGCATCCGTTGAAAGTAATCTCCACGCTGGAATTGGAGGATTGGACGGTGAACGTTGCAAGGTCCAGGTTGAGCAGGTCCGCACCGCCTGGTAACCCAGGCGGCGAAATTCATCCGGCTCAAAATCCGGATCCCACCAATCCATACCTGTAGAACTACCCGATG
>CAZAQS010000021.1:18377-33250 GCA_964486825.1 uncultured Anaerolineaceae bacterium | reverse complement strand
AAAGTTATCGCGATCGATCCTATCCTTGAACGTCTTAAGCTGGCTGAGGAGCTGGGCGCAGATCTGGTATTCAATCCTCAGCAGTGCGATGTAGGCATAGAAATCAAGCAAGCGACCGGAGGTTACGGCGTGGATGTAGCCCTGGAGATAGCAGGTGCTTACGCCGCTCTACAACAGGCAATTCGCTGTGTCCACAAAGAGGGCATGGTTGTGACCGCGGGTTATTATGGTGATTCAAGCAATCATTTGGATTTAGCGCGCGAATGGCATCATAACCGGATAACTCTACGTTCAAGCATGCCCGTATGGAACTGCTCCCATCGGAACCAGCCGATGTGGGATTTGTCGCGGATTGAGCGAACAGCCATAGGCTTGCTTGAAGAACGAAAACTAAGTGTAAAGCCGTTAATTTGGGAAAGGATCCCATTTGAACAAGCCTCGAAAGCCTATGAAATGATCAGTGAATTGCCTGGCTCGAAGGCCAAGATTCTGCTCATGTATGACAAACAGGTGAGTTGAAATGAAAACCTTGCGGACTGCAATACTCGGATGTGGAAAAATCGCCAGGCGGCATGCCGAGGCCCTGGCAATGCTCAAGGAAATCAGCCTGGTTGGTTTTTGCGATCAGGCTATCGAGAACGCTCTTTCTTTCAACGAAGCATTCGGACCTGGAGAGGTATTCAATAACCACGAGCAAATGTTTGGATACATGGACCTGGATTTAGTCTATATTTGCTTGCCTCCGTATGCGCACACAAACGAGGTTGAACTGGCGTGCCAACACGGCGTCCATTTCCTGATTGAGAAACCCATCGCTCTCTCCATGGAACTGGCAAAACAGATGGCGGAGTACGTCCGTGCTAGCGGTGTTAAATGCCAGGTCGGGTTTATGTACCGGCATGGGGATGCCGTCAAGTGGCTTAAGGACCATATGCGTAGGTCTATGGCGCCGGAAGCTGGATTTATGATAGCCCGTTACGCATGTAATTCCCTGCATCGCGATTGGTGGAGAGACAAGACCAAAAGCGGCGGGCAGCTGGTAGAACAAGTCATCCATCTCCTGGATATGGCTCGCTTCTTCCTGGGTGAGCCATGTCAGGTTTATTCGGTACAACGCAACCTGTTCCACACCGGGATTAAGGATTACACGGGCGAAGATACCAGCGCCACCACAATTAGCTTCGAGTCTGGCGGCATCGCTGTGATCTCGGCCACGAACGGCGCCATCCAAAACCGGTGGGATTACGATTGGCGGGTCGTTCTGCCCACCATCACAGCCGACTTTACGGATGCCAACCATGCTCTCATTCATAAAACCAACCAGGTGTGGGCGAGCACGTTGACAGTGGCTTCGGAGAAAGATTTGCTCATGGCCCAAGCCCTAGACCTTATTACTGCTATCCGAGAAGACCGTACCCCATCAGTTCCAATCGAAGAAGGCGTACGTTCTCTTAATCTGGCTTTGGGCGCGGTTCATTCTGCACAACAGGATATTCCCATCCGACTCGAACTGCCAGTATAAGGACCTCCATAAACCGCGCCTTAGGGATGATTTGACGGGATGCGGGGGATACTCGACCTCTCTTCATTTCGATTTAGTAAGATTTTGAAAATCACATATGGAATTTCATGAAACCCAGTAAGATGTTCCCTCATCCTCCTAATACAACCGTTCGTTTTCCAAACCCGGATCAAATTGTACTAGCCGGACGGCTATCCGCTCGCAGTTTGGGAAATCAGAGCTACTTGAAGCATATCTATGAAACCAAGAAAGATTGGATGCTCGAACCTTTTCGAAACCGTGGGCAAGAATGGGTGCTGGAGCCCCTTCGAGACAAGAAAGGGGAGTTAGCCTGGGCAGGCGAATACGCCGGAAAATGGTTGGACGCAGCTTCGCTTGTGGCGGCTGGCAGCAAAGATGAGGCGTTATTAGGATATGTAGCAGAATTCGCCGCCGCATTGGTTGCTTGCCAGGAGTCAGACGGATATCTGGGCATCGAAATACCCGCCAAACGTGGGATCGGGTGGGATGTCTGGAATAATTGGAATGCCATGTTGGGCCTCATAACGCATTACGAGAATTTTAAATTCGAAGCGTCGCTTAAAGCAGCGGTAAAATGCGGGAAGTGGGTGATTAATCGCTTCGGGATGATATCGGATACAAACCATCACTTCTTCAGTAACGCCCATGATCTTGTTTGTAATGGACCAATCGTCCAAGAGTTCGCTCGACTTTACCGGATCACGCAAGAACGGATTTTCCTTGATTTCGCTACCTCCGTTGTACATCACTACCTTCCTATGGATAAGGTTCAAAACGAAGGCAAAGCTCCAATGGTTCATGTCTACCATTTGGCGGAATTTCTTGCCGGGGCTGTTGATCTCGCGGTTTTAGACTACTCTGCGGATGAACTTCATGGAATTGAAAGCGCCTGGCAAGACCTTGTTGAACGCCATCTATATCCTACAGGGTCGCTTGGTTTCAGAGAACAATTGAGGGAGATAGCTCCAAATGATATCCCGGTTGAGAATGGCCAACCAGATAAGCATCATCAGGAAACTTGCGCGACCACAGCATGGTTGTTGCTTAACTCGAGACTTTTTCAGGCTACCGGCAAAGTGCGTTATGTTCATATCATGGAGCAAACAATCTACAATGCTCTTCTGGCAGCCCAGTCTTCCGATGGCAATCAGTGGATGTACTATACACCCCTGCGATATGAAAAGAGGTGGTTCTCCGGTCCGACGAGCTGCTGCTATTGGTCTGGCCCGCGAGGGATTGCCCGAATACCTGAATGGATTTATGCCTTGGACGGCGATGGTATCCTGGTCAATCTTTATGAGTCAAGTACTGGGATCTTTCATATTAATGGAAATGTGATATCGATTGAGCAATCCTCAGCATATCCAGACCGCGGCCAGGTAATCTTGCGGCTAGCTCCAGAGTCGCCCATAAGCTTTCCATTACGGCTAAGGGACCCGGTCCCTGGCGAGAAGATGCAGATCACCCTTAACGGTAAAAACATCACTACTGATTTAGATTTGCATGGTTACTTATCTATTCATCGCAAGTGGTATATGGGCGACCAGGTGCGGTTAAAATTCGACATCCCGGTTGCTGTACACAATTTTTTAAACGACAAGTATGGCGTTGTTACACATGGTCCAGAAGTCCTAGCCGTGGATCAGCGCGATAACTCTAACCTTGACCTTGATCGGCTCATGATCCTCCGAGGGATGGCTATTCGAGGCGCCGATCCCGTGGATGGCAGGCGACGCTATGTCAGTGAGGGTGTAATGAATGGCCACTTAACTCAGGTCTACTTTACTCCTTACGCGGATGCTGGAGGGGATCAGGCGCGCTTCCGGACAGCTTTTCCCATTGGTTAAAAGAGATATGTGTTTACGTGAATTCTGAACAAAAATGGCGCGTTACATATATGGAAGTCGTGCCGCCTGATACAGCGGAAATCATTTCATCCCGCTTGCCCTCCTCCTTACAATTGAGTTTCATTGAGGATTACTCGGACGAGGCGGCAATGTCTGCACTTTCCGAGGCAGATTTTGCCCTCGTGGCGACTCATCCCATGCCTGCCAGGGTGATCAAGGCTGGCAGGCGATTGCGCATGATCCAACATCAAGGGGTTGGGTATGACAAGACCGATGTGAAATTCGCTAGAAGTCAAGGTGTACCGGTGGCGCTCTGTCCGGAAGGAACCGTCAGAGGTGTGGCAGAGCATGTCTTCCTCTTGATACTCACACTTTACAAGCAGATCTTAATGGCTGATCTAAGCGTACGTAGGGGTGAATGGCGGCAGTTCAGTCTCAGGGCAAACTCATTTGAGGTAGCAGGAAAGAAGCTCGGGATCATCGGGTTTGGCCGGATTGGGGAGGCGGTAGCCAGGCGCGCCGTGAGCTTCGAAGCCGAAGTATACTATTTTGATATAAAGCGCCGCACAAACGATGAGGAACATAAGCTGGGAGTAGCCTATAAGCCCTTCCCGGAGCTGCTGGAGGTATCTGATATCGTATCCCTACACCTGCCTAACTCACCAGAAACCTACCATATCATGGACAGCCATGCCTTCGGCCTTATGCGCACGGGAAGCATCTTGATTAACACAGCTCGCGGTGAATTGGTAGACACGCAAGCGATGCGAAAGGCCTTACAGACTGGGCAGCTCGCTGGGGCTGGCCTGGATGTATTTGAAATTGAGCCACCTGATCCAGACGACCCGCTCCTCACGATGCACAATGTTGTGCTAACACCCCATATAGCGGCTGGTACTCGTGATGCATTGATTGCAAAAATGGATGCGTGTTTCGCCAACATGATCAGGGTCACGCGAGGGGAAACACCCTGGCATATCGTCGAAGGATGAGTCTTCTGCAAATAATCTTCAATAAAGGAGGGAACACTTTATGGCAGGCGAAGCGAATATTGGGTTTCGGGTAAAAGTTAGTGGGCAAAGGCCAGATCCTAATCTTTTAAATGCGTATGAAGGTTGGTCAACCGGGAATATCTGTGATGCGAATGGTCGCCTCGGTGCGATGAATTACCGCATCAAGCCCCTAGATCCGGAGTGGCATTTTGTCGGCGCTGCAGTTACGGTACGCGCTCGCCCGGTGGACAACCTGATTCTATATAAGGCGCTCGATCTTGCCGGGCCTGGCGATGTCCTGGTCATAACAAATGGCGGTTTAAGCAATGCTTCCATATTGGGTGATCTGGTTTGCGCCATTGCAAAATCGAGAGGTGTGGCTGCCATTGTCACTGACGGCCTGGTGCGCGATGCTGCTGGAATCCGAGATGTCGGTTTGCCTGTATTTGCTGCTGGCATAAGCCCGAACAGTCCACATAAAGATGGTCCCGGGGAGATCAATTTTCCTATCTCTTGCGGCGATTTACCCGTCCATCCTGGCGACATTATCGTAGGCGACGAGGATGGGGTGGTTGTTATTGCCCGGGGGGATGCACCCACAGTGCTCCAAGAGCTGAAAAAAGTTGGCGCCAAAGAAAGAGAGATGAAAGCAAAAATTGAGGCTGGCTGGACTCTCCCCGAGTGGATTGGGGAAGCGTTATCCATGAAGGGTTTACAGATTCTAGACGAGTAAGCGGGGGCAAACAGGAGAGTGAGAATGGCAAGTAGAGGAATTTACCCGCCTGGCCACATATTGCGAGGGGCCCTGCTGGGCTGCGGGTCGATATCAAAATACCATCTGAAGGCGTGGTCACAGATCGATGGAGTAGAAATAGTGGCTCTGGCCAACAGAACGATCGAAAAGGCCCAGGCGCGCGCCAGGGAGTTTGGCGTTCCGCTAGATCATGTTTACAGAGACCACCGCGAGCTTATCGAACGGGAGGACCTGGATTTCGTTGATATCGCCACCTTGCCGGATATCCACCGCCAACAGGTGGAAGACGCTGCTGCACGTGGCGTGAACGTTCTATGCCAGAAACCAATGGCTCCCACCCTGGAGGATGCGCATGCCATGATGGAAGCCTGCGATCGCGCCGGAGTCCTGTTCTCAATAAACGAGAACTGGCGTTGGCGAACCTGGTACCGGGAGCTCAAGCGTAAGATCGAACAGGGCGCCGTCGGCAGGCCGCGGTATATCGGCATGGTGCGCCACGCCAACCTGACTGTGCCACTTGATCAAGGCAAGCTACCTCCCATGTTAAAGAACCAGCCTTATATGATGGCTATGGATAGATTAATCCTCTATGAATGGGGAATTCACTTGATAGATGTGTTGCGATACCTGTTTGGTGAGGTTAATTGGATCTTTAGCAGGATGGATCGCACCAGTCCGATTTGCGCAGGTGAGGACCGGGCACTACTGACGCTGGATGTGGGTGGGGTGAATTGCCTGGTAGATATTAGCTGGGGGAGCATAGGCGTGGATAAAAGGGCCAGCCAGCTAGAAAGGGTGACGTTGGAGGGGGACCGCGGCTCGATCGAACTGCTGCCCGATGAAGAGGATGTCCTCAGGATCAGCAATTACGAAGGTTCTCAGACGAGACCTGCTTTCAATGGTACACCAGATGAGGCTTATCAGGCCAGCTACACAGCTACACAGGCTCACTTTGCCGAATGTTTAAGAAAAGGACTGGAACCGGAGACAGTCGCCAGAGATAACATCCAGACTTTAGGGGCAACGTTCGCCGCATACGAATCGGCAGCTGCGAACAAAGTTGTCCATCTCCGGGATCAGAGGAGCTGAGCAATCCTGTGAACTACGACCTTTCTGGCGTCATCGATCTGCACGTGCATACTTACCCAGACATTCAACCGCGCCTTTTGGACGACATCCAGGCTGTCGAGGCCGCAAAATCGGCCTGTATGCGCGCTCTATTAATCAAATCACACGAGGTTTTGACCGCCGACCGGGCAACGATAGCCGAAAAAGTAGTCGGGGGCATACGAGTATTCGGCGGGTTAGTCTTGAACCAATCAGTGGGTGGCTTTAATATCCATGCCGTCGAAACTGCAATCCAGCTTGGAGCAAAAATCGTCTGGATGCCGACTCATAATGCGCAGAACATGTCCTACTGGACCGGGAATAAAGGCGGTCTGAGCGTCCTGGATGATGCAGGCGCTGTCCTACCAGAAGTCTATGAAATTCTCGACCTTATTCACCAGGCCAACATCGCTATCGCTACGGGCCACCTATCAATTGAAGAAAGCGTTGCCCTGGTTCGCCTGGCAAAATCGATGGGGATGCAGAAGATCATTGTCACCCACCCCGAATCGACCCTCATCCGCATGCCTGTTGATATACAGCAGCAGCTGTGTGGGCCAGGGGTTTTTTTCGAACGCTGCTTTATAGATACCATCCCTACGAGTAACCCTGGAACCACGATTGAAGAGATCAGCAACCATATCCGGATCACAGGTGTAGACTCGACCTTTCTTTCGACGGATCTGGGCCAACCTCAAAACCCGCCACCGGTTGAGGGGATGTCCGTTTATTTAGCCTCTTTGTATGAATTTGGATTTAGTGTAGGGGAAATTACCCAAATGACAAGCCAGATCCCAGCTTTTCTCATGGACTTGTGAGGTTATATAGTATATACGCTGATTTGGAAGATGGAATAAGTGGCTGTACATAATGAAGCTCGGAATGGCTATCTTAATGTGGAGACATTGGTTTATTTATCAGGGCATTGGTATCTTTATAGACCGGGGTTTTCCGGCTCGGGCAACAGTCTTCGGTTCGAGATGTATGTTTTTGCCATTCAGGGTAATCAACAGGCGATCCACCTGTAGCTCGCCCTCCACCATGGATATTTTCAGCTTGTTCGAAGTTAGGGAGATCGTCCCGAACCCGGAAGCAGCGGAGAAGAAGACCTTGAATTGTGGTATGTGAAGCTTCGGCCCGAAGAAGAGGGTCTTATTAGCGGCTGAATATTGAAAACCCGATAACGCGCTTAATAAGCCATAGCTCGCCATGGCCCTGGCATAGTAGCTGCCGCACTCATATTCATTCCAGGGATTGCGAGTTTGGCCATTATAGCGGGAGCGGGTTGCTTGTACGAGTGTCAAGCCCTGCTCTACCAGACCTTCTACGATCATATGGGAAGCCACCTGGTATTCGATCCCCGTCCAAACTTCATCGGAATAAACAAAGGGTAGCGTCGGTTTGCCTCCCTTGGGCCAGGTGCACAACAAAAGACCGGGTTCTGAGCCCAGGGCGTATCCGGCGCGTTGAGGATTGGCGTGTTCCCACAGGTTCTCTTTGAAGTTGTACTCGAAAATGGCCTGCAAGTTCCGGCGGACGTTCGCCCGGGTCTGGGGACTTTCCACAATGCACATCCAGGCCAGCCAGCCTCCAAGTACGCTATCCGAAAGGCATCCCGCCCCAACCTGGTATTTAGGGCCCTGGTCTATAAGCAACTGTTCCTCTGGTTCGCAATTCTCGCCAAATCCGGCAACCAATTTTGAAAAAGATATATCCCTTAAGCCACTCGTTGTTACAACCTGCTGGTAGTATTCTCCGTTGAACAAGTGACTGTCGAGATACGCTGCGCCCTTCTCGGCAAGGATTTGGTAATAGCGACCTTCCTCCGGTTCGTCGCCGTCTATCAATAATTTTGCCATGGCTGTCAATGCGCCAAGGTAGATACTGGAGCACATGGGGTCTGGCCCCCAGAATTCGATATCGTATGTGTTGTGGTGGGGCTCCTCTAAAACCCCTTTATGCTGCGGGTCCCAAGTTTCAATACAATATTCCAGGCTTTTTTTGGCGAGGGGGATCATTTTTAGTAACCAATCCCGGTTTCCGGAAATCTGCCACTCCCGATAAACCTTCATGATCCCTCCCAATTGCCCATCGGCTGCGGCGTGGAAGTCATGCTTTGTCGGGCCATCGGGCAGCGCCGCACGGAAGCTCACGTGACCTTGCGCATCCATGGAGCGTTCCAACTCCTGTTCGCGTAATGTCCGCTCGAGCGCAGGAAACAAATGGGGAATAGACTGGGCATAATTCCATACATGAGTACATGTGCCAGGGCAGCAGCCACGGTCGACGTTACAGCCCTCCCAGCCCCATAGGTTTCCGTTCTCCTGCCGCAGAATAGTGGGGGATTTGAGGATCGCCAGGTTTGCTGAGACGGCATCTAAGACATAGGATGGCAGAGTCGAGCTGAATAAAGCATCATGAAACGCTTGGGTGCGTTTCCTCAGCATCTCATAATGGTCTCGAACATAGAGTAGAACATCCTCAGCGTCTTGCCATTGGGAAACGTAGTATGGACGCCAGTCAGGTTCAACACTTTGGCTATCGCCCGTTAAGTTCGAAGAAGATTCTTTTGATAAGGGAGTATCCAAAACCCCAAAGGATTGGTAGACGTTCGGGAAAAACCAGCTTATGACCACGGGATAGACGATCGCCTCGCCAGGCTCCAACGCCCCCTCCAACATCAATGATCCTCCATTCCGACCGGAAGGCTGGGCATGCCTCTCCCCATCGTCTCGTCGGAAATCGCCGCTCGATATTTCTTGCCAAAGTACTGACAGGCTGTCGAACCAGCCCCCTCGAAACCACATGGCCTGAATAGAGGGGGTATGACCCACGATCCCCACTGCAGCGCTACCAAATAGCTCGGAGTTGATAGGCTCCTGGTTATAGAAAAACATCCCGGTAGATGGAATCACCTGGTTGCGGCTGCTTTGACTGTAGCGAGGCTCTGCCCCAGGCGCCAGGTGAGAGAGATGGTAAGAGAATTGGTACTCTACCCTCTTTGCTGAGTTGTTTTCCAGCCGATATTCCAGGATAGCGCAAGGAATACCCGAGTTCTTGTCATCCAGGGGAATGAACGGGTTGAAGCCCGTAATCGAGATTGCTAGTGGCATAGCCTCATCAATGAGCTTCACAACACCGAATGGGTATTCTCCTTTGAAAACACAATGCCTGAAACGCGGCAGGCCTTCATGTCCACCCCCCAACATACCGCTAGCGTTTAACCCTAAGTTGTATATTTTCTCTGGCGGGATGGTTCCCTCGATCAAACGTGTCTTTCCACTCTCTTTGATTTTCAAGACAGCAAAGGCCGCCTCCCTGTAGGATCCGCCAGGATTTGACACGGTAAACGCCGGTCTATTGTAAATGGCAAAGTCTTGAAGGCCTCCGTGGCCATTAAAGCCAATGCAGCCCGTTCCAATCCCCCCCAGCGGCATCGATATTTGTAGTAAGTGCCTACCGGAGAACCGCCGTTGCGGCTTTTGTGTATATAGGTCTTGCCTGACTTGATTTAGATGTGCCCGCATAAGTCGTTCCGCCTCTTCGCCATCTCCATCCAAGATGCTTTTGATAATGGACCGGCGTCCGGCTGATCTTCAGCATAACGGCAATCTGGATGTCGGTGATGTACTCCCCTGGCTTAAAACCAAGATTCATGATCTGCTTTTTGATAAAGCCATATGCCTGTTGCTGATAGGTCAGGTTTGAACCTGTCATCGAGTCCTACTTTGTTGCAGTTTACTGGCTGGTTTTAACAAATTATAACACTCTGAGTACAAAAAGAGAAGAATTTGTATACGAATAATTGACTCCTGGAATACAAGATGATAAAATCTAAATATTCCAGACATCCAGTGTTTACCCCAGCTGTTATCCTTTATTGTAAAAGGGTACATTCCATATTCCTGCAGGGACCACACGTATAAATCCCATCACCAAACTCTTATACGGAACCTGACTATTTGATAAGGTTAAACCCAAACCAGTTCATTCGTGAGGAGAAAGATTATGTTGGACAATCCCCGGAAGAAAATTGACCTGGGCGGCTCCTGGGAGATCGCCTTTGACCCGCAAAATGAGGGCTTGCATTTAGGGTGGTCAAATGGCGGCTGGCCTGCTCAGCGCTCACACCCCATCCAGGTGCCTGCTATTTGGAATATTGAATATCCACAATCAGAGGGAGTCGCGTTCTACCGGACTACCTTTACAGTCCCAGACTCGTGGATCGGAAGACCGGTCCTGCTCCACTTCGACGGCGTGATTTATCGCTGCGAAGCATGGATCGACGGCAGGTTTGTGGGGAGTCACGAAGGCGGTTACACTCCCTTCTGGTTTGAAATCACACCTTATATCCATTATGGAGACCAGTGCGAGTTGATTGTACGCGTTGCCGCCCTTTCTAAGGAAAAAGCCATAGATGGGATGCTTCTGCACCAGACGCCACTTTCCAAGCAAAGCTGGTATTACGCGTACGGAGGTATCTGGGGACAGGTCTTTCTGGAGTCCTTACCGGCCATATCCTGCCAGAGTCTGACTGTCGATCCAGACTTGAGGCGGGAAAAATCGCAACTGGAAATTTCGATACACAACCGGCAAGTGCAGTGCCGCCAGGTGAGCGTACAAATCAAAGTAATAGATCCGCGTGGCATCCTGGTTTTTGAACAGGATGGAACGGTTCCCGCGCCGCCCGGGGTTTCCCATTTTACATACACACTGCACCTGCCCAGACCACTGGCCTGGAACTGCGAGCAGCCTAACCTCTACCGCGTTGAAACCTTGCTGCGCAGCGAGGATGGGGAGGAAGATCATCAAACTGCGACTTTTGGGATGCGCGATTTTACAGTCCGGAACGGCCAGTTCTTCTTGAACGGAGAGCCGATCTTTATCCGCGGCGTTCTGCTGCAGCCCAACTTCCCGGTGAACCTGATCACCCATCCAGACCGGGAGATGATGGTCCGGGAGATTAACCTGGCCAAGGAGGCCGGGTTTAATCTGATCCGAACTCACATCCAACCGGCGCCTCCCGGTTACCTGGATCTGACCGATGAGATGGGCATGCTGGTATACGCAGAGTCCTGCCTGGCCTGGATTCGGGATAGCCCCAGGATGCTCGACCACGGCCGGCGCGAAATCAAGGCTATGATCGACCGCGACCGCAACCATCCCTCTGTTGTTTTTTGGGGGATTTATAACGAAAACCCTCCTGCCAGCGCGATCAACAGCGAGGCTTTGGTCCGGTTGGCGCGCGCTATCGATCCAACGCGGGTAATTGTCGATAATTCAGGCGGATCCCTGGCAATCGATCAGGATTTCGGCTGGATCGAGCGGGCCACGGTCACACCGGCGCGTGAGACGCAGCAAAAGCGTATCCTGGACGTCCATCTTTACCTGGGCTCTCCCATATCCAGATCAATCTACGATTGGCTGCGTACCTTAGGAAGCGGGGCTTCTTCAAAAGTGCTGGTAGAGGAAGGAATTGGCAAGCTGCCGGTTGTGGAAGAGTTTGACCGGGAAAGCAGATCTTACCAGGGTAAGGTTTTTGTCTCGGAGATCGGTTATGGTGGGATGTCGGACCTGGACGAAACGGTGGCTCGGTTTAACGGAAAGGAAGACCTGCTGGATGCCCAAGAGCTGAAGTCCTTCCGCGACAGTCTGCAGGAGGGTTTTCAAAAACGGAAATTGGAGCTAGTATTTGGGACAACGCACAACCTGTTTTTGGAGGCCCAACAAGTGCAAGCGATCGGAAATACCCAACAGTTAGAAGCTTTGCTTATTAATCCGAGGATTTCCGGGTATGTGCTCTCACAGCTCAACGATGTTGCTTGGGAGTTTCACGCAGGTATCTTGGATTTATGGCGCTATCCCAAGTTGGCATACTATGCCGCTCAACGTGTGAACCAGCCCCAGGTAGTAATCATGAACGCACAGCAGGTGACCGCCGACCTAGGAGAGAGAGTAACGGTTGATCTGGCTCTGATTAACCGCCTCCCAACTGCCAGTAGAAGCTGTCTCTTTATTCAAGTTAAGGACCCGCAGGGCGAAACGGTCTCTATTACTGAGCGGGAAATCGACCTCGTTGATGGGATACAAACTTTGGAAGGCCTGCAGGTCGAAATTAAACTTCCGGGAAATTACGATATCGACGCCCGGCTAGAGGTGAATGAAGAGACTGTGGCTGAATCGACCGAAAAGATCCTGGCTTTTGAGCAGGTCGATTGGAGCGGCCTGCAGGCCAAATTGACGTCTATTGGCCAGCTAACCGGCTCAACGAGCTTGAACGACATAATTCAGGGTGGCTCAGCTGTTCAGAATGCGGGTGGAAACCATCGTCCCTTTATTGGTGTGGCAGCCTCACCTGCGAGTGTGAGCGAGGAACAGTGGGAAGCACTTTTCAAGAATGTCGAATCTGGAGGCGCAGCGGTGATCGGCGCTCTGCGTCCCGAATATGAAGCTACCATAAGGGAATTTACCAGCAGGGGAATCAAGCTGGAGCTACACCCGGGCGCCGGAAGCTGGATGGGTTGCTACCACTGGATCCCTGAGTCGGAACTCTTTATTGGTTTACCCGCCGGTGGGTTCGCAAAACGCTTTTACGCGGAGATTATCCCCAAGTATGTGCTGGCGGAAATGGATGGCGAGACCCTGGCCGGATCCCTGCGTAATACCGAATTCCGGCACGCGGAACGAAAAATGCTATGGTACAGCGATATCGAGGTAGTACCCTATGGCAAAGGTTTCCTTCTCTTCTGCCAGTACCGTATATTCGAACGACTCGACCGCGACCCGCTTGCTGCTCGCCTGGCATATAATATCCTTCGATATACCATCCAAACACTTGACGGCAGGCATGTCTGAAATCCGGTTCTCCAAGATTCCCCAGGCAGGGGCCACATCCTACCAGGTCCCTGCCTGAAATATTCAAAGTAAAGCGGAAATAATAGATGGCGATCATTACATTTATCGGCGCCGGAAGCACGATATTCGCGAAGCGTTTGCTGGTTGACATCCTTAGTTTTCCAGAACTATCCGATTCCACCATCCGTCTATTTGATATTGATCCTGAACGCCTGCATACCTCCGAGGTCGTCGCCCACCGCGTAGCCCAGTTAATGGACGTCTGCCCGGAGATCCAGGCCACACTAGATCGTAGGATAGCCCTGGAAGGCGCGCAGTACGTTGTTACCATGCTCCAGGTCGGAGGTTACCAGCCAGCAACCGTAGTCGATTTTGAAATCCCGAAGCGCTATGGGTTACGCCAGACGATCGGCGACACCCTGGGTATCGGAGGGATCATGCGCGGCTTGCGTACGATCCCCGTTCTCCTGGAAATCTGCCGCGATATGGAGACCCTGTGCCCGGATGCGACCCTGCTTAATTACGTCAATCCCATGGCGATGATCGGATGGGCGATCAACCGGGCTTCGCCGATAAAGAACGTTGGACTGTGCCACTCGGTCCAGAATACGGCCCGCGAGCTGTCAATAGATATTGACATTCCCTTCGAGGAAATGGATTACCTGGTAGCCGGGATCAACCACATGGCTTTCTTCCTGAAGCTAGAACGGGGACGCCAGAATCTCTACTCCCTTATCGACCAGGTGATTGATGAAGGCAGGGTGCCGGCCAATAACCGCGTGCGGTATGAAATGTACCGCCGGCTTGGATATTTCGTCACCGAGTCGAGCGAACATTTCAGCGAATACGTTCCCTGGTTCATCAAACGTGATCGCCCTGATCTAATCGAACAGTTTAACATCCCGTTGGATGAATACATCACCCGCTGTGAAAACCAGATCGAAGGCTGGATGGAGCTGCGCACCCGGCTCGAGACCGGCCAAATGCCAGCCGAAGTGAAGCGCAGCCTGGAATATGCCTCGCTGATCATTCACAGCATCGAAACGGGTGAGCCACGGGTTGTGTACGGCAATGTGGCCAACTTTGGATTGATCGACAATCTGCCCACTGGCAGCTGCGTGGAAGTGCCTTGCCTGGTTGACAAGAACGGCATCCAACCCACTCATGTCGGGTTGCTGCCTCCCCACTTAGCAGCGCTGATCCAGACTAACATCAACGTGCAGGCGCTGACTGTGGAGGCTGCTTTATCTGGTAAACGAGAGCATATCTACCATGCCGCCATGCTCGATCCGCATACTGCAGCAGAATTGGACCTGGAACAGATCTGGCGCCTGGTGGATGATCTGATCGAAACACATGGTGAGTGGCTCCCGGATTACCGGTAATATGAGTATGACTTCCTATGAAGTGGCCCGCAAGGCCATAGAGTTTCAGCGTCCGGACCGCTTACCGGTTCAGTTTGGTGTGCTAGGAGTTAATGATTTCCACCACGTCAAATGGAACCAGATTGGCTCGGGTGATAAGCGGTTTTCAAATTCTATCGATGAGTGGCATTGCGGCTGGCAGCGCACCGAAACAACCAATATGGGCCAGGTTAAATTCCATCCCCTGGCGAACCTAAAGGACCTGGAGAGCTTTCAATGGCCTGACCCTGACGATGAGTCCTTCTACCGGGGAATGGAGGATCGATTTGCGGGCAGTGAGGGCAAGTATGTGACAACTGGGATTTTCATGCTGCTGTTTGAACGCATGCATGCCCTGCTTGGTTTTGAGAG
>CAZAQS010000021.1:9472-18367 GCA_964486825.1 uncultured Anaerolineaceae bacterium | reverse complement strand
TGCTCGAACGGGAGTGGATGGAGGCGCTGGCAGACCGCATCGTAGCGTTCGACCTGGGAATCATTCGAAATATATCAAGACGTTTCCCGGGTCAAATCCATGGATTCAATTTTACCGACGACTGGGGGACACAGAGAACGCTGTTCATCAGACCTGGCTTATGGGAGGATTTTTTTAGACCCCGTTATCAACGCATTTTTGAGGCCATCCACGCAGCCGGTTGGCATGTGTGGATGCATTCCTGTGGCAAAATCAATGCGATCTTGGCCAGTCTAATCGAGATCGGGGTCGACGTCATCGAGCCTCAGCAGCCCCGCACCCTGGGAATCGAGGCGATTGGAAGGCAGTTCCGGGGAAAAGTCTGTTTTGCTTCCCTGTGCGATATCCAGCAAACCTTACCTTTCAAGGAGGAGGACGAAATTCGCGCTGAGGCTGAGCTGCTCTTGGAACATTGGTCGACACCGGACGGCGGGTTCATCCTTATCGATTATGGGGATGGAAATGCCATTGGTGTCAGCCTGGAGAAGAAGCGTGTCATGCTGGAGGCCTTTTTGAAAGCAGATCCATGGTCATCAAAGCGATTTATCTGAGGGCGAACTATGGCAAAGATACCAGTTGACTACGAAGAGCGGGTTTATGCTGGCGTTTTGGGAAAATTGATTGGCGTCTACTTGGGACGGCCTTTCGAAGGTTGGTCATACACCCGGATCATGGAGGATTTGGGGGAAATCAATTACTACGTGCACGACAGGTTAAACAAACCCCTGGTGGTCGTGGACGATGATTTATCCGGCACATTCTCCTTCCTGCGCGCTTTGCCTGACAATGAAAATCGAGTTGATTTAACACCGGCGCAAATTGGTCAGACCTGGCTGAATTACCTGATTGAAAATAGGACAATCCTATGGTGGGGCGGGTTAGGAAACTCAACCGAACATACGGCTTACCTGCGCCTCAAAGAGGGCATTGGGGCGCCTCGCAGCGGCTCGATCGCCTTGAACGGAAAGGTGGTTGCCGAGCAGATCGGGGCGCAGATCTTTATCGACGGTTGGGGGATGGTTTGCCCTGGTGATCCGGAGTTAGCCGCAAGTCTTGCGCGCCGGGCAGCCAGTGTCAGCCACGATGGAGAAGCGATTTTTGCAGCCCAGGTGATCGCAGCCATGGAAGCGCAAGCTTTTTTAGAGTCGAATTTGGATGTCTTGCTGGATCTTGCCACAACCCTGATCCCAACCAGCTCTGTAATCTACCGGTTGATTGCCGACCTGCGCGATTGGCGCTCAGGCGAGGCTGATTGGCGCAAGGCGCGAGAATTGCTAGAAAGCCGGTACGGTTATGACAAATATCCTGGCAACTGCCATATCGTTCCAAACCACGGGCTGATCATCCTTAGCCTTCTATATGGTGACAACGATTTCCAGAAATCGTTGATGATAGTCAACTCTTGTGGGTGGGACACGGACTGCAACTCGGGAAATACCGGTTGTCTGCTGGGCATAAAGAACGGCCTGCCAGGCATTGACCGCGGCCCGGATTGGCGTGGGCCAGTGGCAGACCGGCTGTATATTTCTAGCGCAGACGGCGGGCGGGCAATTAGCGACGCCCTGATCGAGGCGTACCATATAGCCAATATTGGGCGGGCGTTAGCCGGGGAAGCGCCCATCCTGCCAAAAGATGGCGCTCGGTTCCATTTCGAGCAGCCGGGAGCGGTTCAGGGTTTTCGAATCGACCAAGAATCCCCCGACGGGCAGGGAATCCTCAGCGCCGAAAATATCCTCGGGCAAAGCCGTAAGGGGGAGCATAGTCTGGCCTTGCGATTCTCTGCGTTGCCCGGTGAGCAGGTTGGACGGATTTCCACGCCGACTTTTATCCCGCCCGAAGCGATCTTAAACACTGGCTATGGGCTGGCAGCCTCGCCCACAATTTACCCAGGCCAGCTTGCCAGGGCCGGCTTGTCAGCAGACCTGAGCAACCGGCAGGCTGTCTGCTGTAAATTGTTCATTTCGGTTTACGGGGCTGGCGACTCTCTGTATAAAATTCACGGTCCGTTGGTGAAGCTGCAGCCAGGCGAGGGTCAGGAGATCGAATGGAAGATTGTAGATACAGCCGGCGCGCCTATCGCCGAGATCGGGCTGGAATTGAGCGGCACGGGGCTCTCTCCAGGCGTAGTCTATCTGGATTACCTCACCTGGGACGGCGCGCCGGATGCCATGTTCAGTCCACCGGTGACTGGTGGGAATATGTGGCGACGAGCGTGGGTGGATGCGGTCGACCGGTTTGTTGAACAGAACGGCGTGCCTTTCTGGATAGTGCAAAACCGGGGCCGGGGTTTGATCATTCAGGGTACTCGCGATTGGATGGATTACCGGGCGGAGGCCACGATTACACCACACTTGGTCAGGCAATTTGGGATGGCGCTGCGCGTGCAGGGGTTGCAGCGTTATTATGCGTTGCTTTTATGCGACGACATGCGGTTGAGGCTTGTCAAATTCCTGGATGGAGAGCGGGTCCTGGCGGAATCAAGTTATGAGTGGCGAGGTGAGGACTCCTACCGGTTGTGCCTGCAGGCCCAGGGAAGATGGTTGCAAGCCTGGATTGATGGACAAGTCGTGCTCGAGGCAGAGGACGAGGACGATCAGCTATATGGAGGGGGCGTAGGATTGGTTTGCGAAGAGGGCTGCATCTCTACAAGAGAGATTCGGGTAAGTCCTGTTCGCCAGTCCTAATCCCGCGCATGGGCAGCCTACCTCGCTACTAACGTTCTAAATCTTATTTTGGAGCATAGAGTATGGATGATCAGGCAGATCGATTTGACCTTGGGGGTGAGTGGCAGCTCATATTGGACCCGGATTGTACAGGGCTGAAGAATGGATGGGCTGAGGGATCGTTTCCCCTAGATCGCTCATTGTCCGTTGAAGTCCCTTCTCTCTGGAACCTCACACACCCATATTATGAAGGGGTTGCTTTTTACAGGAAAACGTTTCGTGCCCCGTCCATATTGGCAGGGAAGGTGTCTCTGATCCATTTTGAAGGGGTCTGCTATCGGACAGAAGCGTGGGTCAATGGCTGTTATTTGGGCAGTCACGAAGGGGCCTATACTCCATTCTGGTTCGATGTCACCCAATCGCTGGTGCCAGGGAAGGAAAATGAGCTCGTTTTGCGGGTGGCTAGCCTTTCTAAAACCAAACCTGTAGATGGAATTTTGCTGAAGCATGTTCCCACCAGCAAGCAAAGCTGGTATTACACTTATGGCGGTCCGTGGGGGAACGTATGGTTGGAGAGTCGACCCTGGGTTTATATTCAAACGCTGGTCCTGGAACCTGACTTGCGCAGGGAAAACGTGCGTGTAGAGGTGGCTCTCAATAACCGGTTATGCGAGGTGCAAAAGATTCAACTGGATATTCATGTTGCCGGTCCTGCCGGCCAACAGGTGGGTGGAGTATCAACCAATTTGTTTACTCCGCCGGGTCTGGCAAAGCACTCCTTCCGAATACCAGTCCCCCGACCGCTGGCTTGGAGCTGCGATACACCGTATCTATATAACGTGCGGGTAGAAGTGACTTCACTTGATGGTGGAGTGAATGTCAAAGAAGGCAGTTTTGGCATGCGTGATTTCACTGTCCAGGATGGGCAGTTCTTCTTGAATGGAGAGCCGGTATTCTTGAAAGGGGTTCTGCTCCAGCCTCATTATCCGGTAACCCAAATGGTACCTCCCAATCCTGAAATGATGCTGCAAGAGATCACCTTGGTGAAAGAGGCCGGGTTTAACATGATCCGCTCTCACGTCCGCCCCGCTCCGCCAGGTTATCTCGATATTACCGATCGGTTAGGGATCCTGGTATACGCAGAGACCAGCCTGGCCTGGATTCGAACGAGCCCACGCCTGCTTGAGCATGGCGAGCGAGAGATCCGTGAGCTAATAGAGCGCGACCGCAATCATCCTTCTGTTGTGATATGGGGAATCCTGGAAGAGAATCCTCCTGCCAGCGCGGAGGCCTCAGATCACTTCATGAGCTTTGCTCGGGCGTTGGATCCTACCCGGGTAATTCTCGATAACTCAGGAGGTTCATTGACCCTCGACCAGGATTTCGGTTGGCTCGACCGAGCCCATGTATTACCGGATCGAGAAAGCGTAAAGCAGAAAATCCTGGATATACATGCCTATCTTGGCAATATTATCTCCTCTGGAGTGGACGAGTGGCTACGCAACCTGGGCAGCGGCGCGCCCTCCGAAGCGCTCTTGCGGGACGATTTATGCACGCTGCCGATCTTAAAGGAATTCGAGCGCGAGAGCCGTACTTACGCTGGAAAAATCTTTATTTCTGAGATCGGCGGGGCTGGAATGACGGACCTGGAAGCTACTCTTTCCAGTTTCGCAGACAGGACCGACCTGATCGATGCGCATGAGATCGGTGTGTTAAAAGATAGCCTGGTCAAGGGGTTTTCCGAAAGGAAGCTGGAACGCGTTTTTGGGTCGCTAGGAGATATGGTAGCCGATTCTCAAACCTTGCAAGCCAGGGGAGACACCCGCCAATTAGAAGCACTGCTGTGTAATTCGCGGATTTCCGGATTCGTGCTGACCCAGCTTAATGATGTAGGATGGGAGTTTCATGCAGGCATCCTCGATATGTGGCGTAATCCCAAGCAGGTCTACCGGGAATTACATCGCCTCAACTCGCCTAACTGCCTGGTATTGAGGGCGGCCTCTCCAGCTGTAACTTGTGGTGAACGCGTTCCGGTGAATATCACTCTTGTCAAACGCGCAGGGCATCCGGCGGCAGGGCAGGTAGTGGTAGAGGCAACCGACCAGAATATGCAAACAGTTGCGTCGAGCAGGTTGGCTGCACCAGGCAGTGCTGGCATTCACGAACTAGGTGTCGTGTCGGTAGATACTCATCATATCCCCGGCGCCTACAAAGTGTCTGCCCGGCTTGAGTATGAAGGCGAGCAGCTCGCCGCATCAATTGAGAATTTCCTGGCATTGCCCTTTACATCTTTGGATGATGTATTGACCCGAGTGGCCTGGATTGGCAAGCCGGGTGGGTTGGTGGGAGAAGAAAGCGGACTATTTTTGTCGTACCCGTTCGAACCCAGACCTGATGATAGAAATGAGCATGAGCGCATCATCATCGCGCCTTTTCCATCGAAGCTTTCTTCGCTTGAATGGGAGGCCTTGCTAGAGGCTGTCGAAGGAGGGGGAGTAGCTATGATAGGGCCGTTGCACCCGATGGACGAGAGAGCTTTGCACGCATTCCATCAAAGAGGCATCGATTTACACTTGGAATTAGGAATCGGTAGTTGGATAGGTTGTTATCATTGGATCCCAGCCTGCCCTCCCTTTGAAGGGCTACCGAACGGTGGGTTCGCTCGTGAAGCTTACATCGATTTGCAGCCTCATTACAGCATGAGAGAAATTGGCGGGGAAATAATGGCAGGGGCGATCCGCAGTAAGTATACGGTGGATGGTCCCTCTGAATTCCTCTGGTACAGCGACATTGAATCTATCCCCTTCGGTCGGGGAAAATTGATCTTCTGCCAGTACCGTCTATTCGATAACCTGGCTTCGCATCCGATTGCTCGCCGGCTGTTCGACAACCTGATCCGGCTTATCGATTGTGGAGCAAGGTATGACTGACCCAAAACCGGTTGCGAATAGAAAATGTTAAGCTTTCCATATTGACTCGCCTTTAATTTTATTGTACAATCTCAATGATGAGTTAATCGTTTAGATAAACGATTAGACTGCTAACTTCCTGGCAACCAGAAACATAAAAACATCAGCTTAATTCAGAGCAGCCCTCGTGGAAGCGAATCAGACCCCTCGCGATCGAATATTGATGGCCCTAGCCTTTCAAGAGACCGATGTCGTCCCCTATCATCTTATGATCGATGAGAAAGTCCACACGCGGCTAACTGGTTTTTTTCATGATGATAAATACGACCGCAAAATCATCAACCATCTCCCTTTTTTCAACCTCGAGCCAAAAACGCGCTGGATTTCTGAAACCTCGTACGTCGATGTATTCGGTTCCAAGTGGCGTTCGGGAAACTTTCCCCACCTGGAAGATGCACCACTTCAGGAGCCTTCCTTAAAGAATTACAAGTTCCCTGAGTTGGTAGAACCTGACACATTTAATAATGTTGGCGGATTTTTCGCGCGCTACAACCAGCATTTTACGCTCTGTGGCATCGCGCACGGGTTTTTCGATCGTGGTTGGGCTCTGCGGGGGATGGAAAACTTCCTGGTAGATTTCGTAGTTCATCCGCTCTTTGTCGAAGGACTATTCGAGAGATTGACAGAAATCTATCTGGAAATGATCGATCACATCGCTGGGTATCCCTTCGATGGGATCCGTTTTGGTGATGACTGGGGATACCAGCACGGGGTCCTGGTTGGGGTCTCTCGCTGGCGAAAGTATTTAAAGCCTGGTTTGCGGAAGATTTTTACACGAGCGAGAGATAAAGGGCTGGTTGTCATGGTCCATTCGGATGGAGATATAACGGAATTAATCCCCGATTTGATTGAGATCGGCGTTCAAATTCTGAACCCCTTACAGCCGGAGGCCATGGATATCCTTGAGGTCAAGCGTCTTTTTGGACAGGACCTCTGTCTTAACGGCGGTGTCAGCACACAGCTTACGCTCCCGAGAGGCACGGCGCGAGATGTACGCAGGGAGGTAGCGGCCTGTTTGCATCTCTTGGGGAAAGGCGGCGGATATGTGATCAGCCCGGCGAAAGCCATCTTGCCCGATGTCCCCCTTGAAAATGCTGCTACGATAATCGACGCATTGGTCAATCAGTCAACATCGCAACCCGAGGATGATAATTGGAATCTAATTACCCAGGCACAAGTTCTAAAGCGCGTTTATGCGGAATTCCATCCCGAAAAGGAATGGGTTGAGATTCAAGCTAGGAGCGAGATCTTTTGATTTCAAATACGATTATGGAAGGGGAATTGGAGGCCGTTCGAATCAGCGATCACGATCTGGAAGCCGTGATCATTCCAGAATTAGGTGGAAAGATCGCCTCCATCCTCTGGCGTGGGAAAGAACTGCTTGCACGTAACCCTGAAAGGCCCTTCCAACTCGCCCGTTACGCGGCCCCCTACGCCGATTATGATGCCAGCGGGTTCGACGAATGCTTTCCTACCATAGGTCCCTGCCTGTATCCCGAATATCCCTGGATAGGCGTCGAATTACCGGACCATGGCGAGCTCTGGTCTCTACCTTGGAAAACCCAAACAGAAGATAATTCACTTCACCTAAGCACCGGTGGGGTTCGCATCCCCTACAGGTTCGAGAAATGGATTCGTTTCCCAGGACCTGGAAGGATACATATCCATTACTTACTGACCAATCCAACCACTTTTCCTATTCGTTATCTATGGTCATCCCACCCCCTGATCGCTCCGCAACCCGGGATGCGCATTTACTTGCCAGAAGGTATCAAGGTGCGAGTAGATTGGTCAAAAGGCAACCGGCTGGGGGAGCTCTTGAGTGAGCATGAATGGCCCCACACGAAAGATATCCAGTCTAATCCGGTGGATCTAAGCCTGGTTCTGTCTAAAGAAGCTCAGCTCGTTGATAAACTCTACACATCCCGCCTGGAAGAAGGATGGTGTTTGGTACATGACCCAGCCAGCAAGATATATTTAGCCTTCCTGTTTTCTCCAGAAAAAACTCCTTACGTAGGGCTATCCATTAACATGGGTGGTTGGCCGGAGGATAAATCCGGGAAAACGCCAGGTTACTACAATCTTGGCATCGAGCCCTGTAATGGGTATCCTGATCGATTGGATATAGCCATTGAGAAAGGCGATTGTTCTACCCTAGCTCCTGACTCATCAGTGACCTGGGATCTTGAGCTTCGCGTCGGGGAAACCGAGGATATCTCGCTGCTTTACCATGAAGGGGGGCTGCATTTATGATCGATCTCATAGCACAGGCAGGTTTCCCTCTGCTCTTGGATCCAGACACCCTGGAGGTGATTACCCCCGGTGATATCAGGTTCACTCGGGAAACTCGTCGAATAGGCGAAATGCGGGCCATCTTACATGAACCAAGCAGTCTACCTGACACAACCCCAACCTATTGGAATTACAAGCTAAAGGAAGCAGGCAGTGCAGAACCTGAGATTACTGAATTAGGACTCACTTTTGGTCTGGTGTGCCTGCCACCCTTGAAAATAGGGAGAGAATATATCAAGACTCACGGCCACTATCACTCAGCCATGCCAGGGAGCGAGATTGGTTTTCCAGAAGTGTATACCCATTTCTATGGTGAGATCTACCTTTACATGCAGCGCCGCCAGTATGGTTCGTCCTATCTCCTGGACGACTGTGTTCTCTATCGCATGGTACCCGGGCATTCCATAACGATCCCGCCAGGATACGCCCATATCCTTATAAACCCATCCAATAAACCCTCCTTGATGGCTGGGCTGTATGCGCAAGAGGCAGTCCACGATTACGATCCCATCCGGAAGATGGCCGGGGGAGCATACTATTTTGTGGAGCAGGACGGAGATCTTGGGGTTATCCCCAATTCCCACTATGCTGACTGCCCACCACTACGAGAAATTAAAGAGCTCACTGGAACTCGCTTCGCTCCCCCGAACGACAATCGACCATTGTGGAGCTCCTTTGCTGAGGATCCGCAGAGCTTCGCTTTCATTACGAACCCCAGCCTGGCGGGACTCCAATTCCTACTTGAGGACCAGACTTTATGAACCTAGCCCAACCTAACCAACTGATACTTAAAGGGGAATTCCATGAGCGCTTGCTGCGTTCTATTCAGCATCTTCAAGAATTGAACACGGAGGAGATGCGCAAAGAATTCACACATCCAGATGATTTCTGGCATTGGGGGGCAGACTATATGGGTCGCTGGATCTCGAGCA
>CAZAQS010000021.1:0-9462 GCA_964486825.1 uncultured Anaerolineaceae bacterium | reverse complement strand
AGCATCGCTTTGTTGGGGCAATACACAGGTATGGATTATGGCGTTCAGAGCGTTGTTCATGAGCTGCTCGATTTTCAGCGGGAGGACGGTTCTTTTGGCCCTTATACGGACCCCCACGACTTCCAGGAGTGGTTTGGGATGAGTCGGGGACTGGTGGGCTTGCTGGAATACTACGAGGTGCACCCAGATCCCGTGGTTCTGGAGGCAGCCACTCGCCTGGGCGATTATTATATTCAATACTATCCCGACTGCGCACCCTGCCTGTACGAGTGTTACTCGACCGCGTTGGAAGGGTTGGTCATGCTCTCCAGGATAACGGGCGAATCGAAGTATACCGCCATAGCCCGCCGGATTGCTGAGAGCAGTGTGGTACACAAGGGGCTACGATACTCCCATGAGGTTGATTCCAATGGCCGGCGCACCCCCGCCGCCGGGCAAGTACACTGCCAGCTAACCACTGCGCGCGGCCTGCTGGACCTTTTTGAATTGACCGGGGAAAACAAATATCTCCAGCCCGTACTGGATCTGCACCAATATATTTCGAACGAGCTCCTGTGGATTTCGGGCGGAATCGGTTTTTATTATTTCCGCCCAGAACAAAACGAGACCTGCGCAGACGCAGACTGGCTACGGTTGAACTTGCAGCTTTGGCGCCTGACGGAGGAGGCGCGGTATATGGACCTGGCAGAGCGAATCTTGCTCAACCAGCTTTACTTTAGCCAGGTGGATAACGGCGGTTTCTGTTATCTGCGCGGCCTGCAGAATCGCGCCGGAGCAGTCTTTGACGCCTGCTGTTCCCACCACGGTCCGAGGGCCTTCTACGATATCTTGCGCTATATATACACCACCAGCCAGCAAACGATTTGGATCAATCTTTATATGGATGGAGAAGCCAGGCTCGAGCTTGATCGAGGCCGGCTGGGATTTACAACCACCGTCACGAGAGAACCAGGCCAGGTCAGCGCCCATCTGCTTTTTCAGGAGGCGCCATCCGAACCGGTTAAATTGAAGGTGCGCATCCCTGAGTGGGCCGGGCAAAGGAACCTAGCGCTCAACGGAATCCCATTGGCGTATGATCCGGGAGATGGCTATGCTCAAATTGAGAGCCTATTGTCGGCTGGCGACCGGCTCGAAATCCTTTTCTCATTGTCTGTGCGGGTCATTCAAGGACAGACGCTGGGCCAACACATATTGACCGCTGATGAGGCAGCCGTCTTTCTCGGCCCCCAGCTCTTTTGTCTTAACGACAAATTTAACCCGAACGCACGGCTGCACCTGGCGCGCCTCAAACTGCCTGCCCATCCTCCAGATGGATTCACGGTCCAGGATCACAATCGTCTGGAGGCGGAAGGTGTCACACCGGAGAACAGCCATGAGCGTCTGGTTTTCACGCCACTGGCCGAGGTAGGGGGCATCCCCAGCGGTAGCGGACGTATCCACACAGTCCGGTCCCCTTATTACAAAGTATGGTTCCCGATAGAGAGATCACCAGCTCTCTGATGAATTTCCTGAATTACCCAACCAGAATAAGACTTACTTATTAGAACCGCAAAGATACACCGGGAGAAGCAAAGAGGAAGAGGAGAGTGCGTATGGAGTGTGCATAGTAAACAAGAACAACCCCAGCATCGGATTCTTGTAAGAATAGAATCTACCCATTGATCACCACAAACCAAACCATTTTGAGTTATTTACAAGTAAGGAGGATGCACATGAACACGAAGGATAAAAAGGACCCCCAGGTACTGACGCGTCGCGATGCGCTCAAGTTGTTCGGATTGGGAGTTGGCGCGTCAGTCCTGGCTTCATGTAGCCAGCCGGCAACACCTCAAGTAGCAGCACCCACTCAAGCACCAGCGCCTACTGCTGTTCCCACTCAAGCACCAGCGCCTACTGCTGTTCCCACACAGGCTGCCAAGAAGGTGACACTGCGTTACCAGAACCACTGGACTAAAGAGACCGATGCCCATTATGAGGGAATGCAGTGGCTGTATAAGGAGTTTCACGCAAAGAATCCTGAAATCACCATCGATAATATACTTAACCCAGACAGCCTCGAGTCGGAAAAGAAGATCATAGCTGACTGTGCGGCAGGCGATTGCCCGGATATCATCCACGGACCATTGCCGGCGATGTGGCAGGCAGGCTACGTGCTCGAACTCACGCCTTATATTGACAGTGATAAAGCCTGGAGTGACGTGTTGATCAGAGATACGTTCTTCCAAACTGATGGCCATGTATGGGGCCTGAACGGCGAATTTTCGCCGATGCCGACGATTTGGAACACACGTATTCTGGAGGCAGCCGGAGTAGGTGATATCCCCACAACCTGGGATGATTTCATGGATGTTTGCGATAAGGTGAAATCCTCTGGCAAAACCCCTACATCCTGGAATGTGGGTGGCAGCCACCAATGGCATAACATCGTGGTCAGTCAGGAAGGTGGTATAGAAGCCTTGGCGAATAACGATTTCGAGGCGCCTCAAATCAAGGAAGCCTTCGAGCGTATGAAGGTCTTTGTGGATAACAAGTGGATCCCCGATAACGAAATCGAGATCACCTGGCAACAATCGGTCGGTTTCTTTGTTGCGGAGGAGACTGCATTCTACTTGAACGGCGCGTGGACTCTCAACAACGAGATCCGCGGAGAAGGTGCAGCCTCCGACCTGCGAGATCATGTAAAATTCGCCCCATATCCTGCCGTCGGGTCGAATGGAACTACTGTCGAAATGAAAAAGACTACTGCCATAGGCCTGGCTTCCAAGTTAAGCGACGATCCGGATAAGCTCGATGCAGCGATCAAATTCCTGAAATTCTGGTTCAGTGAAGAAGGTGGAAAGCAGTGGATCCTCTTGACTCAATCACCGATGGGAGTTAATGTGGATGTTAACTCTATCCCAGGAGTCGATCCACTCTTGCAAGCCTTCCTGGCAGCTAAAGACCAGGCGTCCACTCCATACGCACTTCCGGACACCCAGGCAATGCAGGAACGCGGCTGGGATGATTGCTGGACAGGTCTACAGACTCTTATGACAGGCAAGGGCGCTGACGAGGCTGTGGTTGCTTTCCTGGAGGAAATGTCGAAATACCGGCAATGAAGTATCAACTCTAACTGGGCTACCTCGATTACCGGCAGCCGGGAAGATCGACTGCCGGTAACAGTAACTGGAGGGTAACCGTTTTGGGTTTACGAAAAAAACCGCTTTCTTCTCATTATGGCAGCAACCTTGGTATTTTGCTGTTTTTACTGCCAGGTATAGGCGTCTACAGTCTTTTCATGCTTTATCCAAGCCTGCTGTCCCTGTATTACAGCGTGTTGGATTGGCAGGGCGGGCCGATTCGCGCGGCGCCTTTTGTTGGTTTTGATAACTTTGCGAATATTTTTAAGGACCCGTATATTCTAAATGCCCTCAGTAACAATGGACGATTATTAATCCTCAACTGGACTTTTCAACTGCCGATCTCCTTGTTATTAGCGTATGTCCTCACCCGTCTGCGGCGAGGCATGGCATTTTACCGGTTCCTATTTTACATTCCAGTGGTTCTTCCGGCAGCCACCCTCGCGCTAATGTGGCGTTTTGTATTCTCTGGGAACAACTACGGCTTGCTGAATAACCTCTTGAAGAATTCTTCTTTGGGTCATTGGGTCCAACCATGGTTAAGCGGTGATGGGATCGTGCAATGGACAACTACATTCCCGGCCTCATGGGTGAGCATCGGCTTCTTTATGGTCATTTTTATGGCTGCCCTGGTGGGAATACCGGAAGAATTTTATGAAGCGGCTGCAATCGATGGCGCGAACAGTTGGCACCAGTTCCTCTACATCACAATACCGAATCTGAAGGGTGTGTACATCTACTCGATGATTTTGGCCATGCAAGGTGCATTTGGAGCATACATTTATCCGCTCCTCATGACCAAAGGGGGACCGCTGCACCTGAGCGAGACCCTGATTTCTTATTCTCTGTATCTCTTATGGGAGAAAAAAATCTGGGGCTACGGAAGCGCTGTAGCAGTATTGTCTTTCGTTTTGGGTATTATCGCCACCGTCCTTGTCTGGCGATTCGGCAAACAGCGGGAGACCACCAGTTATGGCTAGAAAAGAGATGGAGTTATGAAATCCCTGCAAGCTCCGCCAATCACTGAACATGGAAAAGCAAGGCTTGCTACTGCTGTTTTCCTACGTAATAAAATATCTGAATTTCGATGGAGGCGGGCTATCTCACAGCTACCCCTGCATTCTGGGCTGATTTCTTGGGGTCTGTTTGCTATCTTTCCGCTGGTTTGGATCTTAATGACTTCCTTGAAGTCCACCCCGGAGCTGTACCAGGATCCTTTTGGAATACCACAGTCCTGGAAATGGACGAATTATCGAGACGCCTGGGTTTACGCGAAAATGGGTGGTTATTTCCTCAATAGCGTTTTTACAACTTTGCTATCCACGATCCTGGTACTCTTCCTATCATCTACGTTTGCCTTCGCCCTGGCGCGGTTTGACTTCCCATTTAAAGGCCCAATTTGGGCGTATGTGCTGTTCGGTTTTTTGATCCCACATTCGATCTTGCTCATTCCATTGGCCATCTTTACCCGCACTCTGGGCATTTACAACAGCCTGGGTGGACTAGCGCTGATTTATGCTGCTGTCGGCATCCCCTGGAACACTTTCTTCCTGCGCGCGTTTATGGAAACCATTCCCCGCGAGTTGGAAGAAGCGGCGATTATGGATGGGGCGGGCATGTGGGGAGTCTTCTGGAATGTGATTATTCCTCTGTCGCAGCCAGCCCTTGCAACCATGGCTACATTTCACATCTTAGCCTCCTGGAGTGAGTATATCCTGGCCCTGGTATTAACCGGCACCACCGCTTCGCGTACCCTTCCGGTTGGGATAAGCTTGCTGGAGGGTCACTTCACCTCCAATGAGCCGGGTGTGGCGGCGGGGATGATGATAACAATCATTCCGGTGGTAATCGCATTTGCCTTCCTGCAGCGTTATGTGATCAAAGGCATCACGGCGGGAGCGATCAAAGCCTGATCTATCACTCAAATATCACATCCATCTAAAAAGGAGGACCGCCTTATGCGAATAATCGATTTGCCTGTCCGCTACTACCGCTTTTACCCTGGGGATGCTCCTTTAGGAGCAACCTCCAAGATGCTGCGGCTCGATCTTGGCGAGACAGCTCTGTTATTGGTGGACGTTTACCACGCCGCCGAAAAGCCAGAGGCGAAAGACCTGGTCAATTCGAAGTGGGACCAGGCCTGGTGGGAGATCGTGAACGGTAGGCTGGCGCCCCTAATCCAAGTTGCCCGAAATCTCGGTCTGCCGGTCATCTATGCAACAAACAGTAGCCCAAGGATAGAGATACGTCGCTCGGCGTTTGGTATTCGCCTGGAGGAGAGCCTCGGTTTTGATCCAACTGTGGATTTCCGGGAAACTACCGTAGACCCGCTTGAGTTTGACTCCGGTGAAGCTGTGCAGTTGTGCATACCTTCCAAGATTGCCCCTCGAGCTGGGGACTATTACATCCGCAAGCATACCTATAGTAGCTTCTACGAGACGCGCCTGGACAGCTTGCTGCGTAACCTGGGTGTGAAAAACCTGATCTGCGCCGGATTCGTTGCCGACTGTTGTATACTTTTTACCTTGGGAGACGCCGTCTTTCGAGGTTACTCGACAGTACTGGTGAGAGACTGTACACTGGCTGCCGAGTTGCCTGGTGAAGTCGATACTTTCAAGAATACACAAAGAACTCTCTTATGGATCGAGAGCATATTAGGACCCAGTACGGAAAGCGAGGATTTCATCCGGGCTACCACAGGGCCAGCTATGCCCGACTGACCGAGAGGATATCTGTATGCCAGTAATTACGATAAAGGACATTGCAAAGCAGGCGGGAGTATCCGTTGCCACTGTTTCTTACGTCATCAATAAGACTCGCTACGTAAGTCCCGAACTGACCGGGCGTGTGCTGGAAACGATAGAAGCGTTGGGTTATTCCCCTAACGACATCGCCCGTAGCCTGCGTCAAAAAAGCACCAAGATGATCGGCCTGATCGTCCCGGATAGTTCGAACCCATTTTTTGCCGAGCTCGCCAAAGGAGTGGAGGACGCAGGATACGAAAGCGGTTACAGCGTCATCCTGTGTAATTCCAACGCCTCAATAGAGCGCGAGCTGGTTTACCTGGAATTGCTGCGCTCCAAACGGGTTGAAGGGATCATCTTTATCGCCACTAGTACCCAGGTAGAACAAATCCACCCCTTTGTGAAGGCAGGGATACCGGTGGTGATTTTCTACCGGGATATGGTGGACGTCGATGTCGACACCTTCCGTATCGACAACTTTCAGGCTGGCTGCCTTGCCACCGAGTATCTCATCCGCCTCGGCCACCGCCAGATCGCCTGCATACAGCCGGCCTCTGCCGCAACTCCCAGTGGACTGCGCGTTGAAGGATATAAGAAAGCCCTAAAAGAGGCCGGTCTGACATGGAATGAAGCCCTAATGCCGCGTGGAGATAACCGGGTGAGCGGTGGCAAAGCTGCTGCCGAAGCGCTGGCGAAGGGTGGAGAATCCTTCAGCGCCATCTTTTCAACCAACGATGCCATGGCGATCGGGGCCATACGGACCCTGAGGGAATTGGGATACCAGATCCCGGATCAGGTCAGTATCGTAGGAGTGGATGATATACTCCTTGCTTCCTACACAGAACCGCCGCTGACAACAGTCGCCCAACCGAAATATCAGGCTGGTTGCCAGGCAGTCGAATTTCTCATCCAACGCATCGAGGGCGGTTATAACCAAGGACCGCGAAGCATCCAATTAGAAATCAAGCTAATCGAGCGTAGTTCAGCGCTCCCCTATAAAAATATCTCGGAATAAACAGGTGAAACATGATCACATATACCCGCCAACAGTTGCTCGAAGTTTGTAAGCTGGTTTACGACCGTTACCTGACCAACGCGGCCGGCAGCAATTTTAGCGTCCGAGCATCGGAAACCACTTTCTACCTTACACCGACCAATAACGCCAAGAACAGCCGCATGCGAATGAGCTCTGACGACCTGCTCCTGGTGGACAAGGAAGGTATGATTTTAGATGGGAAAGGGAATCTAAGCCGGAGTTGGCCAACCCACAGACGCCTATATCTTGAATTCGAAGAAATGAACGCTGTCATCCATGCCCATCCCAGGATGGCCACTGTATTTGCCTGCCGGGAAAATCCGATGGAACCCTTCCTGGACGCCATGAAGAAATACGGGCCGATCCCCGTCTTGCCTCGCCGCCTGAAAGTGGACAGTCCGGAATTTGGGCAGGCGATCGTTGAGATTTTTAGAGACTGCCGCCAGAGCTTTCAACAGCACGGGCACGCTGTATTTTATCCCTACCACGGAGTCCTGGTTGCGGCTCCAACCCTGGAAGATGCATACGACCTTCTCGAGCGCATCGAGTTTAATGCCACTGCCATCCTTTATAGACGATTCTTGGAGGATTAGCAGCAATGTCAATTGCGGGTGGTCCGGAAATCGCTTATGACATCCTGGCTGTTTCCCCCAACGCGGCTGTTGATTCCTACTACATGCTGTCGGAATTAGCAATTGGGGGAGTGAACCGGGCAGAAAATGCCCTGCATACTGCAGGAGGAAAGGGGAATAACCTGGCGCGTGCGGTAAAGGCTCTGAACGGTAAGGTTTTGAGCCTGGGCATCGTTGGCGGCCATACAGGGCGATTTATTGTCGAAGAGCTGCAACGAGAGCATATCCCGAATGATATGGCTTGGACGAAGAATGAGACACGTCGCTCCTCCACTTTGATCTTATCGGGGCAAATGCAGACCACAGTCGTGCTCGATTCGGGGACCAGCATTGAACCGGAAGCAGGCGATTGCCTGTTGCAGAAGATTCAGGATTACGCTGCCCAGGCCCGATATTTGGTGCTTACTGGCAGCTTGCCTCCAACTTTACCCTCCCATTTTTACGCTGATATCATCCAGCAGGTAATCAACCAACCTCATTTGGAGGTCTGCTTAGATTGCTATGGTGAAGCGCTTCGATTAGCTGTAGAGGCTGGTGCGCATGTGATCAAAGTGAATCTTATAGAATTCCAGGCCAGCTTTTGTTCAGGAGAGACCTGGAACCTATCCCGCGCCGCCCGTACATTTAGCTGCTTGGAAAAGAAAGGGTTGAAGCTACTGGTTATAACCATGGGACGTGAAGGGGCCATTATCTTTGCCCCTGGCAAGGCCCCTTTTCGGGTCATAACCCAGGTGGATAAATGGGTCAATACGGCCGGAGCCGGAGATACCTTTATGGCTGTCATGTTACTTGGATTGAAACGAGGGAATTCACTGGAAGCAGCCATGCGCTATGCTTCAGCGGCAGCCGCAGCCCAGCTGCAACAAATTGTATGTGGTCAGTTGAGCATCCAAGACCTGGAATTTTATCTTCCTGGGACCAGAGTTGAAACAATATCGTTTCCTGGAGAATAATCGATATGGCTATGAATGTAGCGCAGGATGAGCGGCTCGCCCTGGCCATCGATGTTGGCGGAACGAACATCAAAGCTGCTGTGATCAATAGCGAGGGAGAGCTGTTGGCGGTCAAACGGGCAGTTACCCCTGCAAAATCCCCTCCGGATCGGGTCATCCAGCAGATCCTGGAGGTGATGCATGAGCTATACCAGGAGTGTTCGCTGGAAATAAACCAATTGGAAGGGATTGGAGTATCCTTCGCCGGATTTGTAACCGCGGATGGGATGGTTACCGCTACTGCCCATCTCTCACGGGAGTTTATTGGTCTAAACCTGCGTAGCCTGTTGTCTCAACACATCCCAAATCGCTATTATTTCTCGTTAGATACCCCTACCCCGACCCTCGGGGAAGCCTATTTTGGCGCCGGTAAAGGCTACGCCGATTTTGCTTACGTGACGGTATCCACAGGGATTGGAGCGGGGATTATGGCAAACGGGAAGTATTTCACCGGTGGAATGGGATGGGCAGGCGGGGTGGGGCATATCATCATCGATGAAACCTCAGAGCGTGTCTGTGAAGGGTGCGGAAACCATGGCTGCCTGGAAACATTCGCTGCTAAGCAGGGCATCGTAAGGACGGCAAGGGAAATGATCGAGCAATTTCCGGATAGCCGGATCTTACAGTTTGCCGGCGGCCAATTGGAAACGATAACGCCGAAATTGGTATTTGAAGCAGCCCAGGCTGGTGACCAGGCTGCCTGCCAGGTTTTCGAACGTGCCGGGCATGCTCTGGGATTGGGCCTGGTCAGCCTGGCAGACATTGTAGCACCGGATCGAATTATCGTCGGCGGCGGCATCGCCCAGGCAGGTGACCTGCTCTTGGAGCCTGCCAGAAAAGTGGTGCGAGAACGCGCCTTTCCCCCGCGGATTCGTAGCGTTGAAATTGTCCAGGCTGCTTTAGGGGATATGTCGGCGGTTTTTGGGGCGGCTGCGATGG